>NZ_PCOH01000007.1:0-199006 GCF_002976445.1 Bacillus sp. MYb56
TTTTAAAACGCCAATTCAATCAAGAAGAGCCTGAAAAAAGTATGTTAACGGATATTACCTATTTATTTTATGGAAAAGGAAAGAAGGCTTATTTATCATGTGTAAAAGACAGCGCAACACGAGAGATTTTAGCCTATCATGTCTCTTCCTCTTTACGAATGGATATCGTCTATCAAACATTAGATAACTTGAAAGAGAGATTAGGAGAAGTCATTCATCCTGAAGCGCTTCTACATTCAGACCAAGGTATTCATTATACACACCCTGAATTTCAGAAACGTGTAAGAGAAATGGGGATCAGACAATCTATGTCCCGTAGGGGCAATTGTTTAGACAATGCACCAATGGAATCCTTTTTTGGTCATATGAAAGATGAATTAGATTATAAAGATTGTCAAACCTTTGAATCCCTTGAGCTCAACATAAAGGATTATATGGAGGAGTATAATTATAATCGTTATCAGTGGACATTAAAAAAGATGGCTCCGATCGAATATCGGAACCACCTTTTAAGTGCTTGATTTTTCAGGGCTTTTTTATTAAACTGTCCATTTTATAGGGTACAGTTCAAGAGTGCAGTTGCCTTTTTTTATGCTTTATCAGTTTCTAGTAGTCTTATAGTTGTCTCTAAAAATAGTTCCACTCCATTAATTAAAGCCGATTCATCCACATCAAATTTCGGATGATGATGTGGATAACAAGTATCAATATTTTTATTCCCTGTTCCTAATTTAATGAAACAACCAGGTGCTTTTCTTAAATACGCTGAAAAATCTTCTCCTCCCATAGAAGGTTCAAGATGCACAATACGCTGATTTCCGAACAATTTTATCGCACTTTTTTCTACTATTTTCGTAATGTACTCATTATTAACAACTGGATCATATCCGTAACGATACGTATATGTATAATCTCCCCCATGTGCTTCTGTAATTCCTTTTACAATTTGCTCAATTTTCTCTTTTGCTTCCTCTCTTAATGTTTGATTAAAAGATCGAACAGTTCCCATTAAAGCTGCTGCACTAGGAATGATATTATCGGCCATCCCCCCATGAAATTGTGTAACTGACACTACTCTATGCATAAAAGCACTTGTATTTCTTGATACGATATGTTGTAAATTTGTAATAATTTGTGCTCCGATAGCAATAGGATCTATCGTTTCTTCTGGTCGTGCCGCGTGACCACCCTTTCCTAAAATTTCAATTGTAAATACGTCTGGTGCTGCCATCATAGGGCCATATACAATTCCTATCTTTCCACTTTCTAATCCAGACATAACGTGCAAACCTACTACATAATCGACGCCGTCCATAACACCGGCCTCCACCATTTCTTGTCCACCACCGGGATACACTTCCTCTGCGTGCTGAAAGAACAGACGGATTTCGCCTGCAAAATCTTCCTTCATATTTGCTATCGTCTCTGCTGTACTTAATAAAATAGCTGCGTGAGCATCATGCCCGCATGCATGCATTATTCCTTTATGCACAGACGTATAAGGTTTCCTTGTCCCCTCTTGGATTGGTAAAGCATCTATATCAGCTCGAATCGCAACTACTTTTCCTTGTTGCCTTCCTCTTTTAATTGCTAGCACACTGTACTGCGTTGGTCTCGTTACTTCAAAAGAAGAAAATGAGCATAATGTTTCATATATAAATTGCGAAGTTTCTTTTTCATGAAACGATAATTCCGGATACTTATGGAAATGCCGTCTCCATTTAATGATATTTTCCTCTGAAATAAAACTCCTCCACTCTCTTTTCATAATAATTACCTCCTTTTAAAAGGCTCTATACCTTGAAAATGTACTAAGTACCCAGTGATTATTAACCCACTCCAATTCAGGAATAACAAAACAAATATTATATTTTCCCGCCTTCTCACAATCCACTTTTATACATTCACACAATCCACTTCCTATTTACATGTCAAACCCATTACAAATTCATGCTGAATGTAATATAATTGCTAAGTTAGGGATTTTCTTTTTTAGTATTTAGTGCTAATATCAGAAAAGAGCCTTTTGACTTATTTTTACCTAAAATGTGGGATTTTGTTTTTTTCACAATAATGTAGGACATGATACCTACAAAGAGCTATTATTTCATTAAGCGAGGGAAAGACATGGAAAGATTAAAAGAGATATGGTCTCAACCACTCACACAATGGGTTGCAAAGACGGTTTATTACCTTGCAATTTTATTTGCATTACTTTGGTTGTATGGATTCCATGATACAAACACAAGTACATTTATTTACAATGAATTCTAGGGTGGGAACGTTATGAAGTTATTAGAACAAATTGAAAAGTGGGCTGTAGAAACGCCTGATCAAACCGCTTTTGTTTGGCGAGATGCGAAAATTACGTACAAACAATTAAAGGAAGATTCTGATGCGTTAGCACATTGGATTTCTTCTGAGTATCCAGATGATCGTTCACCAATTATGGTTTATGGCCATATGCAACCTGAAATGATTATTAACTTTTTAGGTTGTGTAAAAGCTGGACATGCTTACATTCCTGTAGATTTATCTATCCCAGCTGATCGCGTACAACGTATCGCTGAAAATTCTGGTGCGAAATTACTTTTATCAGGAACTGAAGTAACTGTAACTGATTTACCAGTTCGTATCGTAAGTGAAGACAACTTAAAAGATATTTTCTTTACTCATAAAGGGAACATTCCAAATCCTGAACATGCGGTAAAAGGTGATGAGAACTTCTACATTATTTACACATCAGGAAGTACAGGTAATCCGAAAGGGGTTCAGATTACTTATAACTGTCTTGTTAGCTTTACAAAATGGGCTGTAGAAGATTTCAACTTACAAACAGGGCAAGTATTCTTAAACCAAGCACCTTTCTCATTCGATTTATCTGTAATGGATATTTACCCATCATTAGTAACGGGTGGCACACTATGGGCAATCGATAAAGACATGATTGCACGTCCAAAAGACTTGTTTGCTTCTTTAGAGCAATCGGATATACAAGTATGGACTTCGACACCATCTTTCGCAGAAATGTGTTTAATGGAAGCCTCTTTCTCTGAAAGTATGCTACCAAACATGAAAACATTCTTATTCTGCGGTGAAGTGTTACCAAATGAAGTAGCTAGAAAATTAATTGAGCGTTTCCCGAAAGCAGCAATTATGAATACGTACGGTCCAACAGAAGCTACTGTTGCTGTAACAGGCATTCACGTTACAGAAGAAGTACTTGATCAATACAAATCACTTCCAGTTGGCTACTGTAAATCAGACTGTCGCCTTCTTATTATGAAAGAAGATGGTACAATTGCACCTGACGGTGAAAAAGGTGAAATCATAATTGTCGGTCCAAGCGTAAGCGTTGGCTATTTAGGAAGCCCTGAATTAACAGAAAAAGTATTTACCATGATTGATGGTGAGCGTGCCTATAAAACAGGTGATGCTGGCTATGTAGAAAATGGTCTTCTATTCTATAATGGTCGTCTTGATTTCCAAATTAAGCTTCATGGTTATCGAATGGAATTAGAAGAAATCGAACATCATCTTCGCGCGTGTTCTTACGTAGAAGGTGCAGTTGTTGTTCCAATTAAAAAAGGTGAAAAATATGATTACTTATTAGCGGTTGTTGTTCCTGGAGAGCATTCGTTTGAAAAAGAATTCAAATTAACATCTGCAATCAAAAAAGAACTCAATGAGCGATTACCAAATTACATGATTCCACGTAAATTCATGTATCACTCTTCTATTCCAATGACACCAAATGGAAAGGTAGATCGCAAAAAATTATTGAGTGAGGTTACAGCATGACCGCATATGGATCATTTTATTTTTTCGCTATAGTAGGCATTTTATTAATACCTACTATCATAGCTGGATTAAAAGGTAAAATGTTGCGTAAATATAATGCCGTTTTAACATTAGTAATGCTCGTTATTATCTTCTCTGATAAACCGAAGCAAGCAATCATGTTAGCCGCATTTATTATTTGGCAATATGCCCTTATTAAAGGCTATTTAATGTTAAGAAAACAAAATAATAGTACATTTAGGTTTTATATGGCTGTTATTTTGTCGATTTTACCGCTTGTTTTAGCAAAAATTGCACCGTTTGTACCTGAGCTAAAGTTTGTTGTATTTTTAGGAATGTCCTATGTAACATTTAGAGCAGTACAAATGGTATTTGAAGTTCGTGATAACTTAATTAAAGAACTTTCCTTCTTTAATTTCTGGGAATTCGTTTTATTCTTCCCAGCTATCTCAACGGGACCTATCGATCGTTACCGCAGATTCCAAAAAGATATTCAAAAGCCACCTAGTGTAGAAGAATATCAAAATTTACTATATACAGGGCTAAACCGTATTTTCCAAGGTTTCTTGTATAAATTTATTATTGCTTACTTAATAAAGCAATATTTTATGGATCCGGCATTCGCTCAGCAAGATACAATCCTATCAAATATGATTTACATGTATAGCTATAGCTTATATTTATTCTTTGACTTTGCTGGTTATAGCTCATTTGTAATTGGTGTAAGTTATATGATGGGAATTAAAACTCCAGAAAACTTTAATAAACCATTCATTAGTCGTAACATTAAAGACTTCTGGAACCGCTGGCATATGAGTTTATCATTCTGGTTCCGTGACTTTATTTACATGCGTTTCGTCTTTTTCGCAACGAAGAAAAAGTTAATTAAAAACCGTTACACAATTTCGTATATCGGTGCATTTTTAAACTTTTTCATCATGGGAATATGGCATATTACTGGTGAGCATGTGTATCAATACATTATTTATGGTCTTTATCACGCTGCCTTGTTTATCTTATTCGATATTTTCGAACGAAAAAACAAGAAGCATAAGTTTTGGCCAAACAATAAATTTACACACGTCCTTGCGATTGTAATTACGTTCCACGTTGTATGTTTCGGTTTCCTGATCTTCTCTGGACACCTTAACAGATACTTTTAATGCACCCTTCTTATACTATTAAGAAGTTGCACATATAATATATTTCGGATATAAAGGAGATTTTAAAAATGGCAGAATTCAAAGAGCAAGTATTAGATATTTTAGAAGAAGTATGTGAAAACGATATTGTGAAAGAAAACTTAGATGTTCAATTATTTGAAGAAGGTATTCTTGATTCTTTCGCTGTAGTATCTTTATTAGTAGAATTCCAAGAGCGTTTAGAGATTGAAGTTTCTATTTCTGATTTTGACCGCGATGAGTGGGCTACACCAAATATGGTTATTAAAAAGTTAGAAGAAATCCGATGAACAAAGTGAAATTTGGTCCGATGCTTTTAGCATTGGCCCTTTTTGCTGTATTCTTACTTATTCCTACGCGCTTCCTACTCCCACTTTTAAGTGATGAGAAAGTAGAACAAGCTGCGACTTCTTTAAAAGAAGAAAAGATTCAAAGTATGATTTTACAGCAAAAGATGTTAGCAGACCCGAAATATCTTCCGATGTACGGTTCATCGGAATTCGCACGTATGGATGCTTTCCATCCATCGAATTATTTCAAAGTAAAGCCTGAAGGATTCACACCATTCCTACTTGGGCGCGGTGGAACACAAGACCTTGTACATGTATTAAACTTCACATCTACAATGGATCAATTGAAAGATAAGAAAATGATATTCGTTCTTTCTCCGCAATGGTTTGTACCACAAGGTATTGATGAGACACACTTTGCACCTAACTTTTCAAAACAACAAGGTTACCACTTCATTTTCAACGATGATTTAAAACCTGAAATGAAAAAACAAATTGCAAAACGCTTATTAAACTTTGAGATTGTAAAAAAAGAAACTTTATTAAAAATTTCGCTTGAAGGTATCGCCTACGATGATACAAAGTATAAAGTAAAAGCACTTGCTGCTAAACCTTTCGCTTATATTTATCGTAACATTCTAGATCGTAAAGATTTATTTACAGTTATGTTTAATATTAAGCCGCATAAAGAACAGCTTGATCCATCATTGAAACAAATGAACTGGGAAGAAGCTCGTAAGCATGCTGATCAAACAGGTGCAGTAGAATCAAGCTCTAACGAATATGGCATCGAAGATGATTACTTCAATAGCAAAATTAAGAAGAAATTAAAACAACGTGAAGGTTACTTAAAAAATGATGCTTATGACCAATCACCAGAATATGAAGATTTACAAATTGTACTTGATTTATTAAAACAATCTGGCGCAAAACCGCTCTTCATTTCTGTTCCTGTAAAAGGTCCTTGGTATGATTACGCTGGCTTCCCGAAAGAAAAACGCGAATTATACTACAATAAAGTTCATGAGCAAATTAAGCAAGCTGGCTATCCAATTGCTGATTTCTCAAATCATGAATATGATAAGTACTTCTTAAAAGATCATATGCACTTAGGTTGGAAAGGCTGGGTTTACATCGACGAAGCTATCCAACAATTTTATAAAGCAAACTAACGAAAAGACCGCTTGAATTATTCAAGTGGTCTTTTTTTATATACATCTTGTAATTGTTCAATTACGTTCTCTGCTTCTTTCATGACACGTTTCACTACGTGCTGAGCTGATTCCGTTCGTGCTAATGATGATGCTTGTCCCGCCCAAAGCGACATATACTCTTCCTTATTTTGCTTCGCTGCTTCTTGACGTATTTTTGAAGTTAATACGTTTTGCACTGGATACATCGGTAAATTCTCTTCTCTTCCTTCATGTTTCTCTATAAATTCATTACGAATACCCCGTGCATATTTCCCGGAAAACGCACGGGTTACCGTTGTACTCGTATCTGTACTATGTAAAATCGCCTCTTTATACACGTCATGCGTAATACTTTCTTCACTCGTTAAAAAGGCTGATCCCATTTGAACAGCCTCTGCCCCTAACGCAAATGCCGCAACAAGCCCTTGCCCATTCATTACACCACCTGCTGCAACAATCGGGATATGAGGTACTTCCGCTACTAATTGCGGGATTAATGCAAATGTACCAATCATCGCATCTTGTTCTTTCCCAATAAACGTTCCTCTATGCCCTCCTGCCTCGCTACCTTGCCCGACAATAATATCTACCCCTAACTTAGCAAGTGCTTTCGCTTCCGCTACATGGGTAGCTGTTCCGATAACTTTTATCCCTTCCTTTTTCAAATCATCTATTTCTTCTTTTTCTAACGTTTGAAATGCAAAACTAACGACTGGTACCTTTTCCTCTAATAATACTTGTAATTGTTCTTTATAGCTTTTTGGAAGTTTTAAAGTCTTTTCTTCCTCTATACCTAATTCTCTATTCACTCCACTAAGTAATACTTTCGCCTCGTTTATCTTCTCTTCTTCTATCTGTATCTCTTTCGTTAAAAGTAAATTAACACCGAAAGGCTTATTTGTTAGTTCCCTTATTTTATAAATCGCTTCACGGATTTGTTCTTGGCTCATATACCCTGCTCCAAGCGTACCTAATCCTCCGCTATTACTCACAGCTGCAACAAGTTCTGACGTTGTAATCGCTCCTGCCATACCTGCTTGAATGATCGGATACTTAATTTGTAATATATCTATTACTCGACTTGTAAACATCATTTTCCCTCCTACTTTCCCTATACCTTCTTTATATGACATGCTTTCCCCTTCTTTTACAAGGATTGAACTTTCGCTCAAGCGAATATATTGAAAGAGAAGGAGGCTGAGAACAATGATTTATCCAAATGCTTTGCAAAAAGGTGATACAGTAATGGTTATTGCACCGTCTGGCCCACCAACACTTGAGAATATATTAAAAGGTGTGAAAGTATTACAAGAGATGGGATTATCCGTAATAATTGGAAAGAGTGTTTATGAAAAATATGGATATTTAGCTGGAAGTGATCAAGTTCGTCTTGATGATATACATGAAGCATTTACAAACACTGAGGTCAAAGCAGTCTTTTGTGCACGAGGTGGTTACGGCAGCGCTCGTCTCCTCCCTTACATTCAATATGAAATCATTCAACGGAATCCAAAGATTTTTTGGGGATATAGCGATATTACGGCTTTACATACTGCCTTTTCACGCTATGCGGAGCTGGTTACTTTTCATGGTCCAATGATTGAAGAATTAGGAAAAGGTATAGATTCTCTCTCCTTATCTTCTTTCAATCAACTATTCCATCCGTATTCATCTATCTTATATGCATCAGAATGTATCGTACCTACCTCTCCATGTACAGTTACAGGCACATTAGTTGGAGGGAATTTAACTGTGTTAACAAGTATAATTGGCTCGCCCTATGAGATAAATACGTCAAATAAACTTTTATTGCTTGAAGATATTGGTGAAGAACCGTACCGCATTGACCGGATGTTAAATCAACTACTTTTATCTGGACAGTTTAATGAATGCAGCGGCGTTATTTTTACAAGTTGTCACGACTGCAACCCTTCTAAGCCATCTCAATCATTGCAAACAATATTATATGAATATTTCACGCCATATAATATACCTGTGTTATTCGGTTTACCGATTGGACATATAAGTCCAAATATCGGTATTCCCCTCGGAGCTACAGCAACAATAAATACAACTAACAAAACTGTTTCTATTTCTTCTGGTATAGCCACTCCATGTTCAAATTAAAAAGGAAAAGCTGCTAAGCTTTTCCTTTTACTTATAATAATTAAAGATTCGTCCTGATGCTATCTCTGCAATTTCTTCTGGAATAAATGTTTTACTCATATCTGTTCCAACATTTAATACAGCTGTCGCATCTTTCTCGATGCTACCCAATAATTCTTTTCCACGTATCGTAATAAGGGGTGTACCTTCTGGCAACACATCTTTTACAAATTTCAATTGTGTAAAGAACGGAACGATCCATCTACCCTCTCCTTGGAAATGACGCAAACGAAGTGTTCCTTCCGTTGCCCCGTCTTCTGCTTCAAGTGAACCAGCAACATAAAACTCCGTTGTTAAGAGCAATTCATAAAATTCCTTTTGCTTTTGTTTATCATCTCCTGCTAAAACGAGTACTTCTTCTATTTTCTTTACTGGAATTTGCTCCATATGATGCCACCCCTATTTTCAAAATGATTATACTTAGATTATACGAAATATTCTTATTTTTTTCTACATAATTCCACAATTATTTTCTTAAAATAATTTTAAAACACCTTCAGTCGTAACGATTTTGGCAAATTCATCATGTAAGTTTACAAGTGTCATATTGTGAATGTCCTCTGCACTATACTCTGTCCCGTCCAGACCTTTACGATTGAATGTAGCCGTCGCATCGCTCACTAAATACGTTGTAAGCCCTAAATTACCTGCCATCCGTGTTGTAGTCTCCACACAATGATTTGTTGTTAATCCTACAATCACTACCGTATTACAATTTTGTTCTCTTAATTGTTCTTCCAAATTTGTCCCAATGAACGCGCTATTAACGGATTTCTGGATAATTATTTCATCTGGCATTGGTTGCACTTCTTCTTTAAAGTTTACCGTTTCCGCATGTTGATAAAACATCGATTGAACATTTTCTTTATTTACATGTTGAATATGAAAAACTGGTAGTTTTCTTTTTCTCCATTCTTCTAACAAACTTTTCATATTTTCTTCCGCCAAAAGGTTATTCCTCACGCCCCAGTATGGTAAGTTGAATGCTTCCTGTACATCAATGATTATAAGTGCTGCTTGATTAAGCATAATATCCTCCTAATTAATTGGGCTGTAATTGAAACAGAAAACCAAGTTGCTGCGAAGCAGTAATAAAACAAATATAGGCACAAAGCTCTACAATTTCTTTTTCAGTCCAATATTGTTTTAATATATGAAACATATTATCATCTATCGCCTTTTGGTCATGAACAAATGCATGTGCAAAAGTAACGGCTACGCTAATTTCTTCTATTTTTTGTATATCATCCGGCTTTCCCTTTGCCATACAGTACGGACATTCATTCCCGAACGCTAATGTTCTTCTTACTTGCTCCTTTAACTCTACGGAAAGGGCCCCTGTACTATACAGTGTATTCTCTAACGTACTCCACGAATTTAATATATCTGGATTATGACCTAATAATTTTTGAAACTTTGTATCTCCTACATTTGATAATGTAATTCTCTCCATCATTTCCCCTCCTATTTCCTTCTTTTTTATTGTAAAATAAATAAAGTTCACTTTACATTTCATATGAATCTTAATTTTAAATTTTTCTTTACAAAAATTATCATTTTACTGGAGGTATATTTACAAATGCAATTAGACCGTGTTGATCGAAAAATTTTAAATGAATTATATAATGATAGCCGCCTTTCGATGCGTGAATTAGCAAAACGAGTAAACTTATCGGCTCCGTCTACTACAGAACGTGTACGTAAACTTGAAAGTGAAGGGATTATTCAAAAATACACAATCGATATCAATTATAAAAAAGCAGGACTTGTTTTAGATTGTATTTTAGAAATCACTTTAAAAAATGGTGATACAACACGTATGCAACAGTTTATTCAGTCTTATCCATCTGCAAGTTTTTGTTACCGAGTAACAGGAAGCTTATGCTACATTGTAAAAATCTCTGTTCCTTCACTCGTTGAACTTGAAGAATTTATCAATGATGTTTCTTCATATGCAACGACAGTTTCTCATATCGTATTATCAGAAGTAGCTCTTACTCCGGACATTGAACATATATTCCCAGAAGATTAATTCATCTTTATTCACAAAAAGAGTAAAAACCCCTTACATTAAGAATAAAAATGATATATCATGTATTAAAATACACAGGGTTCGAGAAAGGGGCTTTACATTGAAAATCTGGTTTTATGAAAAAACGGCACAATTAGATGACTTGCTTGGTATTTGGGACAATGTTCCGACCATCCCTCGAATTGGTGAAAAAGTTGAACTTCTAAAAACCGTTCGGATCGTTACAGATATTAAATATGTAAAGAACGGTAATAATTTTCGTGTAGAGATTATTACAAATTAAAAAGTAGCTCTTTAGGAGCTACTTTTTAATTATCTATTATGCGCTTTCTTTATAACAACTTTATCTTCTTCTACAGAAACTGTTACATAATCATTTTCTTCTAACCGAAGCTTATTTACAGCTTCATCAGGTAGTTCTACAGCCATCAATCTATCTGTTACTATCACTTGGCTATATATTTCATTTTCTTCTGATGTATTCACTACTTTTTCTTCATTTATGAAACGAATCGGTGGCACACCAACTTCTTTTACTGTACGCCATTGTTTCCAAATGTAAGGGATTAACCAAAGTAACCCGACGACCGTAAGCCCAATGCCGATCCATAAATTACTTTGTGCTTGTAATTCCGTAATCGAGATTGCGTCACTTCCCTCTCCACCTACAAATTGCATACTCGTTGCAATCAAATTATTTAGAGCATGCACAGCAATATTCGTCCATATATTTTTTGTCTTTATGTATAGAAGGCACATAATAACACCGAACATGAAAGCACCGATAACATCAAAATGTCCTAGTCCAAAAATAAGAGAGGATATAATAACCGCTCGTTTAATCCCCCATTTGTAAGCCATTCGCTGTAAGAAAAACCCTCTAAAAATAACCTCTTCCATTATTGGGGCTAATACACATGCTGAAATGAAAGTAAATATCGTCATGTATATGTTACTCGTATTAATTACATTTCCATCTTCTAACATGGTAACTAAGAAATTAGGTACAGTATGTGCTAAAATATAAAATTGAATTTGGGATATACCGACTGCAAAAATCATTCCCATTATCGTTGCTAATACAATTAGCCCCCAATGTAAACGTCTGGGCTTATCAAAAAAACTTTTAAAAACAACATTATTTTTACTTGTTTTTAAATATAGCCACAATAGTGGAAATGCGAAAAATATTGATATTTGTGACAGTAACTCTATCGTATTGTCAGAAGCACCTGATAAATTTAATGGAATCATAGTCAGGAACATCCCTATAATCATCCATCCAAAAAAACTACGTAGCCTTATACGTGAAAATGCATGTTGCATATGGAACACCTCCAGAGATGATATAAAGTGAAACTTTATTCAGTATTTTATGGGTAGCCCTTCTCCACAAATGGCCGGATAACTAAATTATAATATGAATATAGTTGAAAATCTTCCTATTTTTCTCACTTTATTCCGAATAATATACGTATTAAATTACATAATAACAATCCTATTTGATATACCATATCAATGTTCTTCAACTTAGTTACAATTATGTTCCTAAGTAAATATGTATCTGCCACACTTAAAAGCTACATAAATCAAAAAAGCTGGTTAATAAAAATCCCCGTTAACACGGGGATTTTTTCTACTATAATACGTCACGTTTTTGGAATAATACACTTGATACTACAAGTAATACAGCAAAATATGCAACCACAAGTAATAATGAAGTTGTAAACGTAAATTCTGTAAATGGTGGTTCTACTCCGCCACTTACTAATTTATTACTGTCGTAAACACTTAAATTTAAATGGAAAAACACCACAAATTTCGCTACACCTTTTGCAAACATCATTAGTACCATATTAATTGGTCCTTGTAAGAAAAATAGGAACATCGTAATAATTAATGGTAATACAGAATTTCTAAATACATTAGCTAAGCAAAATGAAAGAGTTGCAAAGAAGAACGGTGAAAGTACTTGATATAAAATGGACTTCATTACGATTCCTAACGTTACTCCTGTTTTACTACCATCCATTACAATCCCGCCAATAATCATTGCGATTAACGTGCTAGCAAATATGATAAATAATATAGTAAGTAACACTGTAATATATTTAGAGAACAAAACTGTAATTCGTTTTCTCGGACGGATTAATAGCTGCTTAATTGTACCTTTTTGGAACTCATCAGTAATTGTACGAGACGCAATCGTAATTCCAAAAATTGTTGCAAATAAGGTAATTAAACCAATCTCTGAACTTACAAAATCTAAATATGATCCTTTAAACTCATTTCCTCCTCCCCATTTCAGCATCGCTAAAACTCCCAAAATCTCCAATGCTGCAATTACACCTATTAAAATGTACATACCTTTTTTCGCATGTAACTTTAAAAATTCATTTTGAATTAATTTAAACATTACGCTTTCACTCCCCCTGTAATCGCTAAGAACTCATCCTCTAACGTTTTATTTTGAACAGTAACACCGTATACGAGTACATCAGCATTCACTAACTGTTTTACAATTTGCGGAATCTCTTCTTTCATTACAGATGCCACAGCTACATTTCCTTGTACTTTACCTTTAATAATTTCGTTCGCTTTTTGAACTTGATCTACTTCAAATGCAACTACAACTGTTTCATCATGCTTCGCTTGTTCATGTAAGTTATACTCTTGTACAAACTCACCTTGCTTTATAATAACTACGCGATCACACATTAATTCAATTTCACTTAATAAATGACTTGATACAATGACTGCAATATTTTCTTCTTTCGCTAATCGTTGTAAATAATCACGAATTTGGCGAATACCAGCTGGATCTAATCCATTTGTCGGTTCATCTAAAATTAAGATTTTCGGCTGATGAAGTAACGCCTGCGCAATTCCTAAACGCTGTTTCATACCAAGTGAGTATGTTTTCACCTTTTTATGAATCGCATGCTCTAATTCAACAAGCTTTACAATTTCAGCGATGCGCTCTTTACTAATTGGGGTAATCGCCATGTTCGCAAAATGCTTTAAATTTTGCATTCCAGTCATATAATCATATAGCTCGGGATTTTCTACAATCGCTCCAATTTGCTCTAGCGCCTTTTCACGCTCTGTGCGAATACTATGACCACAAATTGTAATATCGCCTTCTGTCATAGAAATAAGACCTGTCATCATACGAATTGTCGTCGTCTTACCGCTACCGTTCGGTCCAAGGAATCCGTATACCTCTCCTTCACGAACCTCAAATGATAAGCCCCGAATAATTTCTGTTCTACCGATTTTTTTTCGGACATTTTCTAATTTCACTACTACATTTCCCAATGATGATTCCTCCTTTAAACTTCTAGTTTTTTGTCGATGATGCGACCTGTTATATAAACAAGTAGGATAAATATTCCTATAGAAAAACTAAGGCTATATAAATTCATAAGCTTTTCCGGGAATAACATTACATCTCCATCTGACGATTCATCTATATAAATTAAATTTCTTATTAAGGGCACTATAGGAGCAAGCCCACCCAACATTTCATATATAACGCTCATCACTTTTGTTACTAATAAAAACAACAAAAATATAATCGTATATTCTAGCTTCTTCTTTTTCAAAGAAAAAACTTTAACGCTAGCTACTGCAAAAAGTAATACAAGCAATATGCTAGATAATTTAAATACATATAACATAGTACTAAAGAGGTGCTTTAATGGATTGAATACACTTTGGGTAAATAACACTTCATAGAGCTCTGTACCCTTTATTATTTTCATAGAAATACTATATAAAAAAATAGAACCTATAACTTCAAAAATAAGGAGATAAATGACAGTATATAACACTATTGCTAAAACAATCTTTTTACCTGATGTCGGTGTTAACCGAAATAATGTACTTTCAGTCATTTTTCCAAATGCAGATATCGCCTGAATAAATATCAATGCTATAAAAATTATATATACTAAGATGACTAAGGAAACTATAATTATTTGCCTTACCTCTCCTGATTCTTGCTTAATATAATTTCCCAAGCTTACGAAAGCGACAGCTACAACGAATATAAATGATAATAATGAAATAATAATTTGCTTTTTATTCACATTGTACATATATATTAAGCTCGACTTCACCTACTAAACACCTCCTTAAACACATCTGTGACAGCTTTCCCTCTCTGAAAACGTAACTCTTCTACATTTTCATACAATACAATTTCCCCATCTTTTAAAAAGATTACTTCATCAAAAATATTTTCAACTTCATTTATTAAGTGAGTCGAGATTAGTATCGTACAATCTTCTCTATAAAATTGTAGAATGAGGTTCAATACATGTTCTCTAGAAACAAGATCAATTCCGCCCAGTGGTTCATCTAGTACGTATAACTTCGCTTTCCTCGAAAATGTTAAAATAATTTGTAACTTTTCAACCATACCTTTTGATAAAGCTGTAATTCTTTCTTCTAACGGTATTTTAAATTCCGCAATCGTATCTACCGCTTTTTGAATGTCGAAGTCTTTATAAAAATCTCGATAGAAAAATAAAGAATCTTTTACCGTCATCCAATCATCAAAGACTGGCTTATCAGACATAAATGAAACGATTTCTTTCGTCTCTAACCCTACTTTTTTACCGTTAATTACTATACTGCCTTCAGAAGGGTGCTGCAATCCTGCAATCATTTTTAATAACGTCGTTTTCCCGCTTCCGTTATCTCCAACAAGCCCAACGATTTTTCCTTCTGTAATCTCTATGTTTAACTCACGGATCACTACTTTTAATCCGTACCGCTTCCATAGATTTTCTATTTTTAATAACTCTGTCATTCGCTCTCCTCCCTTTTCTCATGTAATGAAGAACGAAGGATTGTAAGAATTTCTTCTTCTGAAAAACCTAAATTGTCCATTCCATCTATAAAAGAATGAAGTAATTCTTTCGCCATATCTTTTCGCAGCTCCATAATTTTCTCCCCTTCATTCGTTACATATCGCCCCATTCCTCTACGTGTTACAACAACTCCATCCCGCTCTAACTCTTGAAATGTACGTTGAATCGTATTTGGATTTACTTGTAATTCACTCGCTAATTCACGTACGGAGGGAATTTTATCGCCAGGCAATAAATGACCCGTTACAATTTCTTTCTTTATGTATTCCATTACCTGAATGTAAATTGGTGTATTTGGAGAAAACTCGATTTTCATTTCTCCCCTCCTGTCTTAGTGTGTTAGTTAAATAGTACACTAAGACGAATTATATGTAAATACTTACAATAAAAAATGTAATAAAAAGGCAGTGTAACTTTTCGTTACACTGCCTTCCTGTAATAACATACAGGTAAATCTATTCTAATTATAGTTTCAATCGTTTGAATTCACATATAACCTTATACAAAATTTATTTTACTTTTACTTGAGTTAGCACAGATTTAAACGTATTAATAACTGTATCTACTTCTTCATAACTAATTGTAAGGGATGGTTCAATACGAATAGTTTTTGAATTAATTAATGTTCCCGCAACAAGAATGCCTTGATCAAACATCGCCTTTGACACTTCATAACCAATCTCGTCTTTATGGAATTCAATCCCAATCATTAAACCTTGACCACGAATTTCAAAGATTTTATCTTCGTGTCCTTCTGCTGCTTGTTTCAATCCTTTTAAGAAATACTCCCCAACTTCCATAGCTCGTTCCGGTAATTTCTCTTCCAATAAAACATGGATTGTTGCAATTGCAGCAGCACATGCAAGTGGATTTCCTCCAAATGTTGTTGTGTGCATAAATGGATTTTCAAACCAACTTTTGAATACTGTTTCTTTCGCAACAATAGCTCCCGCTGGCATTACACCTCCACCAAACGCCTTCGCAAGACAAATAATATCCGGCACGACATCATATAATTCTGCAGCAAACATTTTTCCTGTACGTCCCATTCCAGTTTGTACTTCATCAAAGATAAGGAGTGATCCAAACTCATCACAAAGCTCTCGTACTTGTTTCAAATAATTTTCTGGAGGTAAAATAATACCGCCCTCTCCTTGAATTGGTTCTAAAATAACTGCTGCAACATCTTCTCCCACTAATGCACATGTCTCAAATGTTTTTCTCATCATATCAATATCGCCAAACGGAACATGACGGAAACCCGGAATTAATGGTAAAAATGGCTTACGGAACATTCCTTTTGCCGTCCCAGATAAAGCACCAAGGCTCTTACCATGGAAAGCACGCGTTGTAGCAATGAACGTTGTTCGTTCACTATACATTTTTGCTAGTTTTAGTGCTGCCTCCACACTTTCTGTACCACTGTTTGTAAAGAAGGCGTATTTCAAATCACCAGGTGTAATATCCGCTAAAATCTTTGCAAGCATTGCTCGAAGTGGATCTAGTAAATCCTGACTGTGCAATGCTTGACGCTTTAATTGATCCGTTACAGCTTTTACCACTTTCGGATTACGGTGACCAACATTATAAATTCCAAATCCACCTAAACAGTCAATATACTTTTTACCATTAATATCCATGAAGCAAGATCCTTCATCTGACCATTCTACTGCTGCAAATTGTCCATCTTTTGTTACTGTTTTTCTATAAGCAAGAAAACCAGGGTTTACATGCTCTCTAAATCCATCTACTGTTTCTTTTTGAATCCAGTTTGCCTCTTCTTCAGTAACCTTTTCTTTTTCAATTAACTGTAGTACTTTCGTAATATACTCATTTACATTTGATTCTTTCTCATTCAATTTATTTTTCACGTTCGTTTCCATCTAATTCACCTCTACATTTTTTTTATTTGCAAACCAACCAATAGGTTCTACTTCTAGATTTATATTAATCTGCTTAATTTCTTGAAATTCTTCTAAACCAAACGTTCCTAGACTACGACCTATACCACTTTGCTTATATCCGCCCCAAGGCGCCTCATTGTATGTTGGATGATAGCTATTAATCCACGTAATTCCTGCGCGAAGTTTGCGAATCACACGCATTGCTTTTGCACCATCGACTGTAAATACTCCTCCAGCCAAACCATAGTCTGTACCGTTTGCCAACTCAATTGCTTCCTGTTCGTCTTTAAACTTTTGAATTACTACAACAGGACCGAAGATTTCTTCCTGGACAATGCGCATATCAGGTTTTACATTGACAAAGACTGTTGGTTCAATAAAGAAACCATCACCTTTTCCATCCTCCATTATTCGTCTACCTCCGCAAGCAACGTTTGCACCTTCGTCTTTCCCAATTTCAATATAGCGTAATACTTTTTCCATATGTTCTTGACTTACAAGTGGCCCCATTTCTGATTCTGGATTATCACCAGGTCCAACGTTAATTTGCTGTGCTCGCTCTACAAAACTATTAACAAATTTATCATAAATCTTTTCTTCTACAAGGATTCTTGATCCTGCTGAACATACTTGTCCGCTACCTGCATAAATACCGAATAGAGCATAATCAATAGCGGTCTCAAAATCTGCATCTGCAAAAATAATATTTGGAGATTTCCCTCCAAGTTCTAACGAAATCTTTTTCATATTATCTGCCGCTGTTCTCATAATGTGCTTACCTGTTTTTGTTCCACCTGTAAAGGAAATCATGTCCACTTTATTACTCGCTGCAATTTCATTTCCTACTATTGGACCGGCCCCCATTACCATATTGGCAACACCTTTTGGTAGCCCTACTTTTTCAAGGATTTCGAATAGCTTTGTTGCAGTGATTGGTGTCACTTCAGAAGGTTTAAACACAATGGTATTTCCAGCTGCTAAAGCAGGTGCAATTTTCCATACACTCATCAATAGCGGATAATTCCATGGAACAATTAATCCACAAACACCAACTGGCTCTCTTACAACCATCGCTTGCATCGGATCGGCTACATGATATGTTTGACCATCTGGCTTTGTAATCAATCCGGCATAATAGCGAAAACAAGCCGCTGCATCTCCAATATCTCCTTCTGCCTCACGGTATGTTTTTCCATTATCCATTGTTTCAAGGTACACTAATTCTTCCATATTTTTATCAATTTCATCTGCTATTTTAAATAAATATGATGCCCTTTCAGCAGTGGATGTCGCTGACCAAATTCCGCTATCGAAAGCCATTCTCGCCACTTCTATCGCGTATTTTGCATCCTCAATCGTTCCCTCAGGTGCATATGCTATACCCTTGCCATTCGCAGGGTTAATAATCGTTCTTTTCTCTTGATTACTAGACTCTCTCCATTCACCGTTTACATACATTTTTAAATCTAGCACTATATTGAATCCCCCTTCATCGATCGTTTATATATTTATAAGCAATTTTCATGCCAATATTTAAAATCCAAAGGAATCATTCATAAACTGACTATTTTCTTAAAAACAATAAACAATTTATGCACTCTCGCATACACTATTCCATTTTGCATAAAACGGAATGTTAATCATTTCCGCTACCGCCTTCACCACTCGGGACTTGACTCCTAGAGAATATGCACATGCTGAGCGCACACAAAAAGGAGAAGTCTATGTGACCTTCTCCTTTTTTAGGAATAAGAGATGATATCAGCCGCTATCCCTTTTTCACTAACAATTTTTTGATATTTACGACTCACTGAAGATTGGCTGATTCCCAGAGCTTTTGCAGCCTTAGTCGTTGTTTTGTACTGCTTCATTGCAAGTAAAATCAATTGTTCTTCTACAGAATGTAGCGCTTCTTGTAATGGTAATACTCTTGTAATAGCTGGTTTTGATTTTTTAAAGTCATAACCAGTTGTTAAAAACTTACTAACAAACTCCGCTTCAATTACTGGATCATCTGCTGATACTACTAAACGTTCAATCATATTTTGTAATTCACGTACATTTCCTGGCCATGAGTAAAACTCTAGTAAGCTAAGCGCATCTGGAGTTAAATGATAATTTTTATTATATTTTTCATTTAACTGTTGCAAGAAATGAAAGGCAAGTACCGGAACATCTTCCATTCGCTCTCGTAGAGGAGGCACTCGCAACGGAATTACATTTAGCCGATAAAACAAATCTTCACGGAATGTTCCAGATTCCACCATCTTTTCAAGACTCTTATTTGTAGCAGCAATAATTTGTACATTTATTTTCGTAGGGATTGTACTTCCAATAGGAATTACTTCTTGTTCCTGTAGGACTCTAAGCAATTTCACTTGCAAATGTAAAGGCATTTCTCCAATTTCATCTAAAAATAAAATACCTTGATCCGCCCGCTTAAAATATCCTTCTTTTCCATTTTTATCGGCTCCTGTAAAAGCGCCTTTCGTATAACCAAATAGTTCACTTTCTAACAAAGTTTCTGGAATTGCACCACAATTTAATTTTAAAAATGGCTTTGAAGATCGGTTTCCAAGTTGATGAATTGCCTGAGCAATTACTTCTTTTCCGACGCCAGATTCTCCAGAAATAAGAACATTGGAAGAAAAATCTGCTATTTTTTTAGCTTGGTTAATAATTTGCTCCATTTTCGGACTACAGTAAATAAGCTTCTTAAGAAAACGATCTTTATTTTTAAAGTCATCTAACTCCTTCTTATATTGCTCTGATATCTTCTTTATTTCATGTAATTCCGTCTTCAATCTCGTTGCTTCGGTAATATCCCTTGAGGCAATAATAATACGATGAAGCTCTCCGTTTTCATTAAATACAGGGTTTCCAACTGCTAATATTTTTCTTCCGCTTTTTGTTTCTTGTACAACTGATACCTTTTTTTGTTTTTCCAACACTAATCGCGTAACAGACGGACTGAATAATCCTTTATTTTCTAATTCTAAAAGATTTTTTCCTAAAAGGTCTTTCAAACTACTCCCCCAAAAATCATTGATAACAGTTTCACTATAACGAATTAATTCCCCTTTATGATTAACAACTAATATTTCATCATAAATACTAGACAAGATTGCATGTAAATCTTCATTTAAATCCTTTATATATTCAATTTCCATCGCCATGTCCTCGACCATCGGCAAATCTTGCACAATAATAACCATTCCTTCAATACTTTGATCAAAGTTTGGAATTGGACTATAGTCAACTAATACACCCATCTCATTTGTGATTTGTAATTGATTCAAGATCGTTTTTCCCTTTGTAAATACGTTATTAATGTGTTCTCCATTAAAAATCAGTTCTGCTGGTACATTCATAACTTTTTCAGGAGTCGATTTAATCATCTTCAAACCAGATTCATTACAATTTACAATTTTCTTTTCTCGATCTACTACAAAAATCCCCATTGGAATAGACGTTAAAATAATTTTCAATATATCAACACTCTGATTTTCTTGTTTAAATAGTTCTGCAAAAACATCCTCTCTTCTTATATATCCTGTTAGCTCATCCACTTCATTTTTTACTATGGCAATCGGCGCTCCAATAATTTGAAAAAGAGCTGTTAAAGAAATATCTTTACTAAGATGACATATTGTATCTAGTGAAACAGCATTTGAAAGTAATAGCTTAGAAGTTAATTCCTTACTATTTGATAGCAGATCCTTCACATGAACGTATGCAAATAATTTCTCTCCTCTTTTTAAAAATAGAAACGATTCTTTTATATTTTTAACATCTATATTCCATTCCTTTTCAGATTGATCGATAGGTAGAGAAACTATGGGTCTAATTTTTGTATGAGCGATGGAAAACATGCTGCTATTCCTCCTTTGAACTATATAATTTGTATTGTATCATTAAATACAGATTTTTTTAATTAATCTGAAAATAAAACGTTTTTTTCTTTACTTAATAAAAAAAGGAAGATGAACGCCTCCATCTTCCTCATTGTTCTATCATTAATCACTACCACTAACGAAAAGATCTTCTTCAATATATGCTAATACCATACCTGGAATTACTTTATCTCCCGCCTCTACTTCTAAAGATTGAACTTCTCCACTACATCCCATCTTAATTACTTCCAGTTTACCATTCATATCTTTAATAGAGAATAATGGCTCCCATTCATAAATTCGAGAATCCTTATTAATAGACACTTTTTCAATTATTCCATAACACGGACTCGTAATAATATCATAATACATAATCAATCATCCCTTTCTTTCATTCTATTAATATTGTTCTTCTAACCTTTGTGACTGAAAACACCCCGCTTTTATATTTTTACTAATTGTACAAAGCAATAATTGTGCCAAATGAAAATACTATATTGATCATCATTTATCAGCCATACTCCCTAGACTTGCCTCTCTTCCTTATGAACCGTTGAATGAATTATGCAATACTGCATGGTTGCCCAATCTTCAAAGAAAAAAACATCGGATCCATTCCCGATGTCTTTTTCTTTTTTATCCCGCTATTTGTGGGCAGTAAAACTCCCACCTCAAAATTCGGCTGGAGCAAAGAAGTTAGGTGGGAGCCCCGCTGCCCGTAAACGCCCGATTGGTGAGGGCTAATAATCGGAGGGGGATGAACACCCCCCCACTGATTATAGTTTCACTTTATATTTCCTGTGCTTCTTCAAAATGCATTTGCGGAGGAGCTGAACGGAACATATTTGTAACATATAGAAGGTACCCAATTCCAATAGCAGCCCAGCAAAGTCCCAAAATAAGTGAATGGATATTGAGATTAAACCATAGTACGGCTACAGTAGCAGCACCCAAAATAGGCATAACTAAGTAATTTAAGAAATCTTTTATCGTCTTATATCTTTTTTGCTTGATTATATAGTAAGAAATTACAGACAAATTAACAAATGTAAATGCAATAAGCGCTCCAAAGTTAATAAGAGATGCTGCTGTTTCTAAATCAATGAATATAGCGAAGAGCGAAATAATTCCTACAAAAATAATATTATATACTGGGGTTCTCCAGCGAGGATGAATGTATCCGAATATTTTCTTCGGAATTACATTATCTCGCCCCATTACGTATAATAATCGAGATACACTTGTATGAGAAGCTAAACCGGACGCAAGTGTCCCCATAAGGGTTCCTACTAAAAAGAAAGCTTGAAATAATTTCCCGCCAACATATAGTGCAATTTCTGGAGATGCTGATTCTTGATTTTTAAATACAGATGTATCTGGAAACATAGATTGTGTAAAATACGTAGTAGTAATGAATAAAACTCCGCCGATTAAAGCAGTAAGAAAAATAGCTCGAGGAATTGTTTTCTTCGCGTTTGGTGTCTCTTCTGAAAATGTAGTTACTGCATCAAAACCTAAAAACGAGAAACAAAGAATTGTCGCACCTGCAACTAACGGTGATATTTGTATATCTGATTGAAAAAACGGCTGAATGGAAAAGATTTCTCCTGTTCCCTCTCCCGATAATAAACCTTTTATAACTAGAAAAACAAACACGGCCATTACTAACACCTGAAATATTACTAAGAAAGTATTGAAATTAGCAGTAGCATTTACGCTAATCATGTTTATTTATGTAATCAGGAGAACAAAGGCAATGACCCATACCCAATTAGGAACACTTGGGAAAAATGCTGACATATAAATTCTCGTTAATAGTGCGTTCACCATTGGTAGAAACAAATAATCCAATAATGCGGACCATCCAACAAGAAACCCAAGCCTTGCACTAATTGTCTTCTGTGTATACGTATAAGCAGATCCTGCCGTAGGAAAAACCTTTACCATTTTGCCGTAGCTTGCAGCGGTAAACAACATCCCTGCTAATGCAATAAGATAAGCTCCTGGAACATGACCACCCGTTTTTTCAGAAACGATTCCAAATGTATCAAACCCAACCATCGGTGTCATATACCCGACCCCTAGCATAACAATTGACCAAAGCCCTAATGAACGTTTTAAACCAACTACTTTTCCCACCTATCATTCCTCCTACTTTCTCTATCTAATTTCCATTTAAAAATCGACAGTTAAAAGGAAGCGTTTTCAAATAACTATATATCACACCGCATATTACCTCCCTTTTTGTTACTTTTTAAATATTCATGCAATTTTTAAGCCAAAATTTCTAGCATTTGAAAATTCAATACTAAAAAGAACGTATAGGTGGAGCTGGTCCTCATTTCTTCTCATTTTTTATTCATTTTGACATAAGTTATTCAATCTCTCATACGACTAAATATGAAAAATAAAACTTTAATCCTTGTTTTTTCATTCCCACTTCCTCAAAAATTGGGCTTTTACAAGATTAAAATATTCCCATGAAATAATAACATTATGTAAACTATTCATAGCAAAAAAGCTGTCTTTTCTATAAAGACAGCTTTTTCTATAACACTATATTAAAAATTGAATACGAAGTCATCGTCTGCTAACTTTTCAACATTCGTTGCTTTTACGTAACCATTTCCTTTTACAGAGAAGAAGTCATGGTTTTTCGTATCTGTACGTAAACCATTTAAAACGATTGGGTTAATTTCTTCTTCCTCAAACTTCGGCTCAAGTCCTAAGTTCATAAGTCCTTTATTCGCATTGTAACGAACGAAACGATTTACATCCTCTACAAGACCGATAGAAGTGTAAATTTCTTCTGTATATGCCAATTCAATTTCATACAGTTCCATTAATAACTCTTGCGTTTCCGTTTGTACTTCTTGTTGCTCTTCTGCAGAAAGTTCTGTGAAGATTTGTTGTGCTAAAATACCAACGAATACGCCGTGAATTGACTCGTCACGAATTATTAAGTTAATAATCTCACCACTTGCCGTCAATTTACCTTGACCCGCTAAGTAAAGTGGATAGAAGAATCCACTATAGAATAAGTAACTTTCTAAGAACACACTTGCTACCATTGCCATGTATAACTCTTTTTTCGTTACTTCAGGCTTTAATAAGCGACGATAGTAACTAGTAACAATACCAGCTTTTTTCTCAAGTAATGGATGGTTATCTACCCATTCAAAAATATCATCAATTTCTTCTTCAGTAGCTAACGTTGTGAAAATATGGCTGTAACTCTTCGCATGTACTTCTTCCATAGCGCCCATGAAAGCTAATACACTTTTCGCTTGTAAATTTTCAAGATGAACAAGTACAAGTGGCATCCCTTCGCCACCTTGTTTCGTATCTAAAAGTGTTAAACCACCTAATACACGCTTATAAGCAATTTGCTCTTCTTTTGATAATTGTGCCCAAGTATTTTTGTCAGAAGACACTGCGATTTCTTCTTCTGTCCAAAACTGAGCGATGTTTTGCTTCCAAAACATTAAACTAAAATCATCTTCTTTTTTGTTCCAGTTTACCGCACGCATTAAATCGCCCCTTCTCTAAATAAACATAAAAAATTGATAACTAAGCATGAGCAGGGTTCAGAAAAACCCTGCTCATAATGTCTCACTTTTTATATTAAACGGTACAAGCCACGCACTCTTCCACGCTTAATTTACGTGTTCTCGTATAATAAAGACTCTTCAAGCCTTTTTTATGTGCATAAATGTAGTAACGTGCTAACTCACGTGTTGAAATATCACTATTAACATAAAGAATTGTACTAATTCCTTGGTCAATATGTTCTTGAACTTCTGCGATTAAATCAATTAATTTAAACTGATTCATATCATAAGAAGATTTATAGTACCAGAACGTATCTTTTGATAAATACGGCATTGGATAATATGTTGTCGCATTCGCATACGTTCTTGATTCAATTTGACTTACGATTGGCATTACGCTTGAAGTTGCATTTTGAACGTAACTGATCGATTGTGTCGGAGCGATTGCAAGACGATATGAGTTGTATAAACCATTCTTCTGTACTTGCTCTTTTAAACTTGTCCAATCTTCTTTTGTTGGAATATGAATTCCTTCAAATAATTGCTGAATTTTTTCAGTTACTGGGCTGTAATCTGTCGTTTCATACTTTTCAAAGTATGTGCCGTTTGCATAATCAGACTTATCGAAGTCTTTAAATGTTTCGCCTTTTTCTTTAGCGATCTCCATACTTTTCTCAATCGAGTAGTAATTTAACATCATAAAGAATGTACGAGCGAATTCTTTCGCTTCAGCACTTTCATAAGCGATTTTATTTTTTGCTAAATATCCATGTAAGTTCATTGCTCCAAGTCCAACTGAATGAAGCTCATCATTTGCTTTTTTCACAGTTGGGGCATTCGGAATGATCGTCATATCAGAAACAGCTGTTAAAGCTTCCATTCCCGCATGAACTGCTTCACGAATTTCTTTATTTTCCATTACGTTTACGATATTTAACGATCCTAAGTTACAGTTAATATCACGGCGGATAATGTCTTCTGTACCGTAATCATTTATTTCAGAAGTTTCTTGTAGCTGGAAGATTTCTGTACATAAGTTCGACATCTTCACAGTTCCAATATCCTTCAGTGGATGCTGGTTATTTGCATTTGATTTAAACATTAAGTATGGGTAACCAGACTCAAGCTGAATCATAGCAATTTTAATAAGCATATCACGCGCACTAATATCTAGTGGCTTCTTCTTCACTTTCGGATTGCTCATTAATTCATCGTACATTTCGTCGATATCTATATCATCTAAATGTTTTCCGTACTCTTTAAATACTGTATAAGGCGCGAAAACATGGAAAGGTTCGTTTTTCTCAGCAAGCTCAAAGAACTTACTTGGAACGATAATTCCGATTGATAGAGACTGAATACGGCTCTTCTCATCGGCATTTATTTTTTTGGTATCAAGGAATTCAATAATATCCCAATGGAAAATGTTTAAGTATACTGCACCTGCACCTTTTCGTTGCATATTGTTACTCCATATCGTCAAAACGTATGGGGGATAGTCATTTCTGCTATCCTCTCTATATCGCTATAGAGTTCAGACCATATCTTCTTCTCGTCAAATTCTTCATTTAACCATTTATCATATGTTTGATGCACATGAATATGGCATAAACTATAATAAATGTATACACCCTTTGAATTTGGTTGTTTTGAGAAGCCAGGTTCGAGCTACTTAGTCACCTACATAGCCACTTGGTCGTTGAACCTTCTCCTTATCTAATAAATTTAGGAGCTCGGCTGCTGATTTCCTGCAATCTTGGATTTTCAGGGTTCGCTACGTAATTTCTTCGTAGTATCCTACCTTGATATACTCAGGCGTTCCAGCAATTGACCTGGTTTTATAGTTGAGCCATAAAGTTAACCCAACTGATTCGCATACGAAAACGAATCTTCAAGTAATTTCATAACAGGTACTACACCACTTGCGGCGTTATCAATACCTTTAATTTGCTCACCACGTGCACGTAGCTTAGATAAGTTTAAAGCTACTCCACCACCGATTTTCGATAATTGCATTGCAGTATTAATGTTAAAGCCGATTGAATTTAAGCTATCATCCATCTCTAACAAGAAACAAGACACCATTTCTCCTCTTCTGCTTCGTCCCGCATTTAAAAAGGTTGGTGTCGCTGGTTGGTAGTTTTGTTTTACAATCATGCTTGCGAAGTGTTTTGCCTTCGCAACATCACCGCGTCCTAAGTATAATGACACAATTGCTACACGATCTTCATAGCTTTCTAAGTATTGTTTTTGATCATTCGTTTTTAACGCATAATCTTTATAGAACTTAGATGCTGCCATATAAGATTGGAACTCGAAGTTTTCACCATAAGCGATGTTATAAACTCCTTCTACTTCCTCCAAGCTATACTCGTCCAGAACGTTGTAATAGTAATCATGTTCTTTCATATACTCCATTCGCTCTGCCACGCTATTAAAATGAACGGTATTCTCTCTAGCTTCTTCCATAAAGACTTCTAATGCCTCTTTATCTTTATGAAGCTGATAAAAACCGTCCTGCATTTGCGTGATTTCATTATTCAGTTCAATGTGTCGCAATCTCCCGCACCCTTTCTTTAAAATATTCTACATCATTATTTGTTCCAGATAACTCAAATTTTGATACAATAGGCACTTCATATTTAGTAGAGATTTTGTCAGCACTTGCACCAAACATGTCTCCCCAATTACGATTGCCACTTGCAGATACGCCTTTTAATTTTTCATTATTGCGTTCTAAAAAGTCTAAAACACGTTCCGGTACATTTCCAAAACCTGTTGTATACGTAATAAGAATAAAGTCTTCATCTAATACTAGAGCTTCATCAATTTGAACGGCCGGCATATTTAATTTGTGAATGAAACGCTTCACGTTTCCTGTCATAGAATCATATGCAACTAACATTTCCGACCCTCCCTCTCCAATATATATTCTCTGTATGTCGTTTCTTGATTTCTCTATATATTGTATTACGTTTCAAAATAAGACACAAGATATATGTATAAATTCTTTCTTTTTTTAAATTTTACTTTTCGACATGACCGTCGATTTTTTTCAATACAAAGACTATGAAACAACATTCTAAAACTCATGTCAATAAAGTGCTTTTCAAAAAAGTTGTCAACGAATTTAACCTTATTTTTAAAAAAGTTACCAATATTTTTTGTCATAAAACAGTAAATGCTGGAGTAATATATTTCTCCAGCATCACGCAAAAAAGAACAGATATTAAACGATAATCTGTTCTAACAAACGATTACATTTATCAATTTTACTTTATTAAATATTATACATATTCTTTCGTTCCTCGTTACATACTAAAAGATAACTATTATAGAAAAAGATTATTATTATGGAACTTCAATTTATTTATGAAAAAAATTATTCAGGGTGCTCAATACGCAAAATATCTCTTACAAATATATGATGTGGATTCTCATCTTTATCGAGCATTGTACATATAGGAGCTTCTTCATCAAAGTATACGATCATTCCTTCTACGTACTGATATGTATGTTGAACTTGTACCGTTACTTTAATTTCTACTGCTTGTTCATACGCCCTTTTTATTTTCTGAAGCATTTTTGCTGAACATTTTCGTTTCTCTGGATACATAACCATTCCCATAAACCTATTCCCAGCTCTATCTTTCCACATATAATCCCAATGTGGCAATATGCCTTGTTTAAAATCCCCCATAATTCTCCTCTCCTTTATCTTCTATTTATGAACGTGGTGTTTCTGAATATGTATAAATTACCTGTCCACCGCGCTGTGCGTTCCCGATAATATGTTTAAAATCTTCTCGATTCACAACAACTTCTCTGAACGTATAAAATACATCTTTCTTCGCAACATACTCCTTTATTTCATCATTTTTCAGCTGATCCAAAATTGTATTTGCTAATTGTTTATCCATGTATTTCACCTCTCTGCAATATTTTATTCTATCGCATCTTCTATAGGTCCACAACGGTAAAATTATCCCGTTACTATTATGTAATTCACTTTCATTATTTTTATATCTATATCACTTTATTATATTCGCACTAAATATCATATACTAACATAGCTACTTCTCTATATCAAACTTTTTGATGCCCTATATAACAAAGTTCCAAATCACTGTTTGATATTTTATTTTATGCTACAATATACATTTAGAACTAGGAGGGATACTATGATTCGGAAAGCAAAAAAGACAGATGCGGTAGAAGTAGCACCTTTATTGTATAACGCTCTGCACGAAATTGCTGAAAAAATCACAGGTAGCACAGTTGAAGCAAAAGTAATACTAGGACTTGAAACATGGTTCGTAAAAGAAAATAATCGATTGAGCTATGAAAACTGTTTAGTGGCTGAACAAGGTGGAAAGGTAGTTGGGGTTATTGTCGTTTATCACGGTAGTGACGCTGAACAACTTGATGCACCAATCCTACACTACTTAAGAGAACTACATGAAGACGAATCCATTACGTTAGAAAAAGAAGCTGAACTTGATGAGTATTATATTGACACGTTGTCAGTTTCAAGTATGTACAGTGGACGTGGTATTGGCTCTAAATTAATCGATGCAGCTGAACTTCATGCAACTGAAAAAGGGCATGAAAAAATCGCCTTACTTGTTAATTTAGAAAACAAACGCGCTTTTTCACTATATGAAAAACTTGGTTTCAAAGAAGATAAAACCGTTATGCTCGTCGGTGAACCGTATGCCCATCTAATAAAACCATTACGGTCATTGGTTTCTATATCTTAAAAGGACAATTCTTTTTTACTTGTTATGCAGAGAAAGAGGCTGCCAAAGGGACAGCCTCTTTTAAATTAATTTTGTATTTAATACATTTCCATCCATCGCCTCATGAAATGTATACGTTGTACATCCCCATGGCTTCCTATGGAAAATAGGCGAACCAGACCACCCCATTGCCCTCAGTTCAGTCCCAATCATCGCATTAAAATAACTATGACCTACAAGGGCAATATGTCCATGTACGAGCGCATAGCGGTGCAACATATTAGCGGCTTGCCTTGCTCTTTCTCGTACTTCCTTATAAGACTCAACCTCTTTGCTATAACCAACTATCCATCGTGTACGTCCAATAAACATCCATACATTCGGTTTACATTTCAACCATTTTGGAGCATAAAAACTCGTTGGAACTTCAGCTTCCCTAAAAAGAGGATTTTGCACAAAAGATAGGGAATCCAATAACTCAGCCGCTGACTGTACAGCGCGCCTTTGATCACTCGTTACAACCAGTTTCGCTGATTCAATCGCCTCAATTGTTTCAATTGGTATAGGAGTTTCTTTTACTGTAGTCCCTAAATCATATTGCTTCATCCATTCACGAAATGAAATAATTGTCATTGGCTCTATAGTACTGTCCAAACGACCATGACGAATAAAAGAAATTCGCATTCTTTCCACTCCCCATTCATCACTTACGAACTATATTACGTACTTTTTTTATTGCCATCATACCATGCATAAAAAGAAAGTTATATATCCCCACCACTATCATGTGTTATCGAAGTGTGCACACCATCCAGTCCATCAAAATATGTAGTTGTTTCATGATGACGCACTTTCTTCAACTGTATATATGAAAATAAAAATAATAAAATCGCTATAAAGCTCCCCACAATTTCAAACATCATTTTCCAGCCCCTAATTTCTCCCACTTTAGTAGGTCATTGTATCTTTTATTATACTCCCGTATAAAGATGTATGCATTTTCATCATTCCTCTCCTAAACAATATTTTTTACATATTTCCTTACAAAAAGTGAATATTTTTCGAATTTTTACTTTGGAAACATTTACAAAGTAGTAAATATAGTTCAAAATAAGAAGAAATAAAAAAGCCCAAATTATTCTTTTTTTGGGAAAACTGGAACAAGGAGAGTTGCTTATGCAGATCGCAGAAACTGGAGATATCATTGAATTTAAAGGTGGAATGCAAGGCCGTGTTCAAAAGGTAAATCAAAACTCCGTTATTGTTGATATAACAATTATGGAGAATTTTAGAGAACTAGATATGGAACCTCTTACAGTTGTAAGCCATAAAAACTATACTGTCATTAATCAACATGCATAATATAATAGAAAGAAAGGATCTGTATATCATACAGATCCTTTCTTTCTATATTAACGATTATCGATCTTTTCTGGATATAAATCGTGATTCATCATGCGGTAGTCTGCCATTTTCTCATACTTAGTTCCTGGGCGGCCGTAGTTACAGTAAGGATCGATTGAAATACCACCACGTGGTGTAAATTTCCCCCATACCTCAATATAGCGTGGATCCATTAATTTAATTAAATCATTCATAATAACGTTCATGCAATCTTCGTGGAAGTCACCATGATTTCGGAAGCTAAATAAATATAGCTTTAAAGATTTACTCTCTACCATTCTTTGTTCTGGAATGTAGCTAATATAAATTGTTGCAAAATCTGGTTGTCCTGTTTTCGGACATAAACTTGTAAATTCAGGACAATTGAATTTTACAAAGTAATCACGGTTTGGATGGTTATTATCAAATACCTCTAAAATTTCCGGGCTATATTCAAATACATATTTTGTATTTTGATTTCCTAATAATGTTACATCTTTTAAATCTTCATCTAATCTTCCTGCCATTTTAAACATCCCTTCTCATTATACCCCTCGTTTATTTCCCCATACTAACGCATGAAGCTGAGGCAGTACTTTCGCATCATTCATTTCTTTACAATTCACAGCTTTTTCAATAAGCCACTCATATTTTTCTAATAGTTTTTTTATAAGCACCGCATCATCCACTGTTTTCGTATCATCATTCCCTACTTGTAAGAAAAATGGTACATTCGGATAACGCTCGTGCATCTTAACTGCATATTCAAAATCTTGATCATCGAATACTACTACTTTTAAACTAAAATCTTTCCCTGCTAGTTTATGAATAACAGAATCTAACATCTGAAAATCTGTTTTCATAGTTGAACTTGGTGGTTTTGGAGAAATCGTTACCTCATCAATTTGAAGCAACCAATCTTGCCATTTACTCCCTTGCGTTTCTACCGCTGTTCGCATTCCATTCTCCTTTAATATAGAAAGAAGAAATTGCATATTTTTCAGCAAAACAGGATTTCCACCCGAAATCGTAACATGAGAAAAATTTTCTCCACCAATTTCTACAAGCTCATTCCAAATGTCTTCCGGTGTCATTTGTTTAATTTGATCTTTGGCCGATCCATCCCATGTAAAAGCAGAATCACACCAAGCACAGCTATAATCACAGCCCGCTGTACGGATAAACATTGTCTTTTGTCCTACAACCATCCCTTCTCCTTGAATGGTTGGACCAAATATTTCTAAGACGGGGATTTTACTCATCGAGCATCCACTCCCGTCTTACTTCCGCATAACTAGTCGGCGTCTCAAAAAGACGAACAAATTCAACACGAGCTCCCTTATATTCGTTCGCACGATTATCTTTCGTTAATGCTTCTGCCATCTTTTCATAAATCCAAACGACCATATTTTCAGCAGTCGTATTCATTTCTGGCAATGTTTCGTTTAAATAACGATGATCTAAATAAATTTCTATTTCATTTTTCCAAATCTCTTTTATATCTCCAAAGTCAATTGCAAGGCCTATTTCATTTACATATCCGCTAATTCCAAATACGACTTTATATGTGTGTCCATGTAAATTTTTACATTTCCCTTCATAGCAGTGTAAATGGTGCGCTGCGTCAAATGTAAATTCCTTGCTGACCATTACTCTTTTATTATGATATTTGAGTTGTTCACGCTGAATATCCTTGTCCATTTTTTGCAAATTTTCTACGATGCGAAATCCAAAAAAGTTATCCATTAGTTGCTCGCTCCTTCGCGTTCTTGTAGATACGTATCTAATCCCGCTTTACGAAGTTGACATGCTGGACATTCACCGCAACCATCACCAATGATTCCGTTATAACATGTTAATGTTTTTTCTCTAACAAACTCAAATGCTCCAAGTTCATCAGATAATTTCCATGTCTCTGCTTTATCAATCCACATAAGTGGTGTATGAATAACAAACGGATAATCCATAGATAAATTTAATGTAACGTTTAATGATTTCACAAACACGTCACGACAATCTGGATAACCACTGAAATCAGTTTCACATACACCCGTTACAATATGACGTGCTCCAACTTGTTTTGCTAATACAGCCGCAAATGATAAAAATAGTAAATTTCGTCCATCTACAAATGTTGATGGCAATTCACCTTCTTCATGTGTAATCTCCATATCCGTTCTCGTTAACGCATTTGGAGCAAGTTGATTTAATAGGCTCATATCTAGTATCGTATGTTTAATTCCTAGCTCTTTCGCAATTTCCGCTGCACAATCAATTTCTAATTTATGACGTTGATTGTAGTTAAATGTTACAGCTTCCACTTCTTCAAACTGCTGTATCGCCCAAAATAAACATGTTGTACTATCTTGTCCACCACTAAAAACAACAACTGCTTTTTCTTTTTTCATTTCACTCATTCTCCTTCTCTACTACGAATAAGAAGAAAGAACGTTCTTGAACTGTCACAATAAAAAAACAAAACAATACCTAATGATATTGTTGTTTCCATAGTTTTTTATAGAGGGAGTTCGCGAACCTCTCCCATGCAGTGCACGGAATTTCTTCTTTCATTGACAAAGATTATTGTAACATATTGTATACTACCAGAAAAATTTCTGATTTTTTCCGCTATTTCGCATTTCATTTATTTCATTTTATAGTATGATTAATTTAATGTTAAAAGAGAGGAGGCATCCCACTGGAACTCTTTATTATTTACCTCTTTTTAAATATATTATCTATTCTCGTTACAATGCTCGTATATCATTTATTTTGGAATCAGAAAGGGAAACGATCTCCTAAATTAAATTCAGCCATATTTATTGTATTATGTTGCCTCGCTACCATACTATGTATCACTTTCGCAGCAAAAACAAATAATGGTTTTCAGTTCGACATGCGACATATCGTATTAATTGTCGGCACGTTAACGGGAGGGCCTATTGCTGGTGGTTCTATTTTAGCTGTATTAAACATTTATCGCTTTTTATTGGGAGGAATAGGTGCGTTTCCATCCTTTATCGCTTCTATTCTCCTATTTATTGTTCTACTATTAACATACAAATTTTTTAATCGAAGTTCTAATCATATAAAAATAACACTTGCTATTTTTTACAGTCTTACTTATGGATTTGGTTGGATACCATTTTTCCTTGCAAGTGTTACAAATGAGGCAGATTATATACCACATATCATTGTGTACGAACTATGTACGATGATTGGTACGATCCTTATTTTATATTTACTACACATATTACAAATGCAAGTTCGTCTCCAAAATGAACTTATGAACGCTGAGAAATTTCATTTAATCGGCGAAATGGCAGCTTCTATCTCTCATGAAATTCGTAATCCTTTAACTGCAACGAAAGGTTTTTTACAACTTTTACAGTCAGATGCATGTTCTGAGAAAGAACGAAAATTATATATCGACATAGCCATTAATGGTATCGAACAAGCAAATCACGTTCTTACAGACTACTTAACTTTTGCAAAACCGAGTATTGAAAAAGAACAAAAATTACAAGTAGAGGAAGAATTACTTCATGCGTTGTCTTTGATCACACCTCTCGCCAATTTAGCAAATGTTCGTATAAATTATATAAAACAAAGTACATCTTTCTTTATCGCTGGCGAAAAGCAAAAACTGAACCAATGTTTATTAAATATTTTTAAAAATTGTATTGAGGCTATGCCTACAGGTGGCGACCTTATTCTTACATTAGTTCCAGACCATAAACATATACAATTATATATAAAAGATACAGGAGTTGGTATGGATCAAGAACAAATAAAACGCCTTGGATCACCTTTCTACTCAACGAAAGAAAAAGGTACCGGACTCGGAATGATGGTCGTCTTCAGCGTCATTCAAGCAATGGATGGAAAGATTGATATTATGAGCGAAAAAGGTACAGGTACAACTTTCTTATTAACTTTCCCACTCATACAAAAAACGTGATGAACTTCATCACGTTTTTTCTGTTCCTTCAACTAATTCTGCAAAAGCTTTCACTTTCCCATGCGGCTTTTGATTTTCTTTCCGAGCTTTCCAGGCGCGCTCTTCTTCTCTCTTTTTCTTTGACATGCTTTTCAACTCCTTCTTTTCTTTTCTCCATGTAGTATTCCAAAATGAGAAAGAAAACTATGCATGAGTAAAAAAGAAAAGAAGCGGTTCCCCACTTCTTTCATTTTAACGCTGTAAAATTGCATGTTTCGCTTCTTTTAGCTGTGTAAGATGTCTTTGTTCGTGTAAATCTAGAAATTGAACCCATTGATATAAATTCAAATCATTAAAAATAGGATGTTTTAATCCATTTTCAAATAATTCTTTTTCATCTATTACACTATGAAGGGCATGTAATAATTCTTGTCGTGAATGTTCTAGTAATTGAATTCCTTGCAGTTTTTTCATTAATGTTTCTGTTGGTTTCATTTGTTGAGGAGCTTCCCTTTTATGTGTGCGATCAAGCGTAAGTTGGAGGTCTTTAAATGGAGCAAGTTTTCTTTCTTTTTTTTGCAAAGCATATACAAGGGCAGATGTGACAGACTGTTCAACTAAATGCAAATGATGCAAAATTTGAATAATACTCCATTTATCACGGCGTGGCTTTACATTCACCTCCGTATCATTTAACATTTCAATTTCTGATAACAGCGTGCTTCGTGTAGACTGTAATGAGTGGACTAAAGTTTCTAAACTAACATCCATATTAGATTGAAGCATAGTGCTTTCCCCCCTTTTGTTGGTGAAAAGGGGCGCTCCCCATTAGAAACACCCCTAAAATAATTCTGAATTTTCTTTTATTATCTCATCATTTTTCTATTATGTCGATGTTAAACATAGGAAAAAAGTGCATGTTTTTTACAATTTTGTGTCGTCAACAGCACGTAACCACGCTTCAATTTCTGTAATTACACTTTTTACACACCCTTCAGCGAATGGTGATGTTAAATTTGCAACTTCTACTAATTCTAAGAATGATTTACTTCCACCTTGTTGACAAAGATTCACATAATCTTCCCAAGCCTCTTGTCTATTATCTCTTGCACGTTTCCAAAATTGCAGTGCACAAATTTGAGCTAACGTGTAGTCAATATAATAGAAAGGTGAGCTATAAATATGACCTTGACGTTGCCAGAAACCACCACGCTCTAAATAATCATTATCTTCATAATCACGATGTGGTAAATACTTCTTCTCTATGTTACGCCATGCTGACTTACGTTCTGCTGGCGATGCTTCTGGATTTTCATATACATAATGTTGATATTCATCTACAGATACACCGTACGGTAAAAATAGAAGTGCTGAACTTAAGTGTGAGAAATAATATTTATCCGCATCTTCTTCAAAGAATAACTTCATCCATGGCCATGTAAAGAATTCCATACTCATTGAATGGATTTCACATGCTTCATATGTTGGCCAATTATATTCTGGAATTTCATACTTACGACTTTCATATACTTGGAAAGCATGACCAGCTTCATGTGTTAATACATCAATGTCCCCAGACGTTCCATTAAAGTTTGAGAAGATGAATGGCGCTTTATAATTCTCGATATATGTACAATATCCACCACCAGCTTTTCCTTTTTTCGCAACTAAATCTAATAAATCATTATCGAGCATGAAATTAAAAAACTCATCTGTTTCAGCTGATAATTCTTTATACATCGTTTTCCCGTGATTAATAATCCAATCGGCATCGCCTTTTGGAGTTGGATTACCTGTAGCAAACTCAAAGTTTTCATCATAATAAGCGAGCTTTTCTACACCAATGCGTGCTTTTTGTCTATTTCTTAACTCGGTTGCAACTGGAACGATATAATCTAATACTTGCTGACGATAGTTCGCTACCATTTCAGCATTATAATCTGTACGATACATTCTTGCATATCCTAATTCAACAAAGTTTTTAAAACCAAGTGTTTTTGCGATTTTCGTTCTCACTTTAACAAGCTCATCATAAATACGATCTAACTCTTCCTCGTTCTCAGCTAAAAATCCGTAGTATGCTTCACTTGCTGCTTTACGTTCACTTCTTTCTTTTCCTTGCATAAACGGAATAAGTTGCGATAACGTTCTTTCTTCTCCTGCAAAGTCAATCTTTGCAGATGCTAATAACTGTGTATATTGTGAAGACAATTTATTCTCTAATTGTAAATCTTTCACTACTTCATCTGAATATGTTTTTAAATCACATTCAGCTAGAGCAAATAATTGCTTTCCATAATACGCTTCTAATTCTTCGCGGAATGGAGAATGAATTAACGCATTATAATACTTTGTACCATACCCTTGTACAACTGGAGAGAATTCATCAAAGAAATCCTGCTCATCCTTATAAAAGGCATCTGTCGTATCAACAGAATGACGAATGTAACAAAGGTTCCCCATTGTACCAAAGTCATTACGAATTTCGTTAATTGAATTGATAACTTGTTTTTGTTCTTCTACAGTTTTTGCGTTATCAAACTTCTCTAAAGCAACAGTAAATTTCCCTTTTAATTCTTCAATATTTGGCCGTTTATATTCATAGTCTTTAAATGACATGAACGAGCCCCCTCTCCATTATATGCATCATTATTATAATTCAATTCTTACTTACAAATCTCCTCTTATTCTTCAGCAAAATGCGGTAGATGATGTCATAAATACATGCACACAAAAAAGCCTTGGATTTCTTTATCCAAAGCTCCTTTGGAACATATCATCATTTTTCATACTTTCCAATTTTTTTCAATAGCTCGAGTAATTCATCCTTCTCATCCTTCGTTAACATTTCAAAAGACTGATATATAACTTGCTCATGACCTGGAAAAATAGAAGCAATAAAGCTCTCTCCAGACTCCGTTAATTGTGCATAAATAACACGCCTATCATTTGGACATGGAATTCGTTTTACAAGCCCTTTTTTCTCTAGCTTATCTACAACGTATGTAATGCTGCCACTAGCTATTAAAATACGCTCACCGATTTGCTGAAGTGGTTGGCCTCCTTTATGATATAGTAATTCTAATACAGCAAACTCAGTTGGATTTAATCCGTTACTTTGTATGGATTTATTTGTAGTATCCATAACAGAACGATGTACACGGGATAATGCAATAAATACTTTTAAAGATTGAGAAATGTCTTCTCGCTCATTATTTGATGTCATACCATTTCAACCCTTCACTTAAATTCTCCGCAACAAAAAGAAAAGCAACGTAGCACCTCATTACAACTTCCGAATGAATATTCACTCATTCCTTTTCCTTTCCCTAATGTAATGCAAATGATTCTTGAATAAAAACATGACAATTTTAACATAGTTTATATATAATGATAATAAAAAAAGAAGGAGTACCAAATTTGAAAGTCAAATTACAAAGCATAGTTTTTTACATACTGCTTGTTATACTGCCAACGATAGGGATTGGTGCCATATTTTTTTCATATCACACTTATCAAATGAAACAGGCAAACAAACTATCTGCTCACACTGTTCTCTTTTTATATAGAGACTATTTAGACCATCACCTTGGTGAAGCTATATCTGCCTTAGAAATGCTCGCAAAAGTCGTAGGGACCGAAACTGGAAACATCAATGGGATTAAACAGATTGTACATGATACCGATGGAAATGATGAACGTTTTTCCGGTCTATATTACGCTACGACAGATGGGATGATTACACTCGCATCCCAAGGCGATTCGCCGCCTATTGACGTTTCTGACCGCCAATACATCCAAGATGCATTGCAATCTAAGAAAACAACTGTATCATCAGTTATTACAGATCGCGTTCTTGGACATCAAGCTATTATGATTGCGTCTCCAATATTTAATAGACAAAAGGAACTCTCAGGCTTATTATTAGCAAGTTTACGCTTTGACTACATTTCAGCCTCTTTAAATGCTATTAAACCACAATATCATTTCGAAGTGACTGATAAACATGATGTAGTTTTTCTAACCGATGATAATAACGAAACAAGCGATGGGCATTCTAACATGCTTACTACCCCACTCCAAAGATTAAATTGGAAAGTCTCTGTTTCTCCGTTACCTATTCATCAACAAACTTTATACCAGTTAGTTTCAATAGAGTGTATAGCTACTTTATTTTTAGTGTCTATTTTATTTTTACTTGCTCAATATATGTTATTAAAACGTCAAACAAAACTAGAAAGACAACAAAATGAACTACAAAAAATTGAATTGGTTGGAACTTTTGCAGCTAGTACAGCTCATGAAATCCGTAACCCTCTTACTGGAATTAAAGGACTCGTTGCTCTGTTAAAAGAGAAATATAAAGATGAACAGGATCAGTTCTACTTTTCCGTAATCGAACAAGAAATAGAGCGAATTAATGAAATTGTAAGCGAATTTCTTATTCTTGGAAAACCAACTGCCATCATTGAACAAACATATGATGTAAGAACGATTCTTAATGAGGTAGCATTAATTATCCAATCTGAAGCGAATCTACATAACATAGTATTTCATTTACATTTGCCAGACCACCCTGTTCATATACGTTGCTCAAAAGACCATATGAAACAAGTGGTTTTAAACATTACAAAAAATGCAATTGAAGCTATGGCTTCTGGTGATACATTAACCATTGTAGTAACAAACAACGAAAAACACGCACACTTGCAAATTATTGATACTGGAAAAGGGATTCCTAAACATATTCAAAAACACCTCTTTCATCCGTTCTTTACTAATAAAGATACTGGAACAGGTCTTGGGCTTGTTATATGTAAACGAATTGTAGAGATGTACAATGGGCATATATTTATTGATAGTAAAGAAAACAAAGGAACGACAGTTCATATAGAGATTCCATTACACATAGTATAATTATCCTTATCCTAAAAGGGTAATTATACTTATTTCATAAAACCAGCTACAAACATTCTCCAAAAATTGTTTGATTTCCCTTCATACCCAATTTGAAAAATAGGAACCTTTATAATTGAAAACCATTTCGGTGTTTGTTTTTCTTTGTAACGCTGATACTGTACGATAAGCTTGTCCAATTCTTGACTAACTTGAATTGTCTCCATACTATTTAACCCACTTGTTAATCCTAAATGAATCATTTCTTCACGTTTCATATGAATATCATGCGAAAGCTTTTCTAATGTGTACTTCCTTTTTACAGTAAACATCCATATCCCCCTTATTTTTCTTCCATACTCTCAACGCCTCTTCTACTTTAGCCCTTTAAACACTTAATTCTATTTAAAATTGAAGAATCAGAAAATTTAACATTTTTCTCCTGTAATTTACAAATCTTTACCCTCACTTTGAGAATTATTACAAATTATTCTATCTTTGTAAATACATTCGCAATAATAGACATTTTTTTCATCTTCTTTTTTGTAAATACTCCGTAAACAGTGGATTCTCTATTTTCAATGTACTTTTCTTCGACATTTTTTGTTTAATTTATGTAAAAACGCAAAACATAATGATGATTGATAAAGTGAACTTTAATCAGTGGGGGTTTTGTCCATCCCCACTAATTATTAGCCTTCACCAATCGGGCGTTTACGGGCAGTGGATTTTCCACCTAACTTCTTTACTCCAGCCAAATTTTGAGGTGGGAGTCTTACTGTCCGCAAATAGCGGGATAAAATAGAAAGGAAATATTTATATGCGCAAATATACTATTACAGTTCTTATCTTCACCCTGTTCATACCATTCTTCCTCTTTCCTATTCAAGCAAACGCTCATACGAATAAAGTTGCTATTGTCATCGATGATTTCGGCAATAATATGAAAGGCACAGATAAGATGTTATCACTTCCTATTCCACTCACTGTTGCTGTTATGCCATTTCTTCCTTCTACTAAACAAGATGCAATAGCTGCCCATAAAAAAGGGCATGAAGTTATTATACATATGCCAATGGAACCAATTAGAGGAAAAAAAGAGTGGCTTGGACCAAAAGCGATTACAACAGATTTAAGCGATGAAGAAATAAACAACCGACTCGAACAAGCAATTCAAGAAATACCTCATGCAATAGGAATGAACAATCATATGGGATCAAAAGTAACCGCTGATGAAAGAATTGTACGTCTTATACTTTCTGCCTGTAAAAAGCACGGTTTATTTTATTTAGATAGTAAAACAAACCCTAATAGTGTTGTCCCAAAAATCGGTAAAGAATTAGGCGTTCCTATTATTGAAAACCAATTATTTTTTGATGATGTATATACGGTAAGTCACATTTCAAAACAAGCACAATTACTCATAAAAAAAATCCAAGACAAACCCATTATGGTAGCTATCGGACACGTTGGGGCTCCAGGTGAAATTACATCACGTATTATCGAAACTTCTATTCCTAAAATTCGTGAGCATGCAGACTTTATTTTTTTATCTGATTTAGCATTGTCTCCACCTTCTGTTTCAAAATAAAATTCATTTCTTGCACTAAAAAAGATACCTATCTACACATAGCAGATAGGTACCTTTCCTTTTCAACTTAAATATAATCTACATGACTCACCCTGAATCCCTTTTTCTCTATCTTTTCAATTAATCGCTTTAATTTTTTTTCATTTAACTCATCCGATATATTTACGATAACACGGCGAATATATTGATCACCGTTATCAAGAGTAAACAGTCCACCGATATTATATGCTTTTAATAATGTCCCAAGCTCTTTAATTGTTCCCTTACAATCTTGTGTTGCAATTGTTAATATATAACCACCCGTCCGCATACCGAACGAATCCTCAATGACATCAAATACATTAGAATGTGTTAAAATGCCGACAAATTCATTATACTCATTTAAAACCGCTAAAAACGGGAGACGACGAATAACGTAAAAAGCTCTAAAAAAAGAATCCTTTTCAAAAATAAACGAATTTGGACTTTCCAGTACATCTTCTGTACTTACATCCTCTAATCTGCTATTACACTTCTTTTCTAAAAGATCTACTTTATAAATAATCCCCGTGAATTCCTTCTCATTTTCTGCTAATACAGGAATTGCGCGAAATCCCGTTTCATTCATAATTTGTAACGCCTTTTCACCAGAATCATTCGTTTTGCAAAATGTCACCTGCTGTTTTGGCAGAAAATGATATTTAACTCGCAAAATATGTTCCTCCTTACATGTCAACATGTAATCTATATATAATAAGGAGACCTATATTTTATGAGTAAAATTTCTTTTTAAAACGCTTTCATTTTTAAGGGATGATAATCTCTGTGAATACATCTTTATATAACAGAACTTTTTGCCCCTTTTATCATTAAAAGCTTTACGTGATAGTTCATTAAATACTCTATACCTTCCAACCATTTTTTCGCTTCTTCTGGAGTTTTCCCCCACACGATCATTCCGTAATTATGAACAAGGACTACTCCTCCACCTTCAATAAAATTCGGAACATTATTTTCTAATAAATTAGCGAATTTCTTTTCATCTTCTACAATTGGAATTGTCATTTCTGTAATACCGTCTTTTCCAAAAACACGTTCCACACTACGTTTTTCGAATGTTACTTCTCCTTCTTTCCCATATAGCTCTGACATTAAATGACTATCTACAGTCTGTACTTGTAAAATGCATTCTGCACTACTTTTTTTATAAATATCCGCATGCATAAATGACTCTATAGCTGGTTTTTCTTCGTTTTCAAATACTGGCTCACACATGCAATTTACGACAATAAAATCTTCTTCAGAAAATACCCCTTTATCTCTTCCCTCTACATTCACTAAAAATGTTAATGGCTCTTTTGACGTACACATCGATAAACTAATTTTCGTACCATAAAACCAATCGCGAAGTGCCAATTCTGCTTTCACATCTTTTAATTCGTTCCATTTTTTCAGAAAAAATAACATTTCGTCACCCCCGGCGTAATATTAATATAATATTCAAATCCTTTCTATATAAAAGGAATGTTTTTTGATTATTCTAAAAATTTAATTGAATTATCACACGAGAATGCCTTTTTGTCAATATGGTTTCAGCACCTATCGGAAAAATAGGCCTATCACATGTAAACACTCCTGTCTATTTAGCATTTGATTTTGTACATATAAAAAATACGTTATTCTTCTTATTAAAGAATAACGTATTTTTCTCATTTATTATTTTTTTATTGCCCTATACAGAAATTGCGCATATTGCTCACGTGTTACGAAATCATCCCCTAAAAAGTTCCCATTCCCGTCACCTTTTGATATATTATTATCGACTAATGCTTTCACATATCCTTCTGCCCAATGACCTGTTGGTACGTCTGTAAAGTTCTCCAAATTATTTTCATTTTCATTTAACTGAAATACTTTTTGTAATACTACTGACATCTCGTACCTAGTTAATACTCCTTCTGGACGAAACTTACCTGTACCATCTCCTTGCATAATTCCAGCTTGTGCAACTGTAGCAATATCTTGCTCAAACATATGCCCTTTCGTATCAGTAAACATCTCTTTCTGCTCTACTTTATTTTCTAATTTCAAGTACCTTTGTACTAAAGACGCAACTTGTCCACGAGTAATACTATCCCCAAATCCAAATTGTCCATTTCCATATCCCTTGAAAATATTTTCTTTCGCTAAATAATGAATTGCTTCTTCTGACCAATGTCCTTTTGGTACATCTTTAAATTCTACTCCCTCTACTTTCTCATCTTCTTTAGAATTGTTGTCCCCTTTACTTTCTACTACATTTTGAATTACAGATCCTGTAAAGAAGATTCCTGTATCCGCAAATGGATCTTTCACTCCAAATTCATATACTTTCTCACCTGGTGTACTCCATTTCACTACACCATTACTATACGTACCACCATCACTCTTCAGACGGATTTTTGTAGATACCTCGCCGTCTTTTTCGTATATAGGTACTTTTACTTCTTTATTTACTTCTGTATCCTCTAAAAAGACTTTTTGGTTTTGGACATTAATATAAGCTTTCTTACTTAGTTCTATTACTGGTCTAACATCGCGGATTTCATTTGCAACAAAACTTAAATATACTAACTTATTCAACTTACTAACTGGCGATAAGTCTGAAATATAATTTGCTTCTAAATCAAGTTTTTGTAAGTTTACTAGATTTGATAATGGAGTAATCTCCTTTAACTCATTATTAGGTAAATCTAATTCTGTAAGCTGAGTCATTTTAGCAAGTGGTGTCACATCTTCAATTTGATTTTTACCGATAAATAATTTATTTAATTGATTCATTTGATCAATACCCGATAAATCTTTAACCTTATTACGCGTTAATACTAAGTCCTTTAAAGGTAATGAATATAACGGTTTAATATCTTCAATTTGATTACCTGCTAAAGTTAAGTATGTTACATTTTTCAATGCGCTTAATGGAGCAACATCCGTAATTTTATTATTTGCTAAATTCAAGTAATCTAGTTGTTCCATTTTCGCTAATGCTGTTACATCTTCTATTTGGTTGCCTGATAGATATAAACTTTTTACATTTTTCATTTCAATTAGTGGTGCAACGTTTGTAATTTTATTATTACTCAAATCAAGAGATTCTAAATTTTCCATCTTAACAAGTGGTGTTACATCTGAAAATTCATTACCACGCAAAGCTAAATGATTTAATTGCTTTAAATTCGCAAAGAACGACGGATCTGTTATCTTCGCATTCGCAACTGTTAAAGATTTTAAATTTGGCATATATTTTAATGCACTATAATCCAGAATCTCATTCGTGTTTAAAAACAAGTCCTTTACTTGTAATAACTCTTCTTTCGTAATTGGTGTATTTAAATCTTTTCTATTAAATACTTTTTTATTAACAAGTTCTCTTAATTTGTTATCTGTTATCATATTTTGATTATCAACTGGATTATCTGTTTCCGTATTGCCTGAATTAGAGTTATCATCTGGTTTCTCTGTTTCTTTTTCACCTACAGTTGGATCTTTAATTTCAAATTGAACTTGATATTTGTGATCATATCCAATAGCCGGAATAAATATATGCATTTGCATATTGTGCTTCTGCTCAAATTCGCCAATTTCAAATTGGACTACTTTCGTTCCATTTTTTCTTTTATCTTCTGACAGAACTTTCACATCATGAAATACACCAGGTTGATTTCTATCTTCTATTCTAAGATATTGAAAATAATCGCTATCTTGTATTGTTACAGTAACGATTTTTTTCCCATCTTCAATTGCTACTTTAGGATTTTTTATGTACTGAGAAACCATAGATGGCTCATCTTTTTGATCCTTATATATTTTAATCTCAGTATCATACGTGCGATCACTGGCTGCTGCTACCGACTGGTTTGCTTCAATTTTTATTGCTGCTAACGCTGGAGTAGAATACGCAGCAAATGGAATAGCTAATGTTGTTGCTACTACTAGAGCTTTAATATAACTTTTTTTCAAAATAATATCCCCTTATCTTATATATATTCCAATTGATAATTACTATCAATTGCTAACATAATAAATGATAATGAATCTCATTATCATTGTCAACAAGAATATTACATTACGTTTATATTTCCATAGATAAAAAATAAAAAACCCTTTACTCAAAGGGCTTTTTTGCCTATCGTATGAAGGATTTCACTTTTTTCTTTTTCATTAATAACACCAATTTTTTGCAAAATGTTTGCATACAATACAAGTTTATTATATATCCGTTCCGACATACTTTCCCTTCTTTCCTTCGACCAACTTTTTTTGTATTGGTAAATTATATGAACGAGATGAGAAAATGTGTCCACTTTTTGCATAAATACAAAGCTTTTATTTTTTTACTTGCTGATAGTAAAACTCCCACCTAAAAATTAGGTGGGAGTTTAAACGTATTCAATTCATTTAGCAAACTGTCCATTGAATATTATGCTTTTTGACTTCTTCTTCAAAACTATAGGGCATTTTCTTATCACAAATAATATGTTGAATACGAGAAAATCCTGCTATTCGGTAGTTCCCTTTTACGCCTACCTTTGTATGATCGCATAAAATATACGTTTTCTCAGCTAATTTCATCATCGCTTCTGACAGTTTCGCCTTTTCTAATTCAAAGCTAGAAACCCCAAAACCTTGCAACAACCCATCAATCGAAACGAATGCTTTATGAAAATGAAATTGATGAATTACTTGCTGTGAAATAGACCCCGACACACGTGAATGTTTTGGAGATACTTTCCCGCCTATAAATAAAACTTCACCGTGAAACATCTTTTTATTAATAGAAGAAATTAATTGTGTTGCTACTGGAAATGAACTTGTTACAATCGTTAAATTTTTACGATGAACAAGATATGGCACCATTTGAAGTGGTGTACTTCCATCATCAATCGCAATAACATCTCCATCTTCCACAAACGTTGCTGCTTTATACCCAATTCTTTTCTTCTCTTCTATATGCAGCATCTCTCGTTCTAACATCGGTGCCTCTATCCCAGCTCCCGGAAGTTGAACGGCTCCACCGTACACTTTCTTCAATTTTTTTTCACGATCTAATTCTTCTAAATACCGACGAATCGTCTCTGTTGATACTGCGAACTCTCTCGCTAATTCTGAAACTTTTACTTTTCCTTTAAACTCTACCTTCTCAAGAATTGTCCTCTTTCTCTCTTCACCTACTACAGACATAGCCTCACCCCATTTATATCTACCTCATAAACTGTCTTACTTATACAAAGTTATAATTTTCTTTTTCAGTGAAAATCTCTTCATGAATATAAATACCGCGCTTTTCTAGTTCGTCAAAAATAATTTGTGGATTTTCGAAAGCTTCTTCAGGAGTAATAACACCGACTTTATTAACTACTCCTTTTGCAATTAACTCTGTAGCGATTCCAAATGGGATACCAACATTTCTTGTATAGGCCCTTAATTTCTCCCAACCTACTACAGAACCGTCAGATAGCGGATGCGTATGGTATAACACATGCCTTTGTTCTTGATTATTTTTCATACCTACTACTTCTACATGAAGTGCATAACCATAAAGCTCTGTTGCTTGTCCTTCTTTCGATTTTAATAGATACTTCGAAATACAATCCATAATACCAATTTCTTTACCGTTTATTTCAATTTGATCATTACGCAATATACCATAATCATATAAAGCACGAACGAGCTGCATATTTTGCTCTGGCCAAGTTCCTCTTGTTTCAATAAGTTGTACACCTTTATCTTCCAGTGCCTTCGCTAACGTAATCGTTTCTGAATGCGGGATTATATACTGCATTGTTTTTCCGTAAGGTGCTGGTAATTCAATTTCTCTCGGGCGCGCAAACGGAGGTACTTGCTTAAATTCACCTTCCTCATACACTGTACGCGTCGGCAAATGTGGATCATATTCATATGTCGTTGTCTCTGTAATTGATGCAGAAAAAGCAATTGGACGATACGAGCCATGACTTACTCGAACTGACTCTACAGTATCTAACTGATTTGCTGCATACATGGCCATCATTTGCGTTACACCTGGTGTCATACCAAACCCAGGTAAACATGTTGTTCCATGTTGAACAAATTTGGAGTGGGATTCATTTTCTTCACCAAATCCATTTAAGTTCACACCGTGACAACCGGCATCTGCGATACAGCGAGTAGACAATCCATTTAACTTTATCGTCGTACCATCCATTACAATGTTATAGCCCTTCATTTTTGCGACCGTATCCTCATGATTTGTCACATCGACTTTCACAAAATCAACACGAGGATCACTTAACCACTCTACTACTTTTCGGCCTTCCTCTTCATTAAAATCGGCTACCGTAATCGTCTCAAAAGATGAAAATTGAACTAAATCTAAAATTGCTTCACGACAAATTTTACCTGCTCCACCTAAGCAAAATACTTTCACCCTATAACAACCCCTTTAGCAATACTATCAACTAAGCGATTAATATCGTCTTCATGTACATCACCGATATTTCCAATGCGGAACGTATCTACTTTCGAAATTTTACCTGGATAAATAACAAATCCATATCGCTTTAATTCATTATATAGCTGCAAAAATTCAAATCCTGCTTCTGGATAAATGAAAGATGTAATAATAGGAGATTGATATTTTTCATCTACTAATGGCTTAAAGCCCATTTCTTTCATCTTGTGCACTAGTAGTTTTTGATTGCTATAATATCGATTGTAACGGGCTCTTACCCCGCCTTCTTCTTCTAATTCAAGTAATGCCTGATAAAAAGCATGTACAACATGTGTAGGTGAAGTAAAGCGCCATTTCCCATTTTGCTCTTCCATCGTTTCCCACTGATCATATAAATCTAATGATAAAGAACGAGCTTGCCCTTTACATTTCAATAGTTCATCACGATTTGCGATGACAAAACCGAATCCGGGAACACCTTGAATACATTTATTCGCACTACTAATTAGAAAGTCAATTTGCAACTCAGCGATATCTATTTCAATACCACCGAAACTACTCATTGCGTCAACCAGTGTAACTTTTCCGTATTGTTTTCCCAATTTACATACGTCTACAATTGGATTAATAATACCTGTAGTTGTTTCACAATGAACAACTACAATATGCGTAATCTCTTTATCTTGTTGTAATAACTGTTCTACTTCTGCAATATTAGTAGGCTCCCACTCTTCTGTTTGACTGACCACCACATCTATATGTAACATCTCTGCCATTTGTACAATCCGCTTACCGTACGCACCATTTGTACAAACTAGCAGCTTTCCGTTTCTAGGAATAACAGAACCAATTACTGCTTCAACCGCAAACGTACCGCTTCCCTGCATTAAAACTGTTGTGTACTTTTCTTCTTCCTTTGTCGCTAACGATACAAGCCTATTTCTTACATCTTGCACCATAGTGTTATATTCAACATCCCACGTACACCAATCGTATAACATAACTTCTTTTACAGTTTTTGTTGTCGTTAATGGTCCTGGTGTTAATAATAAATAGTGATTTTCATTCATGATCGTGTGCCCCCCTTTATGAAATAATAAGTTCTTGTTTCTCGATATGTTCAATTACGTTTTCGAGCTCCTGCATCGTTTCAATTGTAAAATGAGCCCCATTTTCAACGAAACGATTACGAACTACTTCTATTTTTTCACGAAGATCTAACGGATCCATATTCTCAACTTCCTCTTCCGTTAAACCGAGCTCACTACTACCGAGGATTACACCAACTGTCCACATTCCAGCATTTCTGCCCTCTTTCATATCTGACACGGTGTCTCCAACTTTTATCATATGATTCATTGGGTATACACAGAGTTCCATCGCATTTTTATAACACATCCACGGATATGGACGACCTGCTGGAACATCATTTGGCGTCACAAGAAAATCAGGTTTATACCCTTGTATTTCTGCTTCTTTTGCAACAATGTCCATCATTTCTCTCGTATAACCAGTTGTTGATCCAATTTTAATACCTCTTTCACGTAGTGAAGAAACCACTTCTTTTACCCCATCAATTGGCGTGGCATAGTACGGTAAAATAGCAAAGAGAATTTCTTCAAACTCTTCATACATCTCATGAATATCTTCTTCTGTTGGTAATTGTCCGAAGACATGCTTCCACTCATTCGAAATACGGGGCATTTCCGTTAATACCCTAACATGATCAATCTTCAATAACCCCATTGGTTTGCGTGCTTCTTCTGCTGTAATTTCAACACCGCGTTTATGAAAAATCTTCATGAATACTTCTAATGGTGCAAAACATCCGTAATCAACTGTCGTACCTGCCCAATCAAAAATAACTGCTTCAATTTTCATTCTATCCATCACCCTTCTTACTTATCTTTTTTGCCATTGTGACGTTCGGTTACGAAGTGCTTTCGTTCCCCATTCATATACAACCCTCACTACAATATTTGTAACAACAATAAGTACACTCATTGCAGCTGCTGGTGCTACATTTCCTGCATCGTCCATATTTACAATTGATACAGCAGCTAGTTTAAAATCAGCCGCATATAAGAACACTACTGCCGATACAGTCACCATTGAATTTACGAAATAGTACATAACCATTTCTAAAATAGCTGGTAAACACATCGGTACTGTTACTCGAAAGAAAGTTTTATAAAACGGTACGCTCATCGACTGTGAAACAAGTTCAAACTCTCGGTCTAGTTTCTTTAAAGCAGTCGTTGCGGTAACAAACGTTACAGAGTAAAAATGAATGATATTTACTAATACTAAAACAGCAATTGTGCCATATAAGGAATGAAACGGATTTGTTACTGAAAGTCCTAGAATTTGAATTGTTGGTTGACTAAAGAAAAAGACATATCCTAATCCAAGTACTAATCCAGGAATCGCTAACGGTACAATAGAGAAAAAGTAGCCTACTTTTCTGAAAAACTGTAGCTGTTCTATTTTTTCAATCGCATAAGCGAACACAAATGTTAAAATCGCCCCGATAACTGCCGTAATAGCTGAGACAATTACACTATTTTTAAATGCTTCAATTCCGTCTCCTGTCAAACTTGAAAAATTAAAATGCTCAAGTGTAAAACTCATATTATATGGCCATACTTTCACACTTGCAGCAATACCAACTGCCACAAATAAAAGAATGATCATAAACGTGACTACGCTACAATATACGAATGAAATAACATCTCTTTTCTTATTATTTATTATTCTGTAAGGTACTGCTTTTGAAGATAAGAGATTCGCCTGTTTTCTTTGCGTAATACGATCAACTGCAAATGCGAAAATAGCTGGGATCAATAAAATCATTCCGACAGTTGCGCCCATGGACATATTTTGCTGTCCAATTACTTGCTTATATACGTCAGTAGCAAGTACGTTATATTGTCCTCCAACAATTTTAGGTGCCCCAAAATCAGTGAAACTAAGTGTAAATACAACGAACATCGCACTAATTAATCCGTATTTCACACTAGGTAAAGTAACCGTAAAAAACTGTTTCACTTTACTTGCACCCAACATATTAGAAGCTTCATATAAACGATAATCAGAACCTTGGAGAGCAATTAATAAAATAAGGAATGCTTGCGGAAATGTATACATAACTTCAGCCATTACAATTCCTACTGGTCCGTATAACGGTATTTGTATTCCTTCAAATAAACCAAACATTCCTTTTGTTATTAACCCTTGATTACCAAATAAATATGTAAGCGCAATACCGTGCATCATCGTTGGTGCGAATAATGGTAATAATGCTATGTATTGAAATACGCGCTTTCCAAAAACATTTGTACGAGCGATCGCATATGCGTAAGCGAAAGCGAGTGTAACCGAAATAATTGTTGTAGCGCCCGAAATCCATATCGTATTTTGTAGTGATTGAACTAGCGTTGGTGTTGTGAAATATTTACTGAAATTCGCAACACCAACAAAAGCTCCATCTTTATCATAAAAGGCTTGTGTAAACAGTTGTAATAAAGGCAATACAAGCATGATAAAAAACGCGAGAAGCATACCAATAATTAATAGTCTTTGTATCCACTCTTCTTTACCGATACGTCTCTTAATCTTTTTTTTTGTACTTTCTGCCTTAAAGTTTTCTAACATCTCCATCTATACAATGACCTTCTTTCCATATGACAACATATGATTTTCTGAGAAAGAGATTTGAATTGGCTTTCCTTTTCTAATAGCAGTTTCCTCTACTTCTGATGCCAATATATCCACTACAATTTTCTCATTATAAAGGTGTGTTTTCTCTTCTATGACCCGCACTTCCGTCCGGTATACAGAACCGCGAAATTCCATGCTTTCTACAACTGTTTTAATACCATTATTTTGTACAACTGTTACATGTTCAGGACGAATCGCATGTTCTTCGTTATTTTTCGAAAAGAAATTAATAGAACCAATAAAATCTGCCACAAACGGATTGGCTGGTCTTTGATAAATCTCCTCTGGTGTTCCAATCTGCATAATTTCCGCATGATTCATTACAACAATTTTATCAGCCATCGTTAATGCCTCTTCTTGATCATGCGTTACCATAATAGTTGTTACTCCCACTTTTTCTTGCAAATCACGCATTTCTCTGCGCAACTTTTCACGCACTTTTGCATCTAAAGCAGATAACGGCTCATCAAGTAACAAAATATCGGGAGACAGAGCGAGCGCACGTGCAAGTGCTACTCGCTGCTGTTGTCCACCAGATATTTGAGCAGGATATTTATCTTTTACATTCAGCAAATCCACAAGTTCTAACGCCGATAGCGCTTTTTCTTTTACTTCTGCTTTTCCATATTTTTTTGTTTTTAAGCCGTATTCAATGTTTTCAAGTGCAGTTAAATTCGGAAATAATGAATACGATTGAAAAACCATTCCGAAGTTCCTCTTTCCAGGTGGTAATGCTGTAATATCTTTTCCATTCACAGCAATACTACCTGTTGTTGCCTCTTCTAGCCCCGCTAAAATTCGGAGCAATGTCGTTTTCCCACAACCACTTGGGCCTAATAAACAAACAAACTCATTTTTTTTCACAGTAAAAGAAATATCCTTTAACGCTGTAAATGCATCAAACTGTTTTTGGATGTGTTGAATTGATAAATATTCGCTCATTTTTCTCTCTCCCACTCACTTACTTTTTCGGTTCTGCTTTTTGGCCAAACTCTTTTTCCCATTTTTCTAAAATTTTGTCACGATTTTCTGCTGCCCATTTAAAGTCATTCTTTTTATATAACTTTTCTGTCACATCTTTAGGGAATCCATCTGGAAGTTTATAATCATTTTTAATTGTCGCAAATCCATTTTTCTCGAAGTATAACTTCATTACATCATCTGTAATTGCCCAATCTAAAAATGCTTGCGCTAATTTATCATTTTTAGCATTATCTTTTTTAATAAGTGCGTTCGCTTCTACTTCCCAGCCTAATCCTTCTTTCGGCAGTACAACTTCAACTGGTGCACCTTTTTGTTTCTCTTTCAAAGCACTATAAACCATTGATACACCAACTGGATATTCACCTGCACCTGCTAATTTCGCTGGTTTTGAACCTGAATGAGTATAAGTTGCCATATTATCATGAAGTTTCTTCATGTAATCCCAGCCCTTATCTTCTCCCATAATTTGTAGCCATGCAGAAACTGTTAAAAATCCTGTTCCAGAAGAAGCCGGATGCGGCATAACTAGCGTTCCTTTATATTCTGGTTTCGTTAAATCTTCATATGATTCTGGCATCGGTAAATTTTTCTTCTTCAATTCTTCTTTATTTACAGCAATCCCCGTCATAAATGCAGTATTTCCTACCCATTTTTCTGGTTTTTTATCGTCTTTAAATTGCGAAAGGACACGATCTGCTCCTTTTGGAGAGTATCCTTTTAACATATCTTTTTTCTCTAAAGCTAATAGACTAGACGCTGCAGTTCCCCATACAACATCTGCTTGTGTATTTTTTCCTTCAGCTAGCAATTTCGCTGTAATAACTCCTGTTGAATCACGAACAATGTTCAACTTCACGTCTGGGTACTTCTGTTTAAAAGAATCAAGATAAATCGGTACAAGCTCTTCTTCAATCGCTGTGTAAACAGTTAATGATCCAGATAATTTATCATCTTTTACTTTTGCTCCAGCACTTTCTTCTTTCTTTGCACCACACCCCATTAATAACGAAAATACCATTCCAGTTGCTACAGCTTTAAAGATTGTTTTTTTCACTGTCTCTCTCTCCTTTTACAAATCTTATGTACAACTCTAATATAAACAACTAGTGTAAAAGCAGTATTAAACCAACATTAATCTTTTGTTTGTTGTTTGTTTTTGTGTAATACGTTGCTACTTCTATGTTTTTTCGCATTTTTCTGCTAATATCAAACGTGAAATTTACAAATAATTAAAAAAACCTTTATAATCCCACAAAAAAATGAGGCGTTTGTAAAAAACGCCTCATTTTTGTTTACCTTTTTTTGAATTACGATTTGCATACTTCGTACTATTTTCTCCTTCATACTCTAATGCAAATTCTGCATCTGGTAAGCTTTCTTTCGGAGTTTTATTATTATTAATTGCTGCATTTTGTTTTACTTTTCTTTTTACCAACATACTCACCTGCTCTCACGAAATAACTTTCTATTCTAGTTTGAAACAACTTACAGTAATTATTACTGGGAAGTGTTAACAAGTACATAAGAGCTTATAGATGGAAATACTACATACGAACAAGCCATTACAAAAAGGAGCGATTACTTTGAAAGAAAAAGAAACGATACAATCGCCAATTTTAGACGAGACGCTCCCTCATCAAATGAACTTTCCTTCTTTTAAAGGCACAGGCAAAAAGATGCAACAACCTTTTATAAATCAATATGATGTTGTAATTGGAGACAGTAAATACGATTCCACTAACAGTCCTCTTAATAATTGGAGTGATGAGGTAGATCCTGCCATTATGGCTGGGGAAGAATGGATACATCCTACAAATGATATCGGATGGATTTCAGAAGAAAATCAAGAACTACTTAAAAACGAAGTTGATAAGAAAAATGATGCTTTTATGCATCCTCAATTTGGAATTAACGACTAAAAAACCATTCTACCTAACATAGGTAGAATGGTTTCATACTATCCAATAATAATTCTCTCTTTCGGATATTTATAGCGAGGCGGTTGCTCTCTTCCGCCACTAGCTAATATAAATGTTAAAATACCGACGCGTCCGATAAACATAAGTACAATGAGTACAAGTTTACCAACAGTTGTTAAATCAGGAGTAACACCTGTTGATAGTCCCGTCGTTCCGAAAGCAGAACAAACTTCAACGATTAAGCTCATAAGCGGTACATTTTCCGTAATAGATAAAATGAATAGCGCTGAGGCACATAATAAAATCCCCATCGTCATAACGACAGATGCTTTCAACACGTCCTCTTCATGTAGCTGACGTTTGAAAACTCGGACTGTTCTCCCGCCTCTTGCAAATGTATATAACGATAATATACTAACTGCAAATGTTGTTGTACGTATTCCGCCCCCAACTGAACTTGGAGATGCCCCAATGAACATTAATATACTCATAAATAAAAGCGTTGGTTGTGATAATTCACGTATGTCCATTGTAGCGAGTCCTCCACTTCGCGTCGTCACAGATTGGAATAATGTATAAAATACAGTTTCATGCCATGACTTTCCTACTAAAAAATGATTTCGTTCTAATAGAAAAATCATAATTGTTCCAACAATAACGAGTACAAAAAATGTCGTTGTCGTCAATTTTGTAAATAACGAAAAGCGAAATAGTTGTTGTCGCTTTTTACTAAGGAATTGTTTTACTTCCATTAACACTGGGAAACCGATAGCTCCTAAAATAATAAGCAACATATGAATCATTTGAACAATATAATCTTTTTTGTACGGAATAAGTGATTGTCCTGTTAAATCAAATCCTCCGTTCGTTGTTGCGCTCACAGCGGCAAAGAAACCGTGAAAATATGCTTCTTGCCAAGTCGGGAAATATAGTAAGAACCTTGTACCTAACAGTATTGCTCCAATGAGTTCTATCGAAATAATTACAATTAAAATAGAACGCATCAATTCTACAAGGCCCGATAAATTCCCTTGGTTATGGTCTGCCATAATTAATCTTCTTCTTTGCAAACCAATCTTTTTCCCCGTTATAATCCAGACGAATGTACCAAGCGCCATAATTCCTAATCCGCCTAATTGTAAAATAAGGGCTAAAACAATAATTCCTGCCGTTGTAAACGTATCTGAAATCGTAACAACAGACAGTCCCGTAACACTTACCGCACTAACAGATGTAAATAGTGCATCGATAAATGTCCATTTCACTTCAGGCTTCGTAACAAATGGTAAACTAAGCAAAATTACCGATACGACTACTGCTAGTAAATAAAATACAACGATAAGTTGTACGGGACGTAACTTTTGTAAAAACTTTTTTATATTTCTCATTCCATCACTTCGCTACCTTTTTTCTATCGATTAAATAAAGAAAAATCATCACTTTCTTCATTTGTAAATAACTGCTGAAATAGTTTCGCAAATACCATTCCGTATACAGTTCCATTTCCCCCATACGGCAGTGCGTAATATAAATTATGTATTTTTTTATCTTCTTTTAAAATAGGAAGACCGTCATGACTGCCACCAAATGCTGCTGCCCAATAGTATTCTGCCCGTATATTTTTATACTGCGGGAACATTTCTTTTACAATGTTAATAAGAAGATCACGCTTATGCAATAATTTCGTATCGCCGATTTTTTGAATTTTCAGCGCCTCATCTAATCCGCCTATAACAATGCGGTTTTGATACGTTCGACTATACAAATACGGACGTGCTGTTTCCCAAATTAACGATTGCTCATGCCAGCCTTCAAAATAATCTATCTTATTTGTCACAACGGCATAAGACGTTTCTACTGTTGTATTTTTTTCTTTCTTTCCAAAAATTGCTTCATAACCTGTCGCCATAATAATATTCTTTGCTACTATTTTATTTCCTGTATTCGTGTAACAAATTAAATCATTTTGGATTTGTTTAATATGTAATGCCTCTGTATGTTCGTATATAGTAGCGCCCATTTGTTTCGCTTTATGCAAAAGACTATGCGCTAATAAATACGGATTCACTTCTGCATCACCGCTTGTATATAACGCTGCTTGTTTTGCAAATGAATAACGTTTCTTAATATCAGACTCTGTAAAATATTCAACCGGAAATCCATAATGGCGTAACGTATTATATTCTTCTTGTAAAAATGAAACATCCTCATCTCTACTTGCATAATACAAACTATTTCGCGGAATAAAATGGGGATCAATATCGAGAGTTGGCACAACCTTCTCCATTGTTTGCAGCGCTTCATAACAAAGTCTATATGCTCGTACCCCTTTCTCTTCACCAAATGTATGAATAAGAGAGGTTAACGATTTATCATGAACAAATTGTAATAATCCTGTATTTGCAGCTGTGCTACCACATGCAATTGCTCTTTTTTCAATGAGCATAACACGCATTCCAATTTTAGCTAACGAATACGCTATATGAGCACCTGCTTCTCCACTTCCAATTACTAGTACATCACATATCATATCATTTTCTAACGTTGGATAACAAGGCACAGAAACTCCAGCACTCCAAAACAACTTACCAGTCATAAGCTTCATATATTATACTCCTACCATGTAATTTTCTCCTTTCTATGTTTCGTCATTTTCCATAAAAAAATCCAACTAACATACGCTAGTTGGATTTCTTCTCTTTAATTAGAACGCTCTTCAAGCCAATTTCCAACCGTCGGATATGTTTGCTTTACAGCCGTTCCACCATACACAATAGACATATGTCCTGTCGGTAAACATACATATTGTTTATCTGTGCTAGAAATATGATCAAGTAAAGCTTCTACTTGACATGGCAGAGCGATATGATCACGCTTCGCAGAAATATTTAAGACATTCGCCTTAATATTTGCAAGGTCTACCTTTTGTCCGCGAATAACGAGTTCACCCTTCACTAATTTATTATTTTGATAAAAATCACGAATCCATTGTCTATACGATTCACCCGGGAACGGAATACCATCGCCTACCCACTTTTGAACTAATTTCCAACTTTCGACGAAGCGCTCATTTTCTGAACGATCGACTAAAGCAACATATGGACCGACAAAGTTTGTAATTGGTTTTAACATCTTATTTCCGAAATCAATCATTTCTGGCGGAATATTTCCGAATGTATCAACCGCTTTATCTAAATTGAAATATTTCTCATCTAATAAAGGACCGTATAATCCTGTTTCAGAGAAATCAAAAGGACTTGTCATAAAAATCAAGTTACGAATTGGCATGTCCGGATGAAGCGCTGCATAAATAGATGTTAACGTTCCACCCATGCAATAACCAAGTAAAGAAATCTCGTCCGATTTTGCAGTTCTCATTACTTTTTTCACTGCTTTTGCAATATAATCGAACACGAAATCATCAAACTTCAAATGACTATCTTCTAAACCGAATGTGCCCCAATCAAGCATATACACATCAAAACCACGATCTACTAAGTATTCCACTAAACTATTTCCTGGAGTTAAATCCATAATATACGGTTTATTAATAAGAGCGTATATTAATAAGATTGGAACTCTCTGTGTTTTTTCTTGTTTTGGAATGTAACGATACAGCTTCGTTTTATTCTTCGTCCAAATAACCTCTTTCGGTGTTAAACCAACTTGTGGTTCTGGTTCGCGTAATAAAACTTCGCTCGCTCTTTTCACACGGCGATATGCTTTACGATATTCTTCTGGGTACAACTCCAATTGCTTTTCCCATTCCGTTACGAATGTAGTCATTTTTCCTATCTCCTTTTTGGTCAATTTCTTTCTAAAAAAAGAAGTGCATTCCTGCTATGGATATGCACTTTTTTCTTACTTCATTACATGTATAATCCGCCGTTAATGTTTAATTGCTGACCTGTGATATACGCACCGTCACGGCATAGATATACTACACCTTTTGCAATTTCATCGGCTTGACCAAAACGTTTTTTCGGGATTTTCGCAACGATTTTTTGACGCACTTCTTCTGGTACTTCTGCTACCATTTCAGTATCAATAAATCCTGGGCAAATTGCGTTTACAGTTACATTTGTTCTTGCAAGTTCTAACGCTAATGATTTTGTAAATCCTAGCATACCTGCTTTTGCTGCTGAGTAGTTTGTTTGTCCAAATCCACCAGCTTGGCCAATAATAGAAGAAATACTAATGATTCTTCCTTCTTCTGCTTCCGATATGTATGGAAGTACCGCGCTTGTCGTATTAAATACACTGCTTAAGTTCACGTCAATTACGCGCTCCCAATCTTCACGATTTAACTTCTTGAATGTACGATCTCTTGTAATACCAGCATTATTAACAAGAATATCAACTTGACCAAAATGATTCACAGCTTCTTCTACAAGTCTGTTTGCATCTTCTACTTTAGAAACATCCGCTTGAACTGCATAAACGTCATGTCCTTCTTTTCCTAATTCATTTACTAAGTTTTCAGCTGCTTCTTTACTGCTGTTATAGTTAATAACTACTTTTGCTCCCTCTTGTGCTAATGCTACTGTGATTGCTTTTCCAATTCCTTTTGCCCCACCTGTTACGATTGCTACTTTGCCATTTAATTGAACCATTTCTTTTCCCCCTTAAATGAATTTGTGAACGATTGTTATGAATCATTTTGGTACTCATACTAATTGAGTCCATATATTAATTATGTTTCGTTGTTTATACATGAAAAGAGATTCTCCCTCTCTCTTTTACACGTTATAAACAAACGCCATTATCACTTTTTATTTTCTGGCTTATTTACAGGCTTTACTTCTTCTTTTACAGGTACTTGTAGTTTAGCTAGTACTGCATTTTGCTTTTCTAGCAATTCTAAAATTTGATCAACTTTCGTTTCTAACGTGCGCATATCTTGTTTTACTTTCGTAACATCACGCTTTAATGTAGGAGCTTGTCCTAATGAATCCACTTTCTCTTCTAGAATTTCCTCGATGTTATCAACTTTATTTTCTAAGTTAATAACAAGCGTAGCTACTCTAGCGATATCCTCTCTCGTCGGCACATTCACCTGTTCTAAATAATTTTTTGTCGTATCATTTAATGCTTTTTGATAAAACAAATTCAAATCTAGAACGCTGCCCATCCAAGCAGAATATTCTTCTGTTTTAATTGTTTCATTGAGCGCTTTTCCCCAAAATGTTTCGGTTTGTTCATAAGCATTTTTCCATGCTTGCAATGGATCGAATTTTTGATCAATCACTTCGACTACACTCCCTTTTTCGTTTTTGAAACAATTCAACCTATTCACTATTTTCTAATATTCCGAATAAAACTTCAAGTATATATTTTATTTTTCTTTATTTTCTAACAAATGTATTGACATTAAAAACAGATAGGTGTAAATTGCACTTATAAGCAAAAAATTCCATCTAACTGATTCATGAGGTGATGTACAATCATGCTACATAATGAACCAGAACACCCAGAAAGTTTGGAAAAAAACCAAGCGAAACAACCAAACTCCATGCCAAAAAACTTCTTAGTTCCTTTCTTACTTCTCTGTCTAAAAGACTGGAGTCTTCATGGTTACAAACTTATTCAAATGCTAATGGACATCGGCTTTTCTTCTGTTGACCAAGGTAATGTGTATAGGACACTACGCAAATTAGAAAAAGAAAATCTTATTTCTTCTACTTGGGATACAAGCGAAGGCGGGCCAGCGAAACGAATTTATTCTTTAACAGAATATGGAGAGCAATATTTAACAACATGTGCGACTTCTTTTGAACATTATCAAAATATGTTGCGGACGTTTTTCACGTTATACACCAATGCATTCTTTCCATTTTCTACTTCTCCAGAAAAGGATGAAAAGGATTCTTCATCTTCACCTGGTGGTACAGCAGAGTAATCTGCGTTCACAATATGCAAAAAAAACATTTGGAGGTCAAACAATGGAAACTAAGCCATACGAATTAGTCGATGCATTTTGGAAAAACTGGTCTCAATCTCTTTCCCTCTTCTCTTCAGCTGGGAAACAATTAGAGCAACTTACTTTAGAAACGTTAAAACAACAACAAGACGCTTTGCATAAATTAACATCAGGAGTAGATGAACTAGAAAAAGAACTACACCAATTCACTGCTCAGTTCAATAACCAATATACAGACTATGTGAAGCAATTAACTGGAAACTCCTTAAATGATCAAATTAACGAGTGGCAAGAAAAGTGGAATGAGCTTTCTAATCAAATGCACCAACTTACTGTTTCGCCTACGAAAACATCTTTGTCTATTCTTACTCAAACTAGCGGCCAATTTGAAGAAACAACAAAACACTTTATCGAACAACAACAGTCGCAACGTGAAGAGGTTCAAAAACAGTTAGAAGTTTTTTTGGGAGAGTTCAAGTCCAAACAACTAGAACTCGCAAAGCAGTTCGAGGAAAACTCAAAAAATCTATTTACTTCCATCAAGTAAGAAAAATGTGGCAACTAACTGCAGCACAAACAAAACTCTTTCTTCCTCCTACTACATCAAGATGGCTTACATTTTTCGATATGGAAAAGAAGGAGGACAAAATGAATCCATTTCAAGAAGCACAAACTGTTCCGGAGCTTCGTTACGATGAGATTCAAGTCGGTGATCAAGCATCACTTACAAAAAAAATTACGGATGAGGACGTTATCAATTTTGCAAAATTGACTGGAGATGTAAATCCTATTCACATTCTAGACTCTTTTGCAAAAACAACAATGTTCAAAGAACGTATTGCCCATGGCATGCTCGTTTCAAGTTTTATTTCTACCATTCTTGGAACGAAACTTCCTGGCAAAAATACGATTTATTTATCACAAAACGTTTCATTCCGTGCTCCTGTCAAAATCGGTGATACACTTCGCGTTGTGGCAGAAGTTATTAAAAAACGGGACGATAAAAAAATTATCACATTGCAAACAAACATATATAATCAATCTGATGATATTGTCGTAGAAGGTACAGCGACAATACTGAAAAAAGAGTAGCAAATTTGCTACTCTTTTTTCTATCCAAGAACTTCTAATCACACCGTTTACTTCCGTGTATGAGTACGTCGTTTACACATAAAATAACATTACCAGATAGCACTTAGCTAAACTGGATTACTCTTTAAGGATGTGTATCAACATGGTGAAAACAAACAAATTACTAGTTCCGGGTGCAGAGCAAGCACTTGAACAATTCAAATATGAAATCGCACAAGAATTCGGTGTAAGCTTAGGATCTAATACAGCATCTCGTTCTAACGGATCAGTTGGCGGTGAAGTAACGAAACGTCTTGTTGCTTTAGCTCAACAACAATTACGCGGATAACTATATAACCTATGGCTTAGAGGCAGATATTCTCTGCCTCTTTCTTTTTTAACATACATAATAGTGCTTCTTCACATACTAGTAAGAGCAAATCGAAAGGAACGATATGTGAAATGAAACGGATTAACATTAGCATGAGTCCTCCCCGTGTTCTTACTGTATCTTTTATTATGCTATCAATTATCGGTACATGCCTATTGAAATTGCCAATTGCTACAACAACGTCCATTTCATGGCTCGATGCCTTATTTACAACGGTTTCTGCTTGTACAGTTACAGGGCTTGGTGTTGTGGACACTGGTAAAGTATTTACCTTATTTGGCCAATGTGTCATTTTAACACTTATACAAGTTGGTGGGCTTGGCATTATGAGCTTTGCTGTTTTAATCGCAATTATGCTCGGCAGAAAAATCGGCCTTCAAAACCGGATTTTATTACAACAAGCATTAAACCAAACAAATGTCGGCGGAATCATTCGTCTTGCAAAAGCATTATTTTTATTTTCTTTTACTGTAGAATGTATCGCTACTTTACTTCTCTCTTTTGAATGGGTACCAAAATATGGGATTTCCAAAGGTATATATTACAGCTTTTTTCATTCTATCTCAGCCTTTAATAATGCTGGGTTTTCTGTGTGGAGCGATAATTTAATGTCGCACTCCCATAGCATTCTCGTCAATCTCGTTATTTCTTCCCTCATCATTTTAGGTGGGATTGGTTTTACGGTTATCGTAGATATAAAAAGAAAGAAAAACTTTAAAAACCTTACTTTGCACTCAAAGCTTATGCTCTCTTCTACTCTAATCGTCAATATTATTGCTACAGCTTTTATCTTTATATTTGAGTTCCATAATTCAATTTCCATGAGAGGTTTTACACCATTTGAAGAAGGTATGGCTGCTTATTTTCAAGCGGTTTCAACACGTACTGCCGGGTTTAATACTGTTGATATCTCTGCATTATCAAAACCTTCACTTTTATTAATGATGCTTCTTATGTTTATTGGTGCTGGCAGTGCTTCAACTGGTGGTGGGATTAAGTTAACGACTTTTTTGATTATGTTTTTCGGCGTATTTAAATTTTTGCAAGAACAAGATGATATTGTCGTGTTTAAAAAATCCATTAAAGATACGCTCATTGTCAAATCATTAACGATTACTATTATTTCAATTTCTTTTATTTTTCTTTCCATTTTAATTTTAAGCATCACTGAGAAGGTTCCTTTATTAATGAGTGCTTTTGAAGTATTTTCAGCATTTGGAACTGTCGGCCTTAGCATGAATTTGACGCCACACTTAACAATCATCGGCAAAACAATTATTATCTTTATGATGTTTTTTGGAAAGATGGGGCCTTTAACATTAGCCTTTTCATTTGCACGTAAAAAACAAAGAAAAATAAAATATCCCAACGAAGATATTTTAACAGGTTGACAACCGTATAAATTATCCATATAATGAGAGTACAATAGCATATCTCCAAAGGGGAGTAGCGTCCAAGAACTATTTCTTGGAAACAAAGTCGTCATTACGTAGAACTTAGTTCTTCCGGCTTTGTTGGCATTTTCATTACATATGTCTAGCAAGACCTTTGCCTATCAACGGCAGAGGTCTTTTTTGTTTTCAAATTCCTTCCACCGTTGATACGCAGGAGTATGGGGAAACTAAACAGTGGGGAACTTCTTCACTTGTTTAGTCTTTATAGAAATGAGAGGAGAATGTACATGGATGTATCATTATTATTGGAGTATGGTTGGGTATTACTCATCCTAATTGCACTAGAGGGGATTTTAGCGGCTGATAACGCTCTCGTTCTCGCAATTATGGTAAAACATTTACCAGAAGAAAAACGAAAGAAAGCACTATTTTATGGATTAGCAGGAGCGTTCGTTTTCCGCTTCGGATCACTATTTATGATTTCGTTCCTAGTAGATGTATGGCAAGTGCAAGCAATTGGTGCGATTTATCTTATGTTTATCGCGGGGAATCACTTATTTAAAACGTATGTTAAAAAGAATACACATGAAGAAACAGAAGAAAAAGAAGCAAAGAAAAAACAAGAGAACTTTTGGTGGACTGTATTTAAAGTCGAAGTTGCTGATATCGCCTTCGCAGTTGATTCAATTTTAGCTGCTGTTGCATTAGCAGTGACTTTACCGAAAACAGGATTAGGTACGATTGGTAGTCTTGATACAGGTCAATTTATCGTTATCTTTACAGGTGGACTTATCGGATTAGTTATAATGCGATTTGCAGCAACTGCTTTCGTACAAATATTAAAACGTAAACCAGGACTTGAAACTGCAGCATTTTTAATTGTAGGTTGGGTTGGTGTGAAATTAACAGTTTATACGCTAGCACACCCTGCTTTAAATGTCCTTCCACATTCATTCCCAGAATCCACTCCGTGGAAGCTTACATTCTGGATTGTATTAGTTGGAATCGCAGTTTGCGGTTGGTTCTTCTCGAAAGAAGTAGAAGTAAAAGTAGAAAAGAATTTAGACGAAAAAGCGCTGTAATTACAGCGCTTTTTCTTTTTTCTCGTTTCAATTCCCCTCTCTATTTTCAGAAAAAATTCCATTATACTACCTTTTGTAAACGCTTCCCTTCTAGATGTATGTCCTTTTTGTGAAATATTGCACAAACTTATTGAAACTATGAACAAATCCATGTACCTTATTCATATAAGGAGTATTTATAGACGATGTATTAAAGGAGCGTATTACTCATGCTAGAACAAGGATTAGATTACGTTGTAAAACTGGCTAAGAGCAAAAAACAAATGCTAGATATAAATCCAATGCAATATTTCATTCGTGCTGCACTTGCGGGCATTTATATCGGTTTTATTATTGTACTATGTTTTAAATTAGGTAACTTTTTTCATATTGCAGATTCACCAGCAACATATTTAGCTTCCTCCATGTTTTTCGGAATTGCTCTCGTACTTATTATATATGGCGGCGCTGAATTATTTACGGGCAATACGATGTACTTCACAGTGGCAACTTTAAGAAAAGAAACAACGATTTCTGATACACTTCGCAACTGGGTTGCTTGTTATGCAGGTAACTTAGCTGGCGCTTTATTCTTTGCCTTACTATTTTACGCAACTGGAATTTTCGAAGCAATTGATCACAGTCATTTAATGAATAAAGTTGTTGAAGGAAAGATGAATACACCTACAATGCAATTATTCTTTAAAGCAATTTTATGTAACTGGCTCGTATGTCTTGCCTGCTTCTTACCTTCTCAAGTGAAAGGTGACACAGCAAAAATATTAATGATGATGATGCTCGTTTTCACTTTCTTTTTATCTGGTTATGAGCATAGCATTGCAAACTTATCACTGTTTGCTTTATCTTTAGTATCACCACATCCTGAGACAATTTCTTTTGCGGGTGCTATTCATAACTTAATTCCAGTTACAATCGGTAACATTATTGGCGGATCCGTATTTGTCGGTATGGTATATCATTACTTAACAAAGAAAGCACCTGTTGTTGAACAAGAGAAAACTCAATTAGTTGGAGCTCAAACGGAGGAAATTATTCCTTTACAAGCACATATGAAACATTAAAAACTCCAAAGTTTTACTTTGGAGTTTTTAGCTCCCTACATATTTCAAGGCAATATAAGGATTAATTTCCCCGTTTTCCTTCCCTCTCTCTATGCTCTTTTTCATCTGATGCATACCGATGACATCATTTGTATGAAGGTGAATTTCATTAACATATAAACCTTCGTTGCAGAAAGCTTCTACGAAATCTAACCCACTTTTTTGTCGCCATCCCATATTATAATCGAGGGAAATAATATTCACCTCATTATCCCTAACAATTTGCAAGGCAGATTCTACTGTAGTTGCCAAAACATATCCGTATGGGCAACTTCTTTGATCATCCATATATACATTCATTTTCTATCTCCTCTCTATTTTGCATATGTGACCAACACATAACATATTGCTCCAAGGCTAATAAAAGGTCCGAACGGAATTGGAGTTCTTATGTTTATACGTTTTAGCGCTATACCTATCCCGAAAAAACAAAGACTAAAGCAAGATGCTAAAAATAAAGTTATAAAAACCCCTTTCACTCCGACTATACATCCGAGTAACGAAAGTAATTTCACATCACCTCCGCCAAGACCATCTGGATAAATCTTTTGCATGCAATATAACAAAATGAATATAGTTCCACTACCAGCTAAACTATCTATCCAAGTAACTAACGGTACAAAAATACATTCTAAAATAAGCAAAAGCGCAAACCAAATTAAAATACGATTAGGTATTAGCATATATACTAAATCTGTAACTGAAATAATTAGAAGTAACGAAAAAAGCGATAAAATGATGATGAGCTCTCTTTCCATTCCAATTACATATACAGTAAGAAAAAATAAACTGCCTGTAACAAATTCAAATACTATGTACAAACTTGAGATTTTGCTCTTACAATTCGTACAACGCCCTTTTTGTATACAAAATGAAATGATTGGAATAAGTTCTTTCGGCTGTAACGTATACTTGCAGTAATGACAGTACGAACGCGGTGTAATAATAGATTCCCCTACTGGAACTCTCATCGCAATCACCATAAAAAAAGAACCAAACACCATACCTATTAACAATGCATATAAATAAGTGAACATCCCTTCCTCTCCTTTCCAAAAGAACATAACAAAAAAAGGAGAGAACTTCTACTTCATATTATCTTTATTCTATTAAAAAAGCAGGCCGTTTTCCGGCCTGCTTTCCCCTATTTTATACGATGAAATATACTGCTTTTAACGGCCCGTGTACTCCGACAACAAGATTCATTTCAATATCCGCAGAGTTACTTGGTCCTGTAATAAAGTTAATACAAGATGCGACTGCTTCACCTTTTTCCACACGAGAGTTCATATGTTGAACTGCTTGTGTAATACGCGGTACAAGTGTTTCACGTGGAATAATAGCAAAGTATACAGTCGGTAAAAAGTGTAAAGAACGCCCTTGTCCTTTATGACTTTGTACAACAATCGTACCAGATTCAGCTAAAGTATAATCACTAAATGCAATACCGATATTCGCTTTTTCCGCTATACGCATATTCTCTTCTTTTTTCTCAGGATCCCATACATTTACCTCAACATTTTGCTTTGGAAGCTCTTCTTTAAATAAAGAAGTCAATCCATAGGAATCAAAACGTTCATCTGCTGATAATATAATAGGTCCTCCGCCGTTTTCAACGATTACTTTTTGAATATCTTCACGTAAGCGGTCGTTTGTCGTTTCCACAACAGTTGTATGAATGTTTGTACATTGCTTTTTAAATACTTCTAACAATTCTTCTTGTGAATAATCTTTTAACGTTTCGACATTCACATTACTTTTCCATGCTGGACGTTTTACGCCTTCTGTTTTACGCGCGCGCCCAAGTTCTTTTGCGATATTATCTAGAAAGGACTCACGGTTTTGAATTAATCCTGTCATTATTTGTCCCCGCCTTTCTTATGATCTTTATACCAATCACGGAATCGTTCTTTACTTGGAGCTGGGAATTCACGAATATCCGTCCAGTTTTTAAGTGGTCCAACACCTTTTGATACACGGTTACCAGATGTAAATGGACTCATTGCTGCCGGTGCCATTTTCGATCCCATTTTATATAAAGCTGCTGAAGAAGCACCCATACTAAACATTTTCATTGCTAATTTTTCTGCAAGTGGGGCACGACCTTCTTGCTCAACGATGACTTGACGATGTTTTAATAATAAATCATGTAATGGAATTTTTACTGGACAAGCTTCTGTACATGCTCCGCATAAACTAGATGCATAAGGAAGCTCTTTGTAATCGTCATACCCACCTAAAAGTGGTGTTAATACCGCACCGATTGGTCCTGAATAAATAGATCCATACGAATGTCCACCAACGTGACGATATACGGGACATACGTTAACACAAGCCGCACAACGAATACATTGCAATATTGAACGGAATTCCGATCCAAGAATTTGAGAGCGGCCATTATCAACAACGACTAAATGAAACTCTTCTGGTCCATCTACCTCTTCCTCTTGAATTGGTCCTGCTACTGTTACGTAACTTGTTAATTTTTGACCTACCGCACTACGACATAGTAAACCAACTAAAACATCTAATTCTTCCATTGTCGGAACCATACGTTCCATACCCATTACTGCAATTTGTGTTTTCGGAATCGACATGACAAGATCGGCATTACCTTCGTTCGTCACTAAACAAAGAGAGCCAGTATTTGCAACAGCGAAGTTACAACCTGTCACACCAATTTCTGCATCCATAAATTTCTCACGAAGTTGTTTACGAACAAACTTTGTCATTTCGTATGGATCATCAGAATTTTCATATCCAAGTTTTTCTTTAAATACATCACGAATTTGCGTTCTGTTTTTATGAAGTGCAGGCGCAATAATATGTGATGGTGGATCGTTATCTACTTGCAAGATATACTCTCCTAAGTCACTCTCTAACACTTCACAACCAATCTCTTCAAGGGCATGATTCATACTAATTTCTTCAGTTACCATTGATTTTGATTTTACAACTTTCTTCGCTTGTTTCTTTTTTGCAACGTCTTGAATATACTTTGCTGCATCCTCTTTCGTTTTCGCAAAGTAAACGTGACCGCCTCTTTTTGATACATTTTCACTTAACTGCATTAAATAATAATCAAGATTTTCTAACGTATGTTGACGAATTTGTTCACCTAGTTCACGCCACTCTTCCCAGTTTCCCAACTCGTCAGCTGCTTTTAATCGATTTGTATATAAACGCGTTTGTGCAGAAGATACCGCTCCGCGCATAAACGAATCTTGAATTCCATCGCCAACGCGATCATTAAATTTTTTCTCACTGATTTTCATAGACATAGCTTATGTTCCCCCTTCATGAGCGACTATTCAAGACCTCAGCAATATGCATTACTTTTACTTCTTTTCCTAAACGCTCAATACGTCCGCCAATGTTTAACAAACACCCACAATCTGCACCGATTAAATAATCAGCACCTGTTTCCATTACACTCTCTACTTTTTCATCTACCATTTGCTCAGAAATTGGAGTCATCTTAACTGAAAACGTTCCCCCAAACCCACAACAATTTTGCACGTTCGGCAGTTCTCTCACAATTAATCCTTTTACGCTTGATAATAAAATTCCTGGTGCCTCTTTTACTCCAAGCAGGCGTGTCATATGACAAGATTTATGAATAGTAGCTATCCCTGGTAAACTTGCACCAACATCTGTAACTTTTAAAACATCTACAATAAATTGTGTAAATTCATATGTTTTATCAGCAACCTTTTGTGCACGTTTAGCCCACTTCGGATCATCTTTAAAAACATGCGGATACTCATGAAACATTGTCGCACAAGATCCAGATGGCGTAACGATATATTCTGCATCTTCGAAAGTTTCAATCATATGTTTCATCGCTTCTTTTGCTGCTTCTACATGGCCGCTATTATAAGCAGGCTGACCACAACAAACTTGTGCTTCTGGAAATTCAATTTCACAACCTAAACGCTCCAATACTTCAACTGTTGCTTTACCGACGTTTGTTTCAAACATATCGACTAAACAAGTAACAAATAAAGTAACTTTCATAACTATAATTCCCCCTCATTACAACTCCGCCAAAAATCATATGGTCATCAGATGACTAAGATTAGAAGAAGTAGGCTCAACCATGGCCTATCCTCTCCCTCTTCTAAAGAAAACGCTTACTTAATCTCTCTCTATTTTATCAGAAAATTAGATTTTTAAAAGATTAAATTACGAATTTATATCGCTTTTACCTGTGACAATATGTTCTACATTTGTTAAATGATCTAGCATCGCTTGCTGCGCTAATTCCACATCTTGCTTTAACACCGCATCATATATAGATTGATGCTCTTCTAAAAGTCGTTCTGATGTTGTTTGTTCACCATATAAAATAATGCGTCTTGATTCACCAATCGTTTCAGCAATCATCTCTGAAACATGATTCATGAGCTCAAGCAAGATGTTATTATGCGAAGATTCTGCAATTCCCATATGAAAATGAAAGTCTGCTTTTTCGCCAGCCTTCTCATCTCCAATGCTCTTTGCCATTTCATCTAACCACTGCTTCATATTTTGCAAATTAGCTTCCGTACGTTTTGCCGCTGCCGCTCGAACTGCCCCCACTTCGAGCACCTTCCGTACTTCTAATAAATTCAAAATATCCTCTTTCTTCATTAATAACTTGTTATTTAGTGATTTTGTTAATGAAGAAGGATCGAAATTCCTTACATATGTACCTTCTCCTTGTTTCATTTCAATTAAGCCCATTGCTCTTAGCGCACTTAGCGCTTCACGAACAGCAGATCTGCCAACTTGAAACTGCTCAGCTAATTGATGAACAGGAAGTAGTTTGTCACCAGGTTTTAACGTACCATTTTTAATCATTGTTAAAATAGCTTCAGATACTTCTTCGTAAATTTTTTTCGGTTTAATAGATTTGTACTCCAGTTAAATCACCTCAGTATCTTCCAAACAACAATTGTAACGTTTTATAAGAACTTAGCATCCATAACTATTTTAGAACGAATTAGTAAGAAGTACAAATGTTTTGTTCATAAAATAGTCAAATTTTTGATATTTGTTTGATATTAATTAATACATTTACGCGTAACTATTTACCTTCAATATGAAGAGCATATTCCAAAAGTTAGAATATGCTCTCCTCATCTTGTGCTTTTAATTTAATACTAACTGTCGTGCCCTTACCTTTTTCACTTTCTATTCTCCACTCACCGTCATGTATATGAACAATTTGCCTTACAATTGCAAGACCTAAACCTGTTCCACCGTGTTGACGACTTCTCGCTTTATCTACTCGGTAAAAGCGTTCCCCCAGATTTTCTAAATGCTCTCTATCAATACCTATTCCTGTATCTTTTATGTGCAATTCACAATAATCATCGATTTGCTTTAATGTTATTATGATATCCCCGTTTTGATTTGTATAACGTATCGCATTATCTAATACATTATGAAGTACTTGTTGCATACGATCCTCATCAATCATTACGATAATTTCAGGATTTAAATTCGTTGAAATACGAAGGTTTTTTTCTACAAACTGTAACTCGTACGTATTTAGTACATCTTCAATAAGCTGTGAAAAAACGATAGGTTGTTTCTTTAAGGGAAAGTGTTCACCTTCTAGCTGCGCTAGATCTAATAAATCATGAACGAGGCGCTGCATGCGACCTGCCTCTTTATGAATAAGTTGCGTTACTTTTTCCTGCTGCGGCCCCTTCGCTACACCGTCTAAAATAGCTTCACTATATCCTTTAATATAACTAAGCGGTGTTCTAAGTTCATGCGAAACATTAGCTAAAAATTCCTTACGCTTTACATCTTCTGTTTCTAAGGAATTTGCCATTTTATTAAAGGCTTTTCCCAATCGTCCAATTTCATCTTCTGAAGAAATTGTAATCCGCTCTGAAAAATCTCCAGTAGCCAAATGATTTGCAACTCGTTCCATTTGCGAAAGCGGTCTCGTAATGGCGATAATAATTTTTCTACCAATCCATATTGTAATTAAAATCATTGCAAGTGCTAACGGCGCTAAAATAAGACCCATATCAAATATTAAGTCTTTTATACTTTTTAAAGGAATATAAGAGTATACAATACCAACTAATTTTTTATTATCTAAAACAGGGATGACAACACCCATAATATTACGATCAAAATGTTCTTCATACCCTATCTTTGTCACAGTTTTCCCATCTAATAGCGCCTGTCTATCCCCTTCACTTATAAGAGAATGATGGTGAACATCAAAAGGCAAACATGCGCTTAAATCACGCGGATTGTATACGAAAAGGACATCTGAACTAGATATTTGATCATATGCCCTTACTTTCTCTTCAAAAGTGGATACTCCTTCACGTTTATCATATTGCGTGGCAAGACGTTTCCCTTCCATTACTAATGAATCTTTTAAATTATCAACGTATAACTTTTCATATGAGTATAAAGATACAAAATAAAGAAAGGAAACTGTTACACATACTGCACATACTACTGTAAGCCAAAGCTTTTGTACCATCGTAAACATACGTTACACCTCAAATTTATAACCTACACCCCAAACGGTTTGAATGTAGTTTCCACTTTCTCCTAGCTTTAGACGCATCGTTTTCACATGCGTATCTACCGTTCTTGTACTTCCTGCATAATCATATCCCCACACCTTTTCAAGCAATTGTTCCCGGCTAAATACTTGTCCATTATGTTGGCAAAGAAAATATAGTAAATCGAACTCTTTTACCGTAAGAGGAATCGTCTCACCATTCGTCTCGACCCTCCTACTTTTTTCATTAATAAGAATCGGTCCAAATTGAATCTCTTCTTGCTGTTCTTGCTTTGTATATCGTCTTAAAACAGCTTCCATACGAGCAATTAGTTCCCCAGGACTAAATGGCTTTACAATATAATCATCTGCTCCCATACGTAAGCCGTTCACCCTATTCCACTCTTCACCTTTTGCTGTTAAAAATATAATAGGTACATCCGACGTTTTTCGAATCTCTTTACAAACTGAAAGCCCATCCATCTCAGGCATCATAATATCTAGTACAACGAAATCGTAATGATCCGTCTCTAATTTTCGAAGTGCCTCTTTTCCATTTTCAGCTTCTCCCCACTCGTATCCGAAGTTATCTAAGTACATTCCGACAAGTTGCCTCATATCACTTTCGTCATCTACGACTAGCACGTTATATTTACTCATTGTCCTTCCCCTTCTCTCTCTATGAGTTGAAACGGTCCTTTTCCGACTTTAATTGTTTGTTTTATTTTCATATTCTTCATATCCATTACGCATACTTCATCGCTATCATAACTAGCTACATATCCTTCTGCACCGCTTTTCAAAAATGCAAATGGATTAGATCCTACTTCTGCAAATCCTACCTCTTGATACGTACTTGCATCAAACTTTCTAAGCGTATTTGAACCGTGACTTAGCGCATATACATACTTATCATCCTTTGTTATATTCACAGGCATAAACGGAGCATGTAAAGAACGCATCATCTCTCCGCTCTGTAAAGAATACACTAATACTTTCTCATTCACTTGACTTCCATCACCATGTCCACCAATCCATATTTCTTTCCCATCAGCGCTAACCGTTGCTCCTGTTGATGCTGGTGGAATCATAAAGGACTGTATCACTTCTTTTTTCTTTGTATCAATGGTCGTTAGTTTCGTATCATAAAAGTTGAGTACAGATAACTGGTTATGATGCTCTACCATCGTTATCGGCCCTTTTCCTGTTGAAACACTCCCTGTCTCTTTTCCTTTTATCGTAAAGAACCTTACCTTTTGTTCATTTTGATCGGCAGCAAATAATTGTGTTCCATCATCTGATGCGATAACATTAGCAATTCCTTTTCCAATCTTATATTTGTCCACTTGTCTTCCTTCTGCTAGTGAATATACATACATATATTCTAATTGCTTACCATAAACAAGTATTTCCTCGCCATTTGGAAGTAGCGTAACCCCCGCAATCGGCTCATTTAATTCCCATGTTGTTAATAGCTTCTTTGTTTTTTTATCAATAAAACTAATACTACCTTCCTTTATATTCGTTGTTATAATAACACTTTTATCTTTAGCAATCGGTGTATATGAACTTCCTTGACACCCTACTAATAGAAATAAAAAACAGAGAAGAAAAACATACTTTCTCAAAAGATTCCCTCCATCTTCGGATGATTTCATTATAATTGTAAAATAACAAATAAATGTGTGGAAAATGTGAAATCTTCCTTTATTAATAAACTTACATATATAATGTACAACAAATAGAATTTGAGGTGTGTAAATTATGCTTTTTCCTGATTTAGCGAATAAAATTGTACGTGAAGTACGCAGATTAATTACTGAAAACATTATTATTATTAATATACAAGGCGTTATTATCGCAAGTACAGATGCGGAAAGAATCGGTCAATTTCATGAAGGTGCACTCCGCTGCGCGAAACAAAAGAAAACTGTCATTATTACAAAAGATGATGAACGACGACTGCAAGGTGTAAAAGCTGGGATGAACCTTCCTTTACTATTCCATGACGAAGTAATCGGCGTGATTGGAATTACAGGAGAACCTGAAAATATTTCACAATACGGAGAAATATTACGTAAGATGACCGAATTATTAATTCATGAAAACTACTTTTTAGAACAACTAGAACTTGAGCACCGGTCTTATGAAGCATTTGTCTTTGATTGGCTTCAAAATACAGACTGGTCTCCAAGTTTTCTCGATCGTGCAAAAACGCTTGGCATTGATTTATATAAGAAGAAACAACTTATTTTATTATCAATCGCCCAAGATAATACGATGCTCCAGCGTAAAATTTGGCAACATATGCGCAACATTTTAGCAAAAGAAAATTTATTTGTTCGCTGGGGAAATGATCGGTTTATTTTGTTTACAACAATCCAATCCAAAGAGCAAACCTTTCAATTTTTAAAACGGTTAAAACAAGACTGTGAAACTTTATTTTCTATTACTTTATATATCGGGATTGGACAAACAGTTACGCCAAGCAATATGAATTTATCGTACGAACAAGCATTACGCGCCCTTTCAGTATCACTTGAAACGAAAAAAATTGTATTTAATGAAGATTTACGTTTAGAAATGTGCTTACAAGATATTTCTACTGAAACTCGAGAACAGTTTCTAGAGCGTACCATTGAAAACTTAGTATCATCTCCTGAGCTTATGCACACTTTACGTTTATTTATCGATTATAACCAATCTTATAAGCAGACAGCTGAGCAATTACATATACACATTAACACATTGCATTACAGGCTAAAAAAGATTGAAGAACATACAGGACTTGACCCGAAACAATTCAAAGATTTAAATATTTTATACTTCGCACTCCTCTTATTAGATAATCATACAAAAAATAACGATAAAACAGATTAATCTTTAGGTGATTGCACATAGAAAGAATCCTCCAAATTTTTTATCATTATAATGAAAGCACTGTTACAACGTTTTTTATTATGACGAAATACGTTAACAGTTTGAGGGGGATTTCCAATGTTAGAAAAGCAAATTATTGATTCATTCGTATCTATTGTTGGCGAAGATAATGTAGATACATCCAATATGGGGCGTTTAACTTATAGTTATGATGCCACTCCAAACTTCCAAGCGATGCCTGATGCAGTCATTGCTCCTCGTAATACAAATGAAATAGCAGACGTGTTAAAAGTGTGTAACACTCATAAAATCCCCGTATACGTTCGCGGGTCTGGAACAAATCTTTGCGCTGGAACTTGTCCACTTGAAGGTGGTATCGTCCTTATTTTCCGCCATATGAACAATATTTTAGAAATTGACGAAGAGAATTTAACAATTACTGTACAAGCTGGTGTTATTACACTTGATATTATTAAAGCAGTAGAAGAAAAAGGTTTATTTTATCCACCAGATCCAAGCTCTATGAAAATTTCTACAATCGGCGGTAACATTAATGAAAACTCCGGCGGATTACGTGGTTTAAAATATGGCGTAACACGTGATTATGTAATGGGGCTTGAAATTGTTTTACCGAACGGCGATATCATTCGCACTGGTGGTAAATTAGCAAAAGATGTAGCTGGTTATGATTTAACTCGTTTATTTATTGGTTCTGAAGGAACACTTGGTGTTGTTACGGAAGCTATATTAAAACTTGTCCCTATGCCTGAAACGAAGAAAACGATGCTTGCGCTATATGAAGATATTAACGAAGCTGCTCGAGCTGTTTCTGCTATTATTGCAAATAAAATTATTCCGGCGACACTTGAGTTTTTAGATCAACCAACAATTGAAGTTGTAGAAGAGTTTGCACAAATCGGTTTACCAACTGACGTTAAAGCAATTTTATTAATTGAACAAGACGGCCCGCCCGAGGTTGTCAATCGCGATATCGAAAAAATGGCTAACGTTTGCCGTGCTATGAATGCGGTCGATGTTCGCGTTGCAAAAGATGAAGCCGAAGCAGATGCGCTTCGTACAGCACGCCGTAGTGCACTATCAGCACTTGCAAGACTAAAACCGACAACAATATTAGAAGATGCAACTGTACCACGTTCACAAATCGCTCCAATGGTTGAAGCAATTAATGCAATTGCAAAGAAATATAATATTCCTATTTGTACTTTTGGTCATGCTGGTGATGGTAATTTGCATCCGACTTGTATGACAGATGCCCGTAATGAAGAAGAAATGCATCGTGCCGAACAAGCTTTTGCTGAAATATTTGCTAAAGCGATTGAGCTTGGTGGTACGATTACTGGCGAACATGGTGTTGGCGCAATGAAAGCTCCGTATTTAGAAATGAAATTAGGTAAAGAAGGTATTGCTGCTATGCAAGGGATTAAACAAGCCTTCGACCCAAACAACATTATGAATCCTGGAAAGATGTTCGCGAAAGACTCTCGTAAAAGAGTGGTGGTTGAGCGATGACCACATTAAATAAAGAAAACATTCAAAAGGAATTTAAAGAACGATTAAGTGAAGATGAACTACTAAACTGTATGCGATGCGGCTTTTGTTTACCAACTTGCCCTACTTACATTCAATCTGGGTATAAAGAATCACATTCCCCACGCGGACGTATCGCCTTAATGAAAGCCGTCGTTGATGGTTTAATTGAGCCGGATGAAGATGTTGAAGATACATTAAATGTTTGCCTTGGCTGCCGCGCTTGTGAACCTGTTTGTCCATCTGGTGTGAATTATGGACATTTATTAGAAGAAGCTCGTGATATTATTAATCAAAATAAAAAGTTCTCCATGCCCGTGAGAGCTGTTCGTAAAGTTGTTTTTGAAGGACTATTCCCGCATCAAAACCGAATGCGAACATTAACAGGACTAATCGGATTTTACCAGCGTTCTGGTTTACAAACGCTAACACATAAAACAGGTATTATGAAGTTATTCCCTGAAACACTTGCAACGATGGACCTCGTTTTGCCAAAAGTCCCTAAAATGAAAGCAATGAAAGATCGTCCTGAATTTTTACCTGCTGAGGTGGCAAAGAAGAAACAAGTTGCATTCTTCACAGGCTGTTTAATGGATACGATGTTTTTAGAAACAAATAACGCAACGATGAAACTTCTTCAGTTAGCTGGTTGTGATATCGTTATTCCGAAAACACAAAGTTGCTGCGGGGCATTACATGGGCATGCTGGTGAAAAGAGTGGAGCAAAAGAATTAGCAAAACGAAATATAGAAGCATTCGAATATTTAAACATCGACTATATTATTACGAATGCAGGTGGTTGCGGAGCTTACCTCGTAGACTATGATTATCTGTTAAAAGATGATCCCAAATGGGCTGAACGCGCAAAGCAATTTGTTTCTAAAATTAAAGATATTACTGCTATACTAGTAGAACTAGATTTCCATAAACGTAATGACTTACGACTCACGCCGCAAATCATTACGTATCAAGACTCTTGTCATTTACGCAATGTTATGCGAACATCTTCGGAACCTCGTATGTTACTAGAGGCCATTCAAGGCGCAACATACCGCGAAATGAAAGATGCGGACCGTTGCTGTGGTTCTGCTGGTATTTATAATATTGTCCATTCGGAGTTATCAATGGAATTTCTAGATTACAAAATGGACCGTGTACATGAAACAGATGCAGCGACAATTGTTACTGCAAATCCTGGGTGTCTATTACAAATGAAACTAGGTATTGAACGTGAAGGTCTTTCTCATAAAATGAGAGGAATTCACATTGTTGATCTATTATTAGAAGCAATTGAAACCAACTCGTAATAACTCGTAACATACGTAATAATAGGAAAACGGCTATCTCCTTCGTCTATGTAAAGAGATAGCCGCTTTTTTGTCCGCTACAACATTAAAAATATGTTACTTTATTATAAAAAAGAACAACAGAAACATTACAGTTTTGTAAAAATACATCCAGTATATTCCTCAAAAAAATGCTAAAATCATTGATACAATAGGATTCTTCATTTTTAATATAGGTACATTTATCCAAAAACACCCTCTTAAAATCAAGTATAAAAATGCTAAAAATTCCTTTTATACTCTATGTTTCTCTTATTTCATCCCTTTCCTCCTCTTAGGATAAATTAGGAAAATTTTAAGTCTATGAATTTTTTTCCATCTTTTTTCTCGCAAATTGTATGCTACGATGAATTGGTCAGTCAGACAGGCTGTCAAAAACAAATCGTGTGAAAACAAATTAAAACTTTATATAGGGGGACACACATCATGAAAAAGCGTGTTTTATTATCTGTAGCTGCTGCAACAGCTCTTACTTTAGGAGTATCTTCTTTAGATGCACAAGCTGCAACAGTACAACCATCTAACATAAATGTTCAAAATATTCAGCATTCAAAAATGATGATGAAGCAAATGAGCCAACAAGAATTACAAGCATTCTTACAATCTATGGGAGTTGAATCATTAGCACAATGGAACCAAGGACAATTCCAACAAGATTGCTTCATTCCTGGTCAACAGCCTACTGAAAATGTTGTTACTGAACAACCAACAGCTAAGCCAGAAGCTCAAAAGCCTGCTGAGGAAACTCAAAAACCAGCTGAACAAAAGCCTGCTGAAGAAGTTGCTAAACCAGAAGCTCAAAAACCAGCTGAAAACAACAATACTCAAAACGAAACACAAAAGCCTGCTGAAGAAGCAAAATCTTTAAGCGAATTCGAACAACGCGTTGTTGAATTAACAAACGCAGAGCGTACAAAACAAGGCTTATCAGCATTACAAATCGATACTGAATTAAGCAAAGTAGCACGCATTAAGTCTGAAGATATGCAAAAAAACAACTACTTTGATCATAACAGCCCTACATACGGGTCTCCGTTTGACATGATGAAAAAATTTGGTATTTCTTATAAATCTGCAGGTGAAAACATCGCCCAAGGACAACGTACTCCAGAAGAAGTTGTACAAGCTTGGATGAACAGTGCCGGACACCGTGCAAACATCTTAAATAGTGGCTTCACTCATATCGGTGTTGGCTATGTAGAAAGCGGCAACTACTGGACACAACAATTTATTACGAAGTAAATAAAAAGAGAGTCTTCTAGGAGAAGACTCTTTTTTTATGTTTCATAGCTTTCTAATATGTATGCGTATAAAATGTAGAACATAAACAAAATAGACCCGCAGCTTATTACACTAATTAACAAGTAAAATCCCCACTTCAGGCTCAAAAGCAACGAAAATAATATGCTGCATGCCATCACTTGAAAGATTCGCCTACTAACTAAACGGATTTTTTGTAATTTGATCGGTTCTTTCTCTCTATCCTTCACCTTTTTAAACACTTTACTAAACATAAAAAGAAACATACTAATTCCAATCGTTAGTCCTGTCTGAAAGGATATAATACTTCCCAAATTAATAAAGAGAATTAGTATATGGACAAACATCATAAATAAAGTAATACTCTTTATAAATCCATTTATAATGAAATACTCCCCTTCATTAAACTTATATATATTATGTAAAATAACATATACTAATCCATGTAAAATAATAATAAGGACAGGGATAAATAATACGACAACTTGTTTACTCATAAACTCGTTCGCTCCACCATTCTCGTTCCAATGCACTGCCATACGAGTTGGTAAATATGGATAAATACATAGAGTAAGTAAAAGACAAGCGAAAAATATCCCTAGCATATATTTATATTTGATCAAGTAATTCTCACCTCTCTTTTCTCTTAACGGCTTCGCCTCTTTCAGAGAAATCCCTGCAAAAATCTACCTTTTTCAACTTTAAACTTACACTTTACCTATTTTCTCTTTCAAATTTTTTCATTGTATCGTTTAAATTTGTAGGGAAAGGTACGTCAACAACGATCTCTTCTTTCGTAATCGGATGCAAAAAATTAATCTTCATCGCATGTAACGCTTGCCCGGACATATATGTTGTTTGCCCACCATATAATACATCCCCAACTAATGGATTTCCATTATAGCTCATATGAACGCGAATTTGATGCGTTCTACCGGTTTCTAACTGTAACGTTACGAGCGTCGCATTTTGTTTTTTAAAATATTTCTCTACTTTATAATACGTTATAGCTTGGTCTCCCTTTGGAGAAACACGACGCCTTGTAGCATGATGTCGATCTCTTCCGATAGCTGCATCAATTGTCCCCTGCTTCTTTTTTACTTTTCCTTCAACAAGTGCCATATACGTTCTTTTGATTTTCCGTTCCATTAATAAACGATCCATAATTGCACCCGCAATTCTATGTTTTGCGAATACAACACCACCTGTCGTATCTTTATCTAATCTATGGATATGCCGAACCTTCGTCTCTAAACCTTGCATTTGAAAATGAAAAGCAACAAGATTGGCAAGTGTTCCCGTCCCATTTTTTTCAGAAGGATGTGTATCCATTTGCCCCTGCTTATTTACAATGAGTACGTGATCGTCTTCAAACACTACATTTAATTCACCATATTCCGGCTCTACGCCGTACTCCTCCTCCATAAACATATGAACTTGTAACTTATCTCCTTCTTTTAAAAGTTCATTCCATCTCCTTTGTTCTCCGTTAACCGTAACACCTTTTTCCATACGAAGCTGATGTAATAACTTTTTTGGTAATTCCCATTCTACTTTTAACAACGACTCAATACTTATACCATTCCACGTCGCTGGAACCGTAATTTCGCACCATTCGCCCTTTTTCTTTGTTTCCATACTATAATCACCTTATTTCTATTGATTCTCTCATTGTAACGGAAAACATAATTTGATGCACCGTCAAAAATAGAGGACAGCCTTATAATCGACTGTCCCCTCACGCTCTAAGCCTTTTCATTTCCTGCAACACTTCTTCAGCTTTTTGTTCATACAACAAATCTTTAAAGAAATCCGCCAATCGTTTATAGTCGTTGTACGTATCTAATAAGTCGTCTATTTTCTCTCCTTTCATAACTTGCTGCTTTTGCTTCATTTTTACTGGATAACGATACCCCGATACTTCTTGTATTTTGTAATACTCATCCTCTACTTGAATAACTTTTACAATTTCCTCTTCTTCCGCATCCATCGTATACCCGTCAAATTCTCTAAGTAGTTCATAAATAATATGAGTCCATTCATCTTTTGGGTAAAACCCTTTTTCTAACCGATAACCGACAATGCGATACATATGCCCATCGTTTTCAGCAAACTGTACTGTATCATTTAGCTTAAACTTAAAATAACGAAACATTGCCTTCACCTACTTGTATGTAATCTTCTTATCACATACTATGCGCAAAATATAGGCCCTGCTATTCATAAAAAAAACTCATCTTATAGATGAGTTTTTTTACGATGATTTTTCTCTTTTCTTTCGAAATGGTAGCCACCAGTTCCAATCCCCAAACAATTTCATTAAACTTGGTACGAGCATAAGACGGATAATTGTTGCATCAAGAAATATTGCTAATGCAACCCCAAGCCCCATCTGCTTTACTGGTAAAATATCAGTAAAGGCGAACGCACCGGTAACAACAATCATAATTAAAGCGGCGGACGTAATAATTCTACTTGTCGAAACAAGTCCTTCTAACGTTGCTTGATCGTTATCTCCTGTTTCTTCATAAAGCTCATGAATACGTGAAATAAGAAATACTTCATAATCCATGCTAAGCCCAAATACGAGGCCGAAAATAAAGATTGGTAATACAAATAAAACTGAACTCTCTTCTAATCCGAAATGACCACCTTCAAATAACCAAATTACAATTCCAATTGTTGCACTTAAACTAAGTACGTTCATAATAATAGCTTTAATTGGAATGAGTATAGAGCGGAATGCGAATAATAAAATGACAAAGGTTGATCCAAATATAACAGACATACCAATTGCAACTTTATCTTTAATTTCATCTTCTAACTCTTGCTGGAACGTCGTCATACCACCCAAATAATAAGTAACATCATTTTCTTTATAATTCTTTTTGAAATCACGAACCCATTGTTTTGCGGTTTCTGTACTTGGCTTCGTATCCAAAAAGACTTCCATTGTTGTTTTATTCCCTTTCGTATACGCTTCAAATACAGGAGCTATTTTCGCAGCCTCTGGCGACTGTAACATTCCAGCAACTTGATCTGCTTTCATTCCATTTAGCCCGTCATATACACTTTTCACCTTATATACTTGCTTATCGTCTTTTAACTTTTGAACAACAGCTTCTATCTTTTGTAAACTTTCTTTTTCTGTTATATCTTTCTTCGTCTCTACTACTAATGTCACATCAGCGTGTGTTTGGACAGTTTTATTAAAGGCTTCTTCATACTTCTCAAATGCAACTCTCGTATCACTCTTTTCAGGTAACGCTTCAACACCAGGAAACTGCAAGTTAGCTGTACGTAGCGGTAATAAACAAATAACAATAAATGTTGTAACAACAATAATCATGACGATTGGATGTTTCATTACAAACTGTGCAAATTTACGCCATACATTTGATGGCGTAGGCGCCGCCTGATTCTTTTTTAATATCCTTTTACCAATTAAAGATAATAGCGCCGGAAGAAGTGTGAGCGAAAACAAAATGCTCATAATAACGACAATCATCCCGCTAATAGCAACAGACTGAATATAATCTATCTTAAAGAAAAATAAGCCTGATAAACCGACGAATACACATAACCCTGAAAATACGATAGCACGCCCTGCCGTTTGATACGTAATCGCTATCGCTTCTTTCACTGTTCTCTTCGCAACTTCCTCTCGAAAACGATTTACAAATAACAGTGCGAAATCAATTGATAATGCGAGTCCAATCATCGGTGCAACATTTAACACGAAAATAGATAGCTCTTTATCACTACCTATAAAATATAAAATCCCCATCGTACTAATGACACTAAGCGCGCCATTTACAATCGGTAAAATAGACGCAATCAGACTACCAAATGAGAATAATAGTACGAGAAAAGCAATAGGTAATCCAATCATCTCTGCTACTTTTAAATCATTTTGCGTTCTTTCATTAATCTCTTGATTAATTTTCGGATATCCTGTCGGTGTTACTTTTAATACGCTATTACTTTCCTTCTCGATTTTCCCGGCAAATTGTAATGTCTTTTCCATTCGTTCTTTATTTGTTTTCCCGGAAAATAAAATCGTCGCATAACCGATATCATCTTGTAACATCTCTTTATTTTGCATTGGATGATGGAAAGATTCGTATTTTTCTTTCTCTTCAATTTGATTTATTATCCCCTCTATACGCTTTTGGAACTCCTCATGCGAAGTATCCTTTTCCTTCTCAAAAACGAGTAAAAGTGTATCTTGAGACTGCTTAAAATCTTTATCTAAAATTTCTTTCGTCTTTTGATAATCCCCTTCTGTTTGGAAACCATCACCGCCCAGTACTCCTGGAAGTTTTGGAGCAAAAATACCGAGCACTATCGCAAGTAGTAGTAATGCTACAATTACTGTATAACGAAATTGATACAAAAAAGTTCCTAACTTCCCCCACTTATCAATTTTATGTACATTTGTCTTCACACATTTTCACCTACTTTATATAATTCACTTGTCATTTATACTTTATCACATCTCCCCATAAACAAAAAACGTCTAGAAAAACTATAATACTAGTTTTTCTAGACGTTTTTTTATCTCTCGTTATTAAGTCCCAATCTCTCGGTAAGTAAACGATGACAATAAATTGCGATGATTAACAAAATGCCACCTGCACAGTAACCAGCCAAAATATCAGTCGGGTAATGAACATTTAAAATAACTCTACTTAATCCAATCAATATAATTAATATGCCCATCGAAATCGTAATACCACATTTTCCAGCTACACTCTTCAAATTGGCAGCAATGATATAGGCAAGAAAACCGAATGTTATAATAGATAGCATTGCATGTCCGCTTGGGAAGCTATACCCAAGTGCGTCAAGTGCCTCATTTAATGATGGGCGGTCTCTTTTTGCAATTTCTTTTATTCCCTTATTAACAAGGTGTGTCGTTAATATAGCCATTGGATACACAATCATAGCAGCATAATAACGCTTTTTCCAAAAAACGAGCAAGCTTATAATTAGTGTCGTTATAACTCCAATTGCAGATCCTAGCTTTGTAAAGTATGAGAAGAATGTAAGTGAGCTTTCCGTTTGTAATCCTTTTACCATATCACGTACGTATGTATCCATCATTGTAACACCACCTACATGTACCCTCCAAGCGATGATGCTAAATAGAACAAACAATAAAATGATACACATTAATTCATACTGATGTAACTTTTTCTTCAATCGATTTCCTCCTACTATGAAAAAATGCGATTTCTACTTTAGAAACCGCATTTTCTTACTTATTTACCTTTTGTTTTCAGCTCTGTCCAGTAGCGATCGTAGTCTTTTAACTTATCGTCTACATCAACAAGCCACTCTGTACGATCTAATTCTTCTTTTGTTAAGAAGATCATGTGATTATCACGATATTCTTTACTATGAAGAGGATGAGCTTTTTCATTTGGATTACTGTAACCAATTGACTCGTAGTTTTTCACACTTACTTTTTCATCTAATAAGTAGTTCATAAACTTCTCTGCAAGTTCTTTATTTTTCGCACCTTTTGGAATTGCTAACGTATCAGCCCAAATTGTGCCACCTTCTTTTGGTACAACGTATCCTACATCTTTATTGTCTTTCGCAATGAATGCTGCGTCTCCAGACCAAACTGTCCCGATCCAAGCATCTTCTGTAATGAATTTTTGTTTAATATTATCTGTATCGAATGCTAATAAGTTTGGAAGTAGCTTCTGCAAATCAGCAGACGCTGTCTTTAACTGTGCATCCTCTTTCGTGCTATTAGAGAAACCGTTTTTCTTAAGTCCCATTCCTAATACTTCACGAGAATCGTTTAATAAAGTAACATGTCCTTTATATTTCTCGTTCCATAAATCATTCCAGCTTGTAGGTGTTTCTTTCACATACTTTTTATTGTATGCAATTCCTGTTACACCCCAAGTATATACTAGAGAATACTTATTCTCTGGATCAAACGCAGGTGTTTTAAAGTTAGAAACAAGGTTCTCGATGTTCGGGATATTCTTCTTATCTAAAGGCGCTAATAAGTCCATCTTCGCCATCGTTTTCACCATGTAATCAGATGGCTGAATTAAATCATATGTCGCGCCACCAGCTTGTAATTTCGCAAGCATTTCTTCATTACTTGCATATTTATCGTAGTTAATTTTCACGTTATATTTCTTTTCAAAATCTTTTAAAACTTGCTCATCAAAATTGTCAGCCCAGCTATAAATGTTTAATTCTTCTTTTTTCTCACCACAACCAGCAAGTACACCTGCAGCAAGACTGAAGCTAATTGCTATACCAGCTAATCTCTTCACTAATTTCATCGGTTTATTACCTCCTCGTTCTTTCTATATCATTCGTATTATAAAGGAAGGTGTCCTCCAGAGTTTTCTTCACCGTCTGCACCTTTATTACGGAAAATTTCCGATAGCACCATTAATCCTACAATTACAACAATTAATATTGTAGAAAGAGCATTAATTTCAGGCGATACTCCACGCTTAACCATACTATAAATGTATAATGGCAATGTTGTTGATCCTGGTCCTGATACGAAGAAACTAATTACAAAATCATCAATTGATAATGTGAATGTTAATAATGCGGCTGAAATAACTCCTGGTGCAATTGCTGGAAACGTTACATAACGAAACGTTTGCCACGGCGTTGCTCCTAAATCGTTTGCAGCCTCTTCTAAATCACGTCCCATACCAGAAAGACGTGCCGCTAAAATAACAACAACAAATGAAATACTGAATGTAATGTGTGCTATAATAATTGTTGTTTTTCCAAGTTCCATACCTAATTGACTAAATAGGATAAGTAAAGATAATCCCATTAAAATATCAGGAATTAAAATTGGTAAATATACAAGACCGTTAATGGCCCCTTCAAAACGATATTTGTAACGGTGTAATGCAATAGCAAAAATCACACCAAGAACTGTCGTCACAATTGTCGTTATAACAGCAATCGTCATACTATTTACAAACGCATCAATAACATCTTGTTTTTGAAATAAATCTGTATACCAATGGAGTGTAAAGCCTTCCCATTCCGCATTAATGCGAGAATCGTTGAAGGAATATACCATTAAAACCATCATTGGAAAATACAAAAACAATAAGATTAACCAAGAATAAGAAACTAAAAACTTCTTCATTTTTGCCTATTCCCCTCCGTTTCCATCATATTTATATACTTTCGTTGCACGATAATATAAGTAAATTAACAGAACAGAGAATAGAACAACAATCATAGATAACGCGGAACCAAAAGGCCAGTCACGTGAACCTAAGAATTGGTTTTGAATTACGTTTCCGATTAATGCTACTTTCGATCCACCCATAACGTCTGATACAACAAACATTCCGATAGAAGAAACGAATACTAAAATAGAACCAGTAGTAATCCCTGACATCGTCATCGGTACTGTTACATTCCAAAATGCCTTTACTGGTGTTGCTCCTAAATCATAAGCCGCCTCTAGCTTACGCTTATCAAGCTGCTCAATTGCTGCATACACTGGTAAAATCATAAATGGTAATAAAGAATATACCATTCCGAGTATTACAGAAGGCGTATTATATAGCAGATTTAAAGGTTCACTAATAATACCTAGTTTCAATAGCAATGTGTTTACAAGACCTTGTGAACGTAAAATAACAATCCATGCGTATGAACGAACAAGAAAGTTAATCCAGAACGGAATCGTTGCCAATAATAGAAGGATAGAACGATATTTACGATCAACAATTGTAATTGTATAGGCGAATGGATAACCGATTACTAAACATAGTACTGTCGTAATAACAGCTATCTTCACTGTTTCCCATAACGTCCCCATATATAATGGATCAAACACACGTGCTATGTTATCTAATGTAAATTTCATTTCCACTGTCCCGTATGCTCCGCGCTGCATGAAGGCAAATGCTAATACGAACAGAAGTGGAATTAGGAAGAAGAGTAACAGCCATACGACTGTAGGTAATGCGAGTAATTTCCCTTTCTTCAATTTAAGGTCACCTCGTCCTCTTGCTCCCAGCCTACATATACATTATCTCCAATGCTCCACTGCGTTGCTTCTTCAGCAGTTTGGTATGCCATTAGTAATTCCGCTGTTTTCTCCTCACGTACATATAGCTTTTCCATATTTCCAACAAATTCAATATCTTCAATATGTCCAAGATGGTATTCTTTTAAAATTGGCTCTTCAACCGAGCGAACTTTTACATTTTCAGGGCGAACTGCTACGTAGTTTTCCCCATTTTTCACGATATTATTTTCACCGATGAACGTCGCAACAAACAATGTTTTCGGCTTATTGTAAATTTCCTTAGGCGTGCCGACTTGTTCGATATGCCCTTTATTCATAACGACAATACGATCACTCATACTCATCGCTTCTTCTTGATCGTGCGTTACATATATGAACGTAATTCCTAAATTACGTTGTAAGTTTTTCAATTCACGTTGCAAATCTTTTCTTAACTTAAAGTCAAGCGCTCCAAGTGGCTCATCTAATAGTAATACACGTGGGTTGTTTACAATTGCTCTTGCAATTGCTACACGCTGCTGCTGTCCACCAGAAAGCTTCGAAGGTTTACGATTACGGAACTCAAGTAACTGCGTTAAACGCATTGCCTCTTCCGCACGTTCTTTCTGTTCTGCTGCTGATACTTTTTGCATTTTCATACCGAAACAAATATTTTTTTCAACATTCATATGTGGGAATAGTGCGTAATGTTGGAACACTAAATTCATATGACGCTTGTATGGCGGCAAATCGTTAATCTTTTCATCATCTAATAAAAGATTCCCTTTAGTTGGGGTTTCAAATCCTGCGATCATACGAAGTAAAGTCGTTTTCCCGCAACCACTCGGTCCTAAAATTGTTAAAAATTCTCCTTCTTTAATATCTAAAGAAAGAGGGGGGATAATCACTTGATTTCCAAAATGTTTTTCTACTGCTTCAACTTTAATAATCTTTTTCATTTTCCCGTCCTATCTACCTTAAATTTTAATTTTTATATTCATGAATAAATATTTATGTTCTATAGACTATTTTTTTGTTTCGATCCAAACAAAAATGGTTGTTTAGCAGCGTTCTCTTCTATTCTTTATGTAGTATGTTTGATTCATTTTCGCATGATACATATGTCGAACAGAAAAACCCCTTCAGTTGCGAAGGGGTTTTTATCATACGGCTACGCCTACTGATAAACACCATCATCATTTTAACAACTTTCGTATGAATTTTAAAGCACTTTTTGTAGAAGAGTAACGAATTTTCATGTCGAATGCTGTAGATTGGGACAAAATGCTTTTATAATGGGAAAAAGTCCGAAAACTTTGTTCACCATGATAGCTGCCTAATCCACTACTTCCAACGCCCCCAAAAGGTAAATATGGCGTTGCAAGATGATATACGACATCATTTATACATCCTCCGCCATATGAAATATTACTCGTCACTTTCTCTTGCACTTTTCTATCTTCAGAAAATACATATAGTGCTAACGGCTTTGGATGGTGCTGAATCGTTTCAATTACCTCTTCTATTTTGTCATATTCTATAATTGGTAAAATCGGCCCAAAAATTTCATCTTCCATAACAGCACTTTGCCATGTAACATTCGTTAACACTGTCGGTTCGATGTGTAATGTTTCTTTCGTATAATTCCCGCCAATCACAGGTTTACCGTCTTGTAAAAATGTACATAGACGTTCAAAATGACGCTCACTCACAATTCGCACATAATTGTCATTTTGCAAAGCATCTTTTCCATATTGCTCTGCGATTTCATGTCTTAATGCCTCGATTAACTGCTCTTTCACTGAAGAATGAACGTACATATAATCAGGCGCTACACACGTCTGCCCAGCATTCAAAAACTTGCCCCAAACGATTCGTCTTGCGGTTACATCTAGCTTTGCATCTTTATGTACAATACATGGGCTTTTCCCGCCAAGCTCTAACGTAAGAGGCGTTAATTTTTTCGCCGCTGCTTCCATCACAACTTTTCCGACACCAACACTACCTGTAAAGAAAATATAGTCAAACGGTTCCTTTAAAAGTGCAGTGCTTTCCTCAGCACCGCCTTCTACTACCGATACAAGCTCTTCTGGGAATAATTCACCTAACATTCTCGTAAGTACTTTTGAAACGTTTGGCGTTAACTCTGACGGCTTTAAAACGACTGTATTGCCAGCTGCCAATGCTCCTACGAGTGGTGCAATCGCTAATTGAAACGGATAGTTCCACGGTGCGATAATAAGCGTCACACCATACGGTTCTGGCACCACTTTCCCCTTCGATCCAAAATGAGTAAGAGCTGTGCGAACACGCTTTGGTTTACTCCAAGATGAAATATGCTTCATTTGAAAAGAAATCTCTTTTAGTACATATCCAATTTCTGTTGTAAATGATTCGTGAACTGATTTATTCAAATCTAATTTCAACGCTTGAAAAATCTCATCCTCAAAACGCTGAATTCCTTCATAAAGCTTCTTCAAATTATTCTTTCTCGTCTCTAGACTCCTCGTATGTCCTTTATAAAAATATTCCTTTTGTTTATTTACAATAGAGGAAATACTCATGCACTCACCTTCTCCCACTATTTTTATCCAATTCTTTCATTATTTATATAGACTTCATATGTAACAAATTTCTATTCTTAAAGTTACATTATATATAACTTTTCCCTTTATATAAAATTCATTGCTCACAAAAAACTACCGAAAGAAAATCTCCCGGTAGTTTTACTGTATTAACGGTATAAACGAACAGCACCTGCAGAATTATCATCAGCTTGTCCTACTACTTCAAACTTCAGACCAAGCTTCGGTAAAATACGTCCTGCATCTGGAATCTGCTCATTAATATACTTTTTAGAGTCATCGAACTTCGGTACCCCTGGTAATCCATCGTATACGAATGTTCCACGCGTTGGAGATACAACTTTCCAAGCTGGCGTTTTGTCGAATGAGAACGCCGCATCAGCAATTTGGAATCGCGTACTGCTTGTAAATGTTGGTTTGCCATTTAAAGTTCCTGCAATTGCTTCTGGATGAGAGTCAACTACACCAAGGAAACCATGTCCTGGATGTATGCCAACCCAGTTATCTGTGTAAGCTGAATCCGCATACCATACAACCATACCAGTGTTATATACTGGACCGCGAGCAAATTTCAATGCGTTATCTGAACCCGCATAGTTTCTCCACTCTACATAGTAGTTATGCTTTTTCTTATCCATTCCGTTAGATGCAACGAAACCGTCCAATTTGAATTGTGGTGTACCTTCTGCATCATCAGAGAATGCAACATTTCCATCTACAGTTAGTGACGCATTATCAAGTGTAAATCCATTTAACGCCAATCCACCGTCTGTAATATATTCAAATACTAGTTTCACTTTCTTACCTTTGAATTGACTTAAATCATATGATTTATCAACCCATTTTCCATTTGTCGTAGCTGCATTTCCACTATTTGCTTTCTCACCAATTCTTTCAATCAACGTTTTTTGTCCATCTTCTGTTACAGCGTGTACTTCAAGGAAATCGTACTCTGCTTCGATTTCATACAATGACTTATAATCGAATTTTGCAGTCGTTGCTTTCGTTAAATCGAATAGTGGCGTTTCCATCGTTGTATGAAGGTCATCACCTTTTGTGCTGTAGTAATACTGTTTACCAAATGCAGGCTGAATTCCTTTTACATCTTTATCTGGTAAGTTAACACGAATCAGACCTGGACGATCTGACTTCGTAACACTTTGGTCTAAGTATGTTGCAAGACCGATACCTTTATTTAATTTCTCGTAATCTACTTCTACGATATTCGCCCAGTTACCACCGATTGTTTTTTGGAAAAACTCTTTATTTTGTGGTGATAAACTCGTTGGCGTTGTTCCTGCGATTTTACCAGCCCAGCTTCCGCCACTCATAATAGACCAAGCTTCAACCGGTTCACCATCACCGCTATACTGTGTATCATACTCATCTGGAAGACCTAAATCATGGCCATATTCATGTGCGAATACACCAACCGCGCCATCTTCTGGTTCAATTGTGTAGTCGAATGCTGCCATATTTCCGCCCCAATATGGAACTTTCGCTTGTGTACCTTCAATTGCGAATGGTTTTGGTCCAACTGTCCAGCGATGTGACCAAATTGCATCATCACCTAATTTACCACCGCCAGCTTCTTGTCCAACACCCGCATGAATAATCATTAAGTGATCGATTAAACCGTCCGGTTGATTTTGATTCCCATCACCATTTACATCATATTGATCGAACTGATCAAACTGTGATAAATCAAGTCCGCTATCTACAGCCGCTTTTAATGCATCTTTTACTAGATCACGTGGTCCTTTTGGTCCTTTATTATCATGACCTGTACCAGCATCTGCACCGTAATCAGCAGCTTTACCTGGAACTGTTAACCATTTTGTGACTGTTCCGTCCACTGTGTAACTACCACCTGATTGCTCTTCGTAATATTGTTTAAACGTTTCGATTTTGCTTCCATCCTCTAACGCGAATGGCTCATTACCGAATAACATTTTTTCATAATGTTCTTTGTTAAAATCGTTAGAATACATGTAGCCAGGCTCTTTATCAATATTGTTATGCTTGAAATCAGCGTACTCTACAAGTAAAACAAGTACTTTATCTTTACGAACTTCACCGTTATACTCTTTTTGCTTAGCAGGTGAAGTTGGTACTTTCCCATTTAAGCCTCCTCTAACTGGACCTGTTCCTGCTGTAGTCCCGTTTGCTGGCTGCTCTGATTTTTCTTTCGTATCTGCCTTTGCATCTTTCACTTTCTTTAAAAAGTCAGATGCATCTTTCGTAAGTTGGTCCCCACTTGCCGCTTCTTTCCCAGGATTTTCACCCTTCTTTTTCTCTACATACTTTTCGACAGCTTTCTTTGTTTCTGTCCCTGAAGCAGATGAATCAATTACCCCACGTTTTTTTAGCGCATTTGCTAATCTCTCTTCTGGGATTAAGTGATCATCAACTGGGCTTGTAGCTGTCTTGTTCTCCGGCGTTTCAGCATATACAGACTGGCTTCCAGCACCAAACGACAAGCCTAGAACAGCTGTCAAAGCAATTGATGATAACACTTTAAATGGTTTCTTTTTCATCCCTTATTGCCTCCCCTAATATAAAATATGTATTACACACTCTATATTATTAAAAATTCAATATATTTTCAATATTTAGTTATATTATGTAATTTTTTTAATATATTTGTAAAAATTTCATAGTTAGTATACGAATATATCACAATTCAACAATATTTTCAGAAAATATTGAAAATATTCGTCAGAAACTTTATAATCGCCATAGAGGGAATTTAATGGGGATTTTATCTTTGTTTCATCTACAAAATATTTGATAATTCACTATATAAAATACAAAATCCGATTGCATTATCATATATTCTGTAGCAGCAATTATGACCACTAATTAGGGAGGAATTACATTTGTACAAAGATAAGGCTGACTCACTAGATCAAGAATGGATTGATTTAATACTTGAAGCTCTAGATGCTGGCATTGCCCTGCAAGATATTGAACACTTTTTTCAACGTATGAAGCATACGAGCCAGGCTCAATAGCCTCGTTCTTTTTAACGAATTTTATGTTATAATAATCACATCATAAGACGACTACATATTGATAGAAAGGTGCGCAAATATGATAGGAGAACGTATAAAACGCCTTCGTTTACAAAAAGGCATTTCATTAACAGAACTCGCCGAAAAAGCTGGTGTCGCTAAATCTTACATTAGTTCTATAGAACGGAATTTACAAAAAAACCCTTCTATTCAGTTTCTTGAAAAAATTGCAGCTGTTCTACAAATTCCAGTTGATACTTTACTTCACGATGAAACAACAACGGAGGGTCACCTAGACTCCGAATGGACACAACTCGTTAAAGATGCAATGAGCTCTGGTGTCTCAAAAGAACAGTTCCGTGAATTTCTAGAATTTACACAGTGGAAACAAAATCAAAAATAATATATATGAAGGAGCGTATAAGACTAGCGCTCCTTTTTTCTTTATTAAAAAAAAGCGGGAGATACCCGCTTTTTTTTATTTATTATCTTTCTTCGCCCGCTTCTTGGTTAGCATTGAACGTCCATTCTAAGTTTAATGAATCACCTTGGAATTTATTTTGATCTTGACCATTCTCTTCGAATACAAATTGTACCCATAGATAGTCCTCTGTACCAGCTTCTAAGCCACCTTTTTCTCCCCACTCAGGAGCAAAGATGTCTTTAGCTAAAAGATCTGGATCAGCATTTTGTAAATCAGCTAAAGTTGTTTCATATACAGGCTCGCTTTGTTTATCCCAGTTCCAAAGGAATTTCACTTTAATATGCTTACCGAAGTCTTCACCAGCATTATCACCTTTTGCATCTTTCACAGTATACTTTGTCGCTAATTTAACGTCTTTAATTGTTAAATTACCGCCGTTCTTTAATAAGAACTCTTTCTTAACAGAATCCCCTGGTTTCAAATCTTTAATATCTACAAGCGTTTTAGGGTTTAATGTAAGATCTAACGTCCCGGCTGCAAATGTATTGTTCGATACTTCTTTATCACTAAAGAATGCAAATGTTCCTCCACCAATTAAAGATAACCCCAATGCTGCTGATGCAACTCCCATACCTAATTTCTTTTTCAGACTCACAATCAATTCCCCCTAGCTGTTTTTTGTATTTTACATTGCTATCTCTTATTTGAAATAAGAGGTGTAACTAAAACTATATTAGCTGAGCTAATATTCGTTCTTTTTTTAAAACCTTAAGTTCATTATAGCGAACGAACTTATATAAATACAATATATATTTTTGTTTTTTTTATTTCTCAACATTTTTTCCTTTTTCCAGAAAAATATTGAGAAATAAAACGAAGATTTACTTCGTAGCGTTCTCTCTATATACGCTACCGATTAGCCACACTCATATATTCAATTATTAATGCGAAAAAAAGGCGCGGGCGAACGCTCCCTCACACTCCTATACGTTTCACTTGGTGCTCTGACTATTTGTGGACTGTTCTTTTGTCGCCCGGACTGTACTGTTATGTACTGGCTGTTTACCTTAGTCAGCTAAAGTAGATTTTTCATGTTCTACTTTTTCAGTTTGTTTGTCTGTTTCTATTTTTTTCTGCTCTTCTTGTTTCTTGCTCTCTTCTATTTTTTTCTGTTCTTCTTGTTTCTTGCTCTCTTCTAGCTTTTTCGCTTCTTCTTGCTTCTTGCTCTCTTCTAGCTTTTTCGCTTCTTCTTGCTTCTTACTCTCTTCTAATTTCTTTTGCTTCTCAGCCTCACTCACTTGCTTTGCTGTTTCATCTACTAATAATTTTTCAAAAGCTTGAATTTGTTTATCAATCACCTGTAAATTAACCTCTTTATCAACATACTCACAGTGCTCTTTAACTATATGAAAACCAGCATTCACATACGAGAATACTTGCTTATTAGATTCACTTTTATTTCCCTTTAACTCTTCTTTCACTTTGTTATAAGGATTTTCTATTGATGCATATACCTTTTGTAACAGTTCCCTCTCAGTAACAATTTTCTCACGTCCTTGCTTCCACGTAACAAGCGCCTGTTCTAATTCTTGAGTGGAAGTGAAAGTTACTTTCGATTTCATCTCTTCATACTCATGCAAAATTACTTCCTTATGTTGCTTAGCTTGTTCTGTCAACTGATCAACTGTTTTTGGAAAAATACTTGCTGCAGAAATAGTACCCTCCACTTTCGTTTTGTGAGTGAATGCCGCTTCTGTATACGTCATAATTTGAGATCCTAAATAAAGTGTAGTAGAGCACATACAAGACAAAATAAATATTTTTTTAAATTTATGAGACGTTTTCAGCATCTTAATCTCTCCTATCGAACATATACGTTCTTTATAAAGAATTCTATTTTTATTATAATAAAGAGGATTACAAAATGATATAAAAATTTTTTTATTTTTTCACACATCTATCATCATAGAAAGAGGCTATCAATATGATAGCCTCTTTCTATGATGATAGATGTGTAGATAGACTGCTGAAACTTAGTAAGAAAGAATAAGAGCTTAAATGTGCAGCCTCATACTTCTCTTTTTACTTTTTATCCTCACCATCGCCTTGTTGTGCTTCAAATGTCCATTTTAATTGTAATTTATCACCTTGGAATTCATTTTGATCTTTATTATTGTCAATAAACTGGAATTTCACTTTGAATGTATCAGAAGTTCCTGCTGCAATACCTTTTTCAGGTGCTATTAAACTAACAAGGTCATTTTCTGCAGCTGTAACCACTTCATCTTGCAATTTTTCCAATGTAGTTTGTAGCACAACCCTTTCTTGTTTATCAACATTTGTCAAGAAAACAACTTTAATGTATTTCCCTAAATCTTCCTTATTATCTTTTTTCACATCTTCTACACTATAATCTGTTTTTAATAACACTTTCTTAATATCTAGTGTACCTTTATTGTCTAATTTAAACTCTTTCTCAATTGTATCACCTGGTTTAAAATTCTCTACATTAATAATTGCTGATGGATTCACAGCTAAATCTAATGAACCTGTCGCAAATGTATTATTTGACACTTCTTTATCGCTAAAGAATGCAAATGTTCCTCCACCAACTAATGCTGCTCCTAATACTGCTGATGCGATACCCATTCCTAATTTTTTCTTTAAAGTCATGTCCAAATCCCCCATAATATATATTTGTTAATTTCCTAATAGGAAATTATAACTAAGATAACTAGACGGATTGTTCTACTTTTTTATTTTTCTTTTCTCCGTCGATGCTACGAATAGCGCCAAAAATAGAAATCGCGGAATAACCAAGTAAAAAGACTCCTGGAATAATAAGAAGTAATGCTGCTCCCGCTTTTGAGTTCGCATAATTCAGTAAATAACCCACGTATGGAACTGTAATGTCTGCATACTTTCCAATTACATTCTCTGCAAGTACTGGTGCTAAATCTGGTCCGTTGTTGTTATCCCCTTTTGTTTCATACATTACTTTTCCATTTGTATCTTTCACACCGATAATACGGTGAGTGACAATTTTTTCATTTTTCTCTTTAAACGTAATAACATCACCTTTTTGATATTTAGAACCATCTTTCGTTGGCTCTATCGCAATGATTGACCCTGTTAAAAATGTTGGTTCCATCGATCCTGACAACACTGTTTTAAATTGATATCCCATCACAGTCGGATCCCCGCCACTCGCTTTTGACGAAATAACCACAAAAGCTAAACAAACCATTACCGCAAATAAAACAAATGAGATAACGTTGCTAATTATCTTCCAAACTAATTTCATCGTATCTCTTCCTCTCTACTGTTTTATATTATTTTGAAATTAATATCACTCTAATGATTCTTTAACAAGAACATACACAAATAGTATAACGAACAAATAAGAAATGCAAGGTTAAAAATTGAGATTATTTGTTAAATTAAATTTTTTAATCACTATTACTACAACAAAAAACTGCGAACAAATTTCTTCGCAGTTTTCATAACAACCTACTTTTCCTCTGATTTAACACCTTGTTTATTACGGCGCAAAATTACATACAGTAGTGCACCAAATAATACAATACCGCCTATCCCGATACTTATCATTTTTACATTCGAATCCTTTACTTCAGGTGCAACGGTATCTTTTTTAGGCAGCGCAAACGTAACATCTTCTTTTGAAAGAACATTTATAGTCGCAATCGTTTGATTATTTTTTATAATATCTACCGCACCAACTACTTCACCACGATGAATTCCTTTTTGGTACAAAGATTCTTTATCCACTGAATTAACCCGAAAAGCCGTTTTTACATTTTTCCCTTCATCTTTCTTTAGCATAAGCTCAGCACTTTTTTCGAGCTCAGAATCAACATCTTTATTTAAATATGTTGTCTTTTGATGCCAACTATGTTTATCTAGTACAGTTTGCTTCGTAAATTGCCCAAAAGAATATTCCGCCATCTGCTTCAAATCTTCATAAATTTCAGGTCTTTGAGAAGCCATTACTACATTTATAATACGATTACCATCCTTCTCATTTAATAAAACGAGCGTATTGCGTGCTTCATTCGTAAATCCTGTCTTACCACCCATGCTATATGGATTTTCAAAATAAGTAGACTTATTAAAAATAGAAACTGTTTGCGTAGATGTCGTAACCGTCGTTCTTTTCGTATTCATCGCTTGTAAAATTTCAGGATACTTTTGCACACCTCTCGTAATCATGGCCATATCATATGGCGTCGTATAATGATTTGAATCATGCAATCCATTTGGCGTTACAAAATGACTATCTTTAGCCCCTAATTGCTTCGCCCTTTCATTCATCATATTGGCGAAGTTTTCAACACTTCCTCCAATACGCTCCGCAATCGCATACGACACATCATTCGCACTCAGCACCATTAAAATCATAAGTGCAGTATTTCTATTAATAGTCTCACCAGGGTGAAACTCAATTTGATAATTACTCTTCTCTTGATCTAATGCTAATTGTGAAAACGTAAATTGATCCTCTGGCTTCGTATGCTCCATCAGTAAAATCGCCGTTAACACTTTCGTCATACTAGCGGGGAACGCACGATGATGTGCATTTTTGTCGTACAACATATCTCCTGTTTTCGCATCAATCGTAGTCGCAAACTGACTAAAAACATTCGGCCCTTCCGCAGGTGGAGGTGCCACTTGCTCCGGATTTACTCCAATATTCGTCTCAGCATATAACGTCATAGGTGTCAAAAAAAATAAACAAATAACCATAACAAAAACCGAAATTTTCTTAAAATTTACCATATGACTCTCCCTTTTCCCTTTACTTTCACATTCTATAAAATACCTCTACCAACCTATATGTAATTTGTATTAATTTGGAAGAATATTCACTTTTTTTACTATATCACACTTTTACGATTAGGAACATAAATATACAACAAAAAATAAGAAGGAATTACTCTTTCTTATCCTTCTCATCAATCAATGAGTCTATTAAATTTTGACTAGCTTCCTCAGGTGTAATCTCATCTGTCATCCCCATAAACGACCAACCTTTAGAATCGACCCACTCAACAAACTCTTGTAAAAACTCATCATGTGTAACATCCACATCAAGAATTGAGCCATTAATCGAAATCGTTCTATTTCTAGATACGCGCATCTTGAACGTTTTTCTTACCATTACAATAATTCTCCCTCTACTTCTGAATATTTATAAATATCTTGTACTTCATTTATACATGATTTCTTAAAAATTGTAAAAAGGATATATTGGCCAATTTGCATATTAAAAATGAAAATCTCTTATTATATAACCCTCACACTACATTCATTTAGTCATAAATTACGGAATACATCCATATAAAAAAACAAACCAACTTATATTCTATCACACCAACTACACTTGACTTTAGTACGATCAAATAGAATATATTAGAAAACACCTTAAAATGAGGAGGAACTCCATGGCGCGTTGTACATATTGTAAAACGAAGTGGAAAGTAAAAGATGTATGGTCGATACTCGTGACATTTGAAAAAGATTGTCCGTATTGTTTCGGAAGACAATATCTATCAAAGAAAACATTGAACGCTATGCCAGAACTTATAAGCTTACCTTTACACTTCTTATTCCCTTTTCTTGTTGACTTAAGCGATGAAGGTCCTTTGGATTGGTATCGGAAATCATAATATACCCGGTTTATTCAAAATCCACTTTCAATTAAATGCTCTTCTTATATATTCCTTAATACGCTACTAGCGTGATTCCAAATACTTTACCTTTAAAAGATTACCACAAAAATATTGTAAAATTTCAGTTAATTATATATAATTGCTTTAGCATAATGATTAAAGATGCTACTACATAAGCATTTTTGAAGATCCCGTAGCTCAGCAGGGAGAGCGCCACCTTGACAGGGTGGAGGTCGCTGGTTCGAGGCCAGTCGGGATCATATGAGAAACCCATTGATAGTCAAGGGGCTTTCTTTATGTAGCAAATCAATATATTATTTTTATAATAAATTTTTTATATACTGTTCAAGATTTGATCAATAGCTCTCTTTTGGTTAACGATTAATTTTTCATATGAAAATAAACTTATGATTTTAAATCTCTTATTAGATTTGAGTCAATATTTTAGACAAAAAAATTCAATCTAAGCTAGCTTTATTTTATTTGATTTACTGCTATTTGTAATATCGTTCACCGTGATATAGCAAAGTGCGATTCTAAACTTGTAATATTATATATATCTTAAAAAACCAGTAAATATATCCTTTTCTTTCAACTTATATTCATCTCGATTGAAACATTGCGTAAGATTCTGTGAGACTTCCGGTTCATCAATCGCTAATATTATATTTCTACCATTTTCCCCTACTTCTTTTCCTCAATTCTTGAGAAAGACATAAATTATATCAATCATCACTCTGCGTTGTTCGCCAGAACTCAATTCTTCACTCTCTTCTTGGGAGCTTTTTAAAGTTTTCTTTAAAAAATAGCCTAATACAATAATTTTTATATTTATTTATATATATTTTGTAACAACAAAGAACTACATAGATTAACTATGTAGTCTTTTTAAATATGAATAGGCCAATCTTATTTTTTCCCTAACTTGATTGCCTTTTTTATATTACTGAATGCACCTTTACCATATAATAATACGCCACCGCGGTAAACACGACTCGTTAAACCAATCATCATACATATTGTTGCTAATAGAATCGCTAATGCAAGCGCAATCTCCCATACTGGGATATTGAGGAATCCAATTCGTACGAGCATAACAATAGGAGTAAAGAAAGGTATATAGCTAGTAATGGTAACAACCGTGCTGCTTGGATTTGACATTCCATAAAGTGCGATATACAAAGCAGCAATTAACATAAATGTCAGCGGCATAACAGCTTGAGAAGATTCCTCTATACGACTAATAACAGAGCCGAGTAGACAAGATAATGAGCCATATAATAAGAATCCTAATGTGAAGAATAGAATCCCATAAAACACTAGAGTAGGAGCAACAGAATTTAAATCAATACTATTTAAAATATCATTTTTCGATTCATTAATTGCTGTTTTATACCCTACAGTTGCGACCAAACCCCAAATTATTATTTGTGTAATACCTGCCAACAATGTTGAGAAGAGCTTCGCATATAAATGTTTTGTAGGCGAAATACTTGAAACAACTAACTCCATTACACGAGAAGATTTTTCTGTTGCAACATCTGTAGCTAATTGTGCAGCATACATTAATATCATTACATAATTTAGCATGATAAAGGTATTAATTAAAATTCCTACACCCTCTGTATGTTCTCCATCTTTAACCTTATCTGAAACAGTTTTGGTTTGTATTTCTACTGGCGTTGTTAACACCTTTAATTCATCTTGCGATAGATTCAATTGCTGAGCGAAATTAGAAGATTGTATTTGAGATAAAATAGTTTGAACCTTGCTAACATCTTGCTGATTTACATCTGTCTCAGTTATATACGTAGCCTTTAGTTGTTTATTATCCAATTCCTCTACAACGATTGCATATGTATAATCACCATTTTTAACACCTGATTCTGCTTTTGGTTTATCCGTACTACGCTTAACATGTATCTTACTATCGACATTTTTAAACACTTGATTAATAGTTGTATATAATTCTTCTTTTTCTGTAACAACAACAACTTGATCGTCCTCGTTACCTGCAAAATAGTTATAAATCTTGTCAAAATTCATCAATCCTATAATTAACATAGAAATTATTATTGTAATAGCAAAATATGATTTTGATTTCACCTTAGATCTATAGTTTTGTAAAAAAATTGTCCAGAAACTACTCATGTTGCGCACCTACTTTCGCGATAAAGATATCATTTAATGTAGGCTCTTCTACTGCAAACTTTTTAACATACCCTAACTTCGTTATTTCTTTAAATAAAACATGCGAAACTTCTTCATATGAAATTTTAAGAGTAACTGCATTCTTACGTTTCTTCATACTTTCTACACCTTTTATTTCTTTCAAATGGTCAAAGTCATGATCGCCAACGATTACAACATTCTTTTTACCAAAGTCACTTTTAATTTTGGCAATGTCTCCTTGAATAACAGGTACTCCTTTGTTCATGATACAAATGTGTTGGCATAACTCTTCCACATGTTCCATACGATGTGAACTAAAAAGTATCGACGCCCCTTGTTTTTGCATATCAAGAACAGCTTCTTTTAACATTTCAACATTTACTGGATCTAAACCACTAAATGGTTCATCTAAAATTAAGAGTTCAGGCTTATGTATAATCGCTGTTATCAGCTGAATTTTTTGCTGATTCCCTTTTGAAAGTTCTCCTACTTTTTTGTTCAGATTCTCAGTTATATTAAAACGCTCCAGCCAATAGTGAAGTTCTTTTTCTGCATCTTTACTTTTCATGTTCTTTAGTTTTGCAAAAAAGTTAACTTGTTCTTTGACAGTCATTTTCGCATAAAGCCCACGTTCTTCTGGTAAATACCCAATCTTATCCGTAACATCATAATTTATAGGTTTACCATTCCATGAAATAGTTCCGCTTGTTTTTGATAAAAGCCCAAGTATCATTCGAAATGTAGTCGTTTTACCTGCCCCATTTCCGCCCAAGAATCCAAATATTTCACCTTTTGGTATCTCGATATTCAAATTATTCACTGCAACATGTTCGTCAAATTTCTTTATTAAATCTTTAATTAGTAAACTCATTATCCACACCCTTAATTCCCAAGATGATTTATTTATACAATTGTATATCCATAGTCAACAACAATATTTTGACCTCTAATGGCATCGCTTTTATCAGACATTGAAAATAAGATGACGTTTGTAACATCTGAACTTCCAACAATTTCCCTATATAGTATTTTTTTCAATAACTTATTTCCTTCAAAAATCATTCATTACCAACAAATGTTATATTTTTCATTATAAGGTTAGCATAAGATTTAGAATAACCAATATGCAATTTTGCATATTTTAATATTTTTATAAGGTATTTCTTTGAAAAATTTTCGTTATGTACTTTAAAACAACTTATAGGCACATTTAAGCTGCTCAATAGATAAATCATTCGTTTCTATTTTTTCAAACGTTCCTGCTTTCCATCTCATAACGTCACTACTCTCTATTAAAAATTTGTTTCTTCATTATTATAGTACTTGCTTTAACATCGGCCTTACTACTCTACATTCTTCACTCTTAGGTTCTTTTACGAGTATAGGCGGCCTTTCATCCTCTTCTTCTAAAATCATTTCAAATACTTCTGTTTTTTCTTGTAATATGTTGGATTCACTATCTTTAGTAGGCTGTTTGCTCGTTTCAATTTTCTTTGTTACTTCACCAAGTCTTTGTCCGATTTCTTCTGCTTTGGCAGGTTCATTCGTAACGTAGTATTCTTGGTTCTCCCATACTAACATAGGTGGCACTTGTTCTCGTTTGTTACATATTATATAAGTAATACTAGCTATAAGTAGTAGACATGTTAATAAAAAGAAGATAGTTTTTTTGTTCATATACTATTCTCCTTATCTATCATTTTATTGGATTATATAATAGGAAATATAGTCACTAAATAGTTTTTATAGTATTTTTTGGTATTAATTTCAAATAGAAAAACCTTACTATAAAGTAAGGTTCCGTTTTTAAATTCTATAATGTTTTATTAATTAGAACGATCATTACGATAATCGCTATAAACATAACAACTAAACAGCCGATCATTTTATAAAATCCTCGTTTCGTTAACGTTCCGCCCTGAACGTCTTTACGAATAAATAAGAATACGGCTAAAAATAATACAAGCCCCATGCCAAAAGCATACATCATTTGCATATGTTAATCTTCCTTTCTCTTTTACATCTTAATATCTTTTCGATAAAACAACAAACGATATAAAAACTGTACTCATCGTAAGTGCCATTAATATATTCAATAGTTCAACTGCAGATAGCGTAATTACTTTTAAGTTTAAGCCAATAGAGAAAAGAAGATAGTATGCCGTTAGTGCAAAAAAGCTGAAGAACATTCCTTTATAACGAATGAGTTTCATTCGCTCATCTTTTTCTTTAAATTGCGGGTGCAAGTAGCTTAGGCAAAAACACATGATCATCATTGCAAGTACTGTATAGGTTGGAATTGGCGGTGCAGAATGCGTCATTATACCTGCTAATATCATAGTTCCGCTCATAATTAAAAAGATAATCCCCATAATTACAAAGTACTTTTGTGAATAATTCATCCTTTCTCCCCCTCTTCTTTTCCTTCATAAATAAATACATGTTCTATCGTTGTCTGAAATGTTTTTGCTATTTCAAATGCTAACGGAAGTGATGGATCATATTTTCCCTTTTCAATTGAAATGATGGTTTGTCTGGAAACTCCAAGTTTCTCAGCCAATTTTTCTTGAGATAGTCCAAGTTTTTTTCGGTATTCGACCATTTTATTTTCCAAGGAAATTTCTCCCTCCTTCCTTATACCGAGTATATACGTAAAGGAAACTTTACGTCAAGGTTCCTTTACATTCATTCAGATTATTTTGCATTCTATTTATCCCGATTGATGAGGGCTAATAATCAGTGGAGGATGGACAAAACCCCCACTGATTAAAGTTTCACTTTATATAGAAGAAACTTTTTCAAATTCAGCACGTCTATTTTGAAATGAAACATGGAACAATGTATATAGCCGTTACTATATCTCCTCTCCGTTTTTATGAAAATTTAATATCTCCATATTTGTTTTATCCTTTTAAAATGTTTCATTCTGCTCTTTATCGGGTGAAATGCGCTATTGTTTTTACGTTGTTTTTCGCCATATTTATAGAAACTAACGGTTTATGAAGCATTTTTTATGTATAGCCACTTTTTTTGTAGAAATCCTTCATTTTCCTTTCGATATTTAACACTATCGAGATAAAGTTTATGGTAAATTCATAATTTTTTATTTTTTATACTATATTCCGTTATATTGTTGTATAATATCAATGAAAGCGCTTATTATTCCAATATACATAATTCGAACTAAACTTTATCGAAACATTCTGATAGTTATACTTATATTTAAATGCAACAATTATAGGTATTAATGTAGGTATACCAAATATATCCACCCCGTTTTCCCGTGAAATTACTTTATAACATGAAAGATTAACTTGGGTGATAAGTTATTGTGAATGTTTTTTTACAAAACAGATAAGTAATAGTGTTTGGTATTATGTAAATTATTGTAATAACATAAGAGTAAAGAAAAACATTTACATTGATTATTGGTTCATCAATTATTGAAAAGAGCAAAATGCACCTTTTTGTATGGAAAAAGGATTATATGCATTGGGAGGTTTAAACAAATGACGAGGAAGAATACAACGACAAACCCTTGGGCCAAGTTCCATGGTCCGAACCTTGGTTATGTTATTGAACAGTATGATCTTTACGTAACTGGAGCAGGTTCTGTTGATCCGGAATTACAAGAGCTTTTTGAAATTTTTGGAGCTCCTTCGTTTCAAGATGATGTCGTAACAGGGGACAACACAGCAACACATTTTTCTCCTCAAAACACAGGGAACATTGAAAAGATTCTTAAAGTCGTTCAACTTGTTGAACAGATCCGTTCTTTCGGGCATACATTGGCTCACATTAATCCGATGGAAGATGCTGCAAACGGACAATCTCTTATCGAGAAAACAATGAACGAACTGAGCGATGCTGACTTGAAAGCGATTCCAGCAAAAACAGTATGGCAAGATGCACCAGAGGGTATTCACACTGCACTTGATGTAATTCATAGATTAAAAGACGTTTATACAAAATCTTTAGCTTATGAATTCTCACATATACAAGATAGTGAAGAACGCGCGTGGTTGCATCAAATGGTGGAATCAAATTCATTGCGTCAACCATTATCAAATAAAAAACGAACTGCTCTTTTAAAACGTTTAACTGCTGTTGAAGGTTTCGAGCAATTCTTGCATAAAACATTCGTTGGTCAAAAACGTTTCTCAATAGAGGGCGTTGATATGCTTGTACCTGTACTAGATGAAATTGTTTCAGAAGGTGCTAAAGGCGGCGTTGAAGATGTCATGATTGGTATGGCTCACCGTGGTCGTCTAAGCGTACTCGCTCACGTATTAGAAAAGCCATATAATCACATGTTTGCAGAATTCAAACATGCAAAAATAGAAGGTGCAGTGGCAAATGCTGGCTGGACTGGCGACGTGAAATACCATTTAGGTAGAGAACAAGTCGTTGGTAATGAAGAAGTTAGCACTCGTGTTACATTAGCAAATAACCCGAGTCATCTTGAGTTCGTTAACCCTGTTGTTGAAGGTTTCGCACGCGCAGCTCAAGAGAATCGTAAAAAATCTGGTCTTCCAGAACAAGATACTACAAAATCATTCGTAATTTTAGTTCATGGTGATGCTGCATTCCCTGGTCAAGGTGTTGTGTCTGAGACACTCAACTTAAGTAGATTGAATGCATACCAAACTGGTGGAACGATCCATGTTATCGCAAATAATGCAGTCGGCTTTACGACTGATAGCTATGATTCTCGTTCTACTAAATATTCAAGCGACCTTGCAAAAGGTTTCGATATTCCGATTGTTCACGTGAATGCTGATGATCCGGAAGCTTGTCTTGCTGCTGCAAACCTTGCGATCCAATATCGTACGCTGTTCAAAAAGGACTTCTTAATCGATTTAATCGGTTACCGCCGATATGGTCATAACGAAATGGATGATCCAGCAGTTACGCAACCACAAGTGTACAAAAAAATTAAAAATCACCCAACTGTAAGAGCAATTTATGCAGATCAATTACAATCTGCTGGCGTTCTGAATGCAGATGAGGTTGAAACAATTACTCAGTTTATACAAGAAGAATTAAAGGCTGAATACGCACAAGTGCCACCAGCTGATACGAGTGCTGCAACAATTCACGTTAAAGTTCCAGAGGTTGTTGCAAAAGGAATCCAGCCGATTGACACTGGTGTTTCAATTGAATCACTTCGTGCAATTAATGAAGGACTATTATCTTGGCCTGAAGGCTTTAACGTATATCCAAAAGTGAAGAAAATTCTTGAGCGCCGTAAAGATGCTCTTGAAGAGAACGGTAAAATTGAATGGGCACTTGCTGAATCGTTAGCATTCGCTTCTATTTTGCAAGAAGGTACGCCAATTCGTTTAACTGGTCAAGATTCACAGCGTGGTACATTCGCGCACCGTCATATCGTATTACACGATACTGATACAAACGAAACATATTCACCATTACACCGTTTACCGAACATTAACGCATCATTCTCTGTTCATAACAGTCCGTTATCAGAAGCTGCTGTTGTTGGTTACGAATATGGTTACAACGTATTTGCTCCAGAAACTCTTGTGATGTGGGAAGCTCAATACGGTGACTTCTCAAATACTGCGCAAGCATTATTTGATCAATATGTTTCAGCAGGAAGAGCGAAATGGGGTCAAAAATCTGGTTTAGTTCTTCTATTACCACACGGTTATGAAGGTCAAGGGCCAGAACACTCTAGTGCACGTCCAGAGCGTTTCTTACAATTAGCTGCTGAGAACAACTGGACAGTTGCAAACTTAACGAGCGCGGCACAATACTTCCATATTTTACGTCGTCAAGCATCTATCTTAGGAACAGAAGCTGTTCGACCGTTAGTGCTTATGACACCAAAGAGTTTATTACGTCATCCACTTACTCTTTCAACTGCTAGTCAGTTAAGCGAAGGACGTTTCCAACCTGCTTTAGAACAAGAAAACCTTGGTGCAAAACCAAACAAAGTAAAACGTCTTGTTTTAAGTACAGGTAAAATGGCAATTGACTTAGCAGCAGAAATCGAAAGTGGTAAGCATGAGTACAGCCTAGATGAAGTTCATATGGTTCGTATCGAGCAGTTGTACCCATTCCCTGCTGAAAAAGTTCAATCTATTATTAAACGCTTTAAAAACTTAGAAGAAATCATTTGGGTTCAAGAAGAACCTCGTAATATGGGCGCATGGCATTACATGGCTCCAATTCTGTTCGAACTAGCTGGGGATAAAGTGAAAACAGGTTACATTGGACGCCCGGATCGTTCTAGCCCATCTGGTGGCGATCCATTCGCTCACAAAGCTGAGCAAGAATTAATCGTTGCACACGCTTTAGATGTGAAGTACAACTTCCGTCAAGATAAACAAGAAATTGAAGTTTTCAGCAACTGAAAGTAACAATGAGTTTTTCAGGCTTGGCTGTGGCAGATAGTCTGCCACAGCCAGGCTAACAAATGGAGATTACCGAAGATTAAAGAAGATAAAACACACCGTTAGGCAAATAAGGGGAGGACATTTAAAATGATCGAAATTAAAGTACCTGAGCTTGCAGAATCTATTTCAGAAGGAACTATTTCACAATGGCTTATCAACGTAGGCGACAAAGTTGAGAAAGGTGGCAGCGTTGTTGAGCTTGAGACTGACAAAGTCAATGTAGAAATCATTGCAGAGGATTCAGGTATTGTATCGAAGTTACTAGGCGAACCTGGAGATACAGTTGAAGTTGGCGCTACTATCGCAATTTTAGATGCAAACGGCGCAGCAGCTGCAGTAAGCACACCTGCTCCATTGGCTGAGCAACCAAAACAAGAAACTACTGAAGCACCGAAAGCAGCAGCTCCAAGTGCTGAACAAAATAAAGCGTTGCAAGGTTTACCAAATACAAATCGTCCTATCGCATCACCAGCTGCTCGCAAAATGGCTCGTGAATTAGGAATCGATTTAAACGAAGTACGTAGCACAGATCCACTTGGACGTGTGAGACCACATGATGTACAAGCTCACGCTGCAGCGCCAAAAGAAGCACCAGCTGCTCCAAAACAAAGTCCGGCTCCAGTTGCAAAAACTGAATTTGAAAAACCAGTTGAGCGTGTGAAAATGTCCCGCCGCCGTCAAACAATTGCAAAACGTCTTGTAGAAGTTCAACAAACATCTGCAATGTTAACTACATTTAACGAAGTTGATATGAGTGCAATCATGGAATTACGTAAAGAACGCAAAGATGCTTTCGAGAAAAAACATGATGTACGTCTTGGCTTTATGTCATTCTTCACAAAAGCAGTTGTTGCAGCATTAAAACAGTTCCCATTATTAAATGCTGAAATTCAAGGCGATGAGCTTATCATTAAAAAATTCTATGATATCGGTATTGCAGTAGCAGCTCCAGATGGATTAGTTGTTCCAGTTGTACGCGATGCTAACCAATTGAACTTCGCTGAAATTGAAAGCGAGATTCGTAATTTAGGTCTGAAAGCACGCGATAATAAACTTTCATTAAAAGAGCTACAAGGTGGTACATTTACAATTACAAACGGTGGCGTGTTCGGTTCTCTAATGTCGACACCAATCCTAAATAGTCCACAAGTAGGTATTCTAGGGATGCATAAAATCCAAGTACGTCCAGTTGCAATTGATGCAGAGCGTATGGAAAACCGTCCAATGATGTACCTTGCACTATCTTACGATCACCGTATTGTTGATGGTAAAGAAGCAGTTAGCTTCCTTGTTGCTGTTAAAGATATGCTTGAAGATCCAAAATCATTATTATTAGAAGGTTGATAGATTATTAATCTATTAAAGGCTGTAGAATGAATCATTCTACAGCCTTTTTTCATTATGTTCATACGGGACAAATCACACTACATAGACTAACAATGTATGCCTAAAACGTAAGGGGGATAAACATGAATAACCTTCCAGTTCATGCAAAACTTAAAGCAAATAAGGATACTTTCTTCCTCCCCGATTCAAACGGGGGTGTTTACTTTCGAAATAACTCCAGTTCATTCCGTATGGATGGTGATGGAATTTATGACTGGATTGAGAAATTAATGCCTATGTTTAACGGTAATCATTCTTTGACAGAAATAACCGATGGTCTCCCTCTCCCCTATCAAAATCGTGTATTTGAAATTGGAGAGATTTTATATGAAAATGGTTTCATTCGTGATGTAAGCCAAGATGCTCCCCACGAATTAAACAGTGCATTACTCGACAGATACGCTTCGCAAATTGAGTTTCTAGAAGCTGATTCCCATTCAGGCGCTTTAAAATTCGAAAGGTACCGCGCAGCAAATGTGCTTATAATTGGTTCTGGTGATATGCTTACTTCCCTAGTTTCTTCTTTATTAGAATCTGGTTTACCTACATTCCATTATCTTGTTACAGATCGTGCTGAAACAAACTACGATCGAATTCATGAACTAAGCGAACGTGCATATGCAAATGATGACAATGTACTTATTCAAGAAATAGATATTACAATTGATCGCCCTTTACATGAAGTATTCGAGCCTTTCGACTGGATTTTATACGTTTCCCAAAATGGAGATATTGAAAGTTTAAGAGCAATCCATACTATTTGTAGAGAATTTAAGAAAAATTTCATACCAGCTATGTGCTTATCAAGAATTGGTTTAGCTGGACCCGTCGTAACCGCAGACCGTGAAGAATGCTGGGAATCAGCTTGGCATCGTCTACACGAAACTACTTTACAAAGTGAAAATCCACCTGAACCTTTCTCACCAATTGCATCTGCAATGTTAGCAAATGTTATCGTTTTTGAGTTATTTAAACTTGTCGCTGAAGATTCACATAGGCAGCATAATCCTCAATTCTTTTTATTAAACTTGGAAACACTTGAAGGAAAGTGGCACCCTTTCATAAAACATCTTCTCGCAACCGATGAAATCTTTACAATTGATACGGTGCAAAATCTTCAAGAAAACCTTGCCCAACGTTCCGGACAATATACTTCAACTGAACTTTTTCGTTTTTTTGATACGTTAACTTCTAAAGAAGCTGGCATATTCCACATGTGGGATGAACAAGATTTACACCAATTGCCTTTATCACAGTGCAATATTCAAGTTGCAAATCCATTATCAGACGGACCTACCTCTCCCCTTCCTACTATAACTTGCGGTGGATTAACTCATAATGAAGCACGCCGCGAAGCTGGCTTAACAGGAGTTGAAACATATGTAGCTGAAATGATTCATCGTCTTATCCCCGAACATACTGATATCGGTATTGGTGCTGGGGAAACGATGACAGAAGGTGTATACCGAGCACTCCAAAAACATTTAAATAATAAGTTATATGAACGCCAATCACATATGCTAGAAGAGATTACAGAGCTTTATTTAACCGAAATTCATGATAAACATTGTAGGTTTTACTACGATGCTCTCTCTACAATTCATGAAATACCTAAAGTAGGAATGAGTGAGGAGTTACTTGGTTTTCCTGTCGTTTGGATTGGTATTAATGATAGATGGTATGGTGCGGCAAATATTAATATAACACTCGCATTAAGAAATGCTCTGCAACAAGCACTCCTTCATATTCAAAATGAAGAGATTCCTTATAAAGCTAATATGTTACCGGAATCATCCATTGTTTTATATAGTACGGATCCTGTTAGAGTAGCAATACAAGAAGAGGAAGAAATTCCAGGCGTACAGTCTTTACAAGTTGCTTTGCAAAATTTAACGGAAAACAACTTGTATCCATTCGTTTTTGATTTAGCTATTGAGTCATTTTTAAGAGACAACTTAGACGGTGTATATGGAGTATTAATTGCAAAGGAGGATGACCAATGACTCAAAACATACTACTTATAGGAGATGGCCTACTCACAGACTATGTACATGAGCAATTGTGTAAGCAATATTCACTCATCCGCCAGCATACAATTACAGAAGCTCTCCCTGAAAACATTCATCTTGCTCTCGTTTTACATGACGGGTCTCCTTCTTCCGTACATCATGATGCTGAGCTTATCTTTCGCTCAAATAATATTCCGTGGCTTCGCGCGTTTACTTCGTTTGGTGAAGGTATTATCGGTCCTTACGTGAAGCCTCTTACAACTGGATGTTCCCACTGCGCTGATGGACGCCGGTTTATAGCTGGCTTTGATCAAAAAGAAATGTGGGAACTACAACGAAAATATGCATTAAAAGCAGAGAACGTGACGAGGCGTGATGTACGCGCCACCCAAAATGGAATGTTACAAATGTGCCAGCTCATTCATGCTGAAACAGAGAAAATATTAGCTCATGGATATTCTTCTTTAGAAAACGAACTCATTTTACTGGACTTACAAACGTTACAATGTACCCGGAATTCGTTTCTTCCAGACCCTCTCTGTCCGGTATGCAGCAATTTGCCTGACGATACAGCAGATGCAGCGCAAATTTCTTTACAACCAAGTTTGAAAACGAGTACTGAAACGTATCGCTGTCGTTCCATTCATGAGCTAAACACATTTTTAACGAGAGACTATTTAGATTACCGGACTGGTATTTTAAACGGCCAAATGCAACATTCTTTATTACCGTTTGCTGATGTCATTATAAACATGCCGTTACTGTTTGGAAATGAAGGTGTCGCGGGCCGGACTCATTCATTTGCACTTAGTGAAGCAACCGCTATTTTAGAAGGATTAGAACGCTATTGCGGTATGTCGCCTCGTGGAAAAAAAACAAATGTACATGGCAGTTTTCGTGAGCTAGAAGATATTGCACTGAATCCCCTCACACTTGGTGTGCATACAAATGAACATTACAATCGTGATAGTTTTCCATTTAAGCCGTTTGATCCTGATTATGAGCAAAACTGGGTATGGGGATATTCTTTATTACAAAGCAGGCCCCTTCTAGTTCCAGAATCAATCGCTTATTATAGCCTTGGTCATAGAGATGCTTTCGTGTATGAAACATCAAATGGATGTGCAATTGGTGGTAGTTTAGAAGAAGCAATTTTTCACGGCATTTTAGAAATTGTAGAGCGTGACGCCTTTTTGCTCACTTGGTATGCCGAATTACCTCTACCCCGTCTCGATCTTAGTTCAGCCAATGATACTGAATTGCAACTAATGTTGGAACGCTTACGCACAATTACTGGATATGAATTATACGTTTTCAACGCGACGATGGAACATGGTATTCCGAGCATATGGGTCATTGCGAAAAATACAAGGCAAGATGGTATGAATCTCGTCTGTGCTGGCGGCGCACATATGGAACCAATTCGAGCTGTAAAAAATGCAATTCATGAAATAGCGGGCATGTTACTTATAACAGATGAAGAGCTTGAACAAAAAAGAGAGAAATATGAAAACTGTTTACAAGATCCATATCTTGTTTCGCAAATGGAAGATCATAGTATGCTGTACGGATTGAAAGAAGCGGAAGAACGTCTTCACTTCCTTTTACGTGATGATGCTCCAGTGCAAACGTTCCAAGAAATGAAGGTATTACAATCATTTGATATGGATTTAACATCTGATCTTCATCAACTTTTAAACAGGTTACATCAATCTGGACTTGAAGTAATTGTTGTAGATCAAACGGTCCCCCTTATAGAAAAGAACGGCTTACATTGTGTAAAAGTAATTATTCCAGGCATGTTACCGATGACGTTCGGTCACCATCTCACTCGGGTTACAGGACTGGATAGAGTGTATACCGTACCGATGACACTTGGATATTGGGCTGAGCCTTTAACGAATGAAAGTTTAAATCCACATCCGCATCCGTTTCCATAATTCATAGTGAGGGGGAAATTTGATGCAACCTGATACTTTTTTACATCATCTCCATTTTTCTATTAATGAAATTATGTCGTCCGATAAAGAGATTGACTGGGAAGACGCACCACTTCCTTATAAATTATATCGAAATTTACCAGTAATCCCTCTCTCTTTAGAAATCCCATTAACTTTGCGGAATTCTTCTACTAAACCTAACTTAGAGGAAATCGGTCATTATCTTTGGTACTCATTTGGTTTAACACAATTATGTCAGCCTACTACTAACCTAGAAAATAATAAAACAACGACTCTATTTCGAAGATTCATCCCTTCTGGGGGTGCTTTATATCCAAATGAATTATATATGTATTTAAAAATTGATCATTATCCAGACGGCATTTACCATTACGACGCCGCGCACCACCGTCTTATCTTACTTCGTGAAGGAAATTTTGATTCTTATCTTACAGAAACACTCGGCAATCGTTGTAACATACATTCTTGTTTTGGTGCTGCATTTATATCCACTATGTTTTGGAAAAACTTCTTTAAATACAATAACTTTTCGTATCGTCTGCAAGGATTAGATAGTGGTGTTCTAATCGGTCAATTACTTGAATGCGCAAAACAATTTGGTTATACAAATGGTGTATATTTTCAGTTTCTAGATCGGGCAATGAATCATTTACTTGGATTGTCAGAAGGTGAAGAAAGTGTGTATGCTGTTATTCCTTTAAGTACAGAACCGAATACAGATTGGTTTCATGATGATCATCACGAAAATAAAACTATTACTTCTCATGACTTGTTGCAGCAAATCCCGCCGTTAACACATGAGCATTTCGTTCGCTCAAAATATGTAGATGAATATCCGATGATAAAAAAAATAAACGCAGCTTCTATGATTGAATCAACAGAACACTTCCAAACATTTACCCGTGAAGAACGACAACAATATAGTGCACACGCTATGCAGCTACCTAAAGTGGAACGTTTATCATATGATTTTTTACAACTTTGTAAAAAACGATATTCGCCTGATTCTGACTTCATTTTAACGAAATGGGATGCAGCCGAGCTCGCTACTCTACTACAAGCAGCGAGCCTCTCCTTCCCTTATTACAACGACCTTGATGGCAAATATTTAAATGAAAACGCACGAGTCTCACTATATGGATGTTTTTATAACGTAAAAGACATAGAAAACGGCGCTTACGCTTATAACAGTAGGACACATTCCATACAGCCAATTCGGTACGGAGACCTTCGTTATTCTCTGCAATCCAGTATGACGATGGATAACGTAAACCTTTTTCAAGTACCACTTTGTCTACATGTAATCGGAAATAAAGATTACTATAAAAATAAATTAGGTTATAGAGGATATCGAATTCATCAAATGGAAGCTGGCATGCTCGTTCATAAACTCGTTTTAGCTGCGACCGCTATGGGGATGGGCGGGCATCCGTTACTAAGTTTTGATACAAATTCATGCGATCAATTGTACGGGATTGATGCCGGAAATGAAACTTCACTCATTCAAATTCCGGTTGGGGCGTATCGAGCGCGAAATTGGCTAAAAGGGTCCTTGCATAATTAGAAGCACGCCGATTAATGGCGTGCTTTTTTTAAAGGAGTTAAATTATTAAAAGCGAAATAAATACATATTCTTATATAAAAGGAGAGTTTGAATTGAGTATTTTACAAAGATTAATCGAGCAAGCGAAAAATCCTCGCGGGACAATTGGTTCCTCTATGCTTTGCATTATGAATGCTGCGCATACGAGACTAACAAATTGGGCTTTACAAAAAATACATATACGTGAAAATGCAGTTATTTTAGATATTGGTTGTGGGGGTGGTAAAACCATACAGACTCTTTCAAAACAAACTCCGCTTGGGAAAATATACGGGATCGACTACTCCAATCAAGCTGTTGAAAACTCAAAGAAAGCAAATATGAAGGATGTCAAAGCAGCGAAAGTAATTATTCATCAAGCAAGCGTCTCCTCTATTCCATATCATCCGGACTTCTTTGATCTCATTACCGCTTTTCAAACCCACTACTTTTGGCCTGATGTTGAGAATGATATGAAAGAAGTATTTCGCGTCTTAAAACCGAATGGCTCCTTTTTACTAGTCGCTGAAACTTTCAAAATCCAATATCATATGGATAAATTTAAGACGACCGAAGAATTAGTAAACCTTTTTTATAAGACGGGATTTACAAGCGTGAAATGTTACGAAGAAAGAGGGTGCCTTTGTTTAATAGGAAATAAGTAAAAAAGCAGACCTTTCAAGGTCTGCCTTTTTTACTAGATTACTTTAAAAATACTCTTAATTTGTCTTGCAAATAACCAGTTTTTCGTACCGTAGTTATCATTTAGACTATCTAAATTAATAGCTTTCCCGTTAGAAAACTTTAGTTCTAACGTTGTATTTTTGTCATTTGTTTTTAAGTTGCTATTTGTAATGTCATCATACTTTAATTTTTCAATCTCAATATACTCTTCCTTCTCTTCTCCGATAACGACGTGATCTTGGAAGAAGAAGAATACTTCTACTTTCTTACCGAAACAAAATATGTTTTTCGTATAAATTAATGTCGCGTTATCAAGTCCGACACATACTTCTTTCATCTCTTCAACAACGTTTCCTAAGTCTTCTTCGTTTCTTGCATTTGATTCAGCAATCCATTCTTCGATTGTATTCATGTTAATTGCCATACTGTGCCCCCTGGTTCGTTCATTGCTTTATTAAAAAACAAATACTATATGACAATATAAGCGATACGTACTATGTTTTCAAGGGTGAACGGTATATTCAAAATAAAGTGAAACTTTATTTATTCCCCTTTCACAAAAAAAATAGCACTTAAAAAAGTGCTATTCCGCTCTCCTTGCTGCTTGTTGAATTGGATCCCAAACGCTGTTATATGGTGGTGCGTAACTTAAGTCGACATCTTCTAAATCGTGAATACTCATTTTATTGAAAAGTGCCATCGCGATAACATCAATACGTTTATCTACGCCCTCTTCTCCAATTACTTGACCGCCTAATAATTGTTTCGTATCGGCGTGATATAGTAATTTCAAGTGAAGTGGCGAAGCACTCGGGTAATAGCCTGCCATATTTGTTGAATCTACTTTGACCGTCTTATACGGGATGTTTAGCCCTTTTGCTTCTTTTTCATTTAAGCCTGTTCTTGCGAGCGTCAGATTCATAAATTTAATAATGCCCGTACCTAACGTACCTTTAAATGCTCTGCGTTTATCAACCATGTTGAGTCCGGCAAGTCGCCCTTGTTTATTCGCAGTCGTTCCGAGCGGGATATGGTCATGAATTTCCTTTATAACATGGTAATGTGTTGCACAATCACCAGCAGCATATACGTCTTTCACATTCGTTTGCATATAAGCATTTACTTCAATTGCACCTTTATGGTTTTTACGTATATTTGTCCCCTCAAGAAAATCAGTATTTGACTGTACACCGACAGATACTAAAACGAGATCAGTTTTATACGTCCCTTTATCCGTCTCCAGTTGTTCTACTCTTTCTTTTCCTTTAAACGCTTTTACATTTTCATTCGTTAAAATTTCAATATTATGTTTATCTGCTTCTTTATGTATATATTCCGCCATATCGGCATCATAAATTGTGCCAATATGATCGTTTCGCTCAATCATTCTTACTTTCTTACCAAGTTCGACGAATGTTTCTGCCATCTCTAGTCCAATTGCACCGCCGCCAATAATAGTTACAGCCTCAACTTTATTCGTTTCTAGCGTTTTTAATATGCGCTCAGCATCCGGAATTGTTTTTAAAAGATGAACGCCTTGCAAATCTCGCCCTTCCCATTCTGGCATAACAGGACGCACTCCAGTCGCAATTAATAAACGGTCATACGGAAATTCAAAAACATCTTTCGTCTCCGTATGCTCTGCGTACACCATTTTCTTTTCCGTATCTACTTTCGTTACTTCATGACGTACTTTCGCATCAATTCCATATTTATCACGAAACGTCTTTACATCGCGTGCAATTAACTTTTCAGTAGAAGCAATAACACCACTAATCACATACGGTAATCCGCACTGAGCGTATGAATAGATTTCACCTTTTTCTAACGTTACAACATTTGCAGTTTCATCGTTTCTAACAATTTGCATTGCTGCACTCATACCTGCTGCATCTCCGCCAATAATGACATAGTTCACTTTACCACTCCTTCTTTTTTACATACTCTTTACGATTTCCATATTTTATAGAAATAACACCTACTTCCATTGTAAAGAAATAGAATTCTATCTACAAATTTGGTGCACAAACCTATGCATGAATAGGTATCCGTCGTGTCTTATAAACAAGATGTTTAATATGCTATAACAGTAACTATTGAAAGTAGGTGAAACATACATGTGCGCCGGCCTTCTCGCTCAAACTCCAGAGGAACCGCAAGAACCGAAAGCCGCCATGCCACTTGATCAAGAATTTTCTATTAACGTAACATTATACAGCGCTCGTGCTTGGTTATCTAATGATGAGACTTTCGCACAAACGATTTGGAAAGGCTCTCGCTTCTCTTCAGCATCACACGCTGGCAAGTCCATCTTACCAATCGGTACTGTTAAAATTGTAAACTTATCTGATGATACAATAACAGTTACTGCCTCATCAGAAAAAGATGATACTCTCAAAATAGTCGTACCCCCTCGTTCTGAAGGTGTTTTAACATCTAGTGCATTATCTGATGTGCAAGCAAGTACATCAGGAGGAGCAAGCAAAGTCACATTCCTCTTTCATATCTTTTTCTCAAGGGATCCTGGTCCAGCTAAATAACCATAGAAAAGGTACAGCTATGCACTGTACCTTTTTCACGCGTTTATTCTCTTGATTTGATCAATTCAACATTATAAGTTTCAATATCTGTTAGCTTTCCTGTAAAATACGGATTTTCTCTATACCAAGACTGTTTTGAAAAATACGCTTGCATATCTTTCGTTTGAAACATATGTCCATGTCTTGCGTATATTTCGTTTCTTGCTATTTTCAATTGTTCTTTCGATAAATATGTTAAGTCCGTACTCGTTAATTTTCGAATATCACTATCAGGGAAGATGAAACCATTATATACATAATGAGTCGTAGGCGGTGGAGTAACATTGTAAACAACTGTTTTTTCTACACTTTTCTTTTGAAATGGAAGATTATAAGCCGAAAGTGCCGTTACCGTTTCTACCTTTGTCGTTTCCCTGCCGTTTTCTCCATTTCGTTCTAAATAAATCGCCGCACTTCCATCAGTCGCTATCGGTCCCCACGTAATTTCTTCTCCAGTCAACGCAGTAACTGGCTTTTGATTCACGTACAATGTTGCACCAGACGCATTCGTTTGAACTGTAATATATTGCCCTTGCAACGTTAAATCTACCGTTACATTATTTTGACTTTGTTTCATAAGTACAACCTTTTCCTCACGTGATAGTTTTACATAGTCATTTTTATATTCAGATTGAAATACTTGAGTTCCAGGAAGAAACGGTCCATATTGCTTCTCAAACTTTTTGTCATTTGTCTTATCAATTTCTTTTCCGTTCAATTTTAAAGATGTACCTTTTTCATTTGTAAGCAGAGTCGTATAATACGTCTTCGCTTTCAATTTATACCGATCAAATAAAAAGAAATGTTTCCCATCTTTCGTTAAAGAAAAATCTGCTCTTTCTATTCCATCCCCTTGTTTTTCACCTTGCCTCAAATATTCTTTCAATTCATTCACGTAAAATGGATTTTCTTTTATATATGAAAATAGAGGCGTTAAACTCTCTCTCGTTACAATAACGGTTGGATCATCTGCCGTGATGATCTCAGCTAATTTCTCCCCGTCCCTCTCTTGTAAAATAGTAATCATTCGGTCTACTTGTGCCGTCTGCTTATAATACGATGATCCATACAAATACAATCCAACAATTACTATAACAAGTAATGTTAAGAGTGTAATGCCAACTTTTGTACCACCGCTCATTTTCTTCTTTACTACAAGACTTTCCCTCTTCATCCCGCAGTTTTGGCAAAATTGCACTCCATCTTCATACTGAGCTCCGCATTTTGTACATACATTCATCCATTCAACCACCTTTTCGTTAGAAGCCTGTTAATCCCCCGATAAAGGTTTGGATTATCGTTTTAATGTAAGACCAAAACACGATAAACGTTGCAATTCCGATTAAAACATTTGCGATAATAAGTGTGTAAACAGGATCTACTCCGCCGTTGTCTAGTTTTAATATAGCTACAATTATACTAATTCCCATATACGTTGTAGCCAGCCCTAATAAGATTGGTAAAAAAAAGATCAATAGGAAACTAAATAGAAAAGAAAGAACTAGTATAGCAATAGCTGGCGTCGCTATCGTCCCCCATATACCGAATGATTCAAGAAAAGAAAAAGATGATTTCATCATCTTACCACTTACAAAAATAATAAATCCGACAAATAAAGTTAAAATTAATAAAAAGAAAAAGACCATTACAGATTCTCCAAAGAAAGTAGGAGTAGCTATATCTGGCACTAATGTCCTCGTAACAGTCGCCGCTGCGCTCATCATTCTATAAAAAATACATGCTCCTAAAAAGCAAATAAGCACAAGACTTACAATTCCATTTCGCACTTCAATATTTCCACTTTCCATAATGGCCGATGGTGATTTAAAAGCATTTTTAAAGAACTGAAAATAGCCACTTGCAAATTGTTTCACTTGCTCTACCGTTTCATTCGGACGAGTTTCCTTTACTCGTGCCGGGCGCGATAGCTGCCCTTCTTCCTGCCCACCACTCGCTACCACTTCTTCCGTTAACGAATGTCCACAATTTCCGCAAAACCTTGCTTCCGCTGCATTTTCAGTATTACATGCCGGACATTTCATTCTCTCATCCCTCCTTAAGCATATACCTTATAGGGTGTTACAAATTCAATATATGACTTTGTACATAAAACATGACTACAAGAAAAAGAATATGAAATCCTTCTTTTAAACGAAACTATGTGTGCTAGTAATATAGAAAAATAATGTTATTATGAAACAGAGCAAATAAAGTGAAACTTTAAACAGATTGGATGAAGACAGTGGAATTTGTAAACTCGATTTTTCAAACACTCCTTACAAGTGTGATCCAATTATTTTCTTTAATTGGTGTCATCATTGTAATTGGATTTATATTAGGTTATTTAGAATCTCTCACACGAACGTATTGGTCGAGAGCTTTTGGTAGGAAAGGTTTTCTTTTAACCGCGTGGATTGGTGTTCCCGTTCATGAGCTTGGGCATGCAATTATGTGTCTATTATTTCGTCATAAAATTGTAGCAACGCAGTTTTTCCCAACAGATACAAGTCAGGGAGCTTTAGGTTACGTACAACATCAATACAATCAAAAAAGTATATACCAACGAATCGGTAATTTCTTTATCGGCATCGGTCCTATTATTTCTGGTATTACTGCCTTAATACTTTTAATGCGCTATTTCGTACCAGAGTCATATTCTTTATTTAATACGAATCTGGAAAAAACTGTTACATCGACTTCTATTAACTTAGACATGATCCAAAACATGCTAATATCGACGTTTGTATTATTGAAAAGCTTATTTACATTTAGCAATTTATTGAATCCTTCATTTTGGTTATTTTTATTTATCGCTATTTGCATTTCCGCACATATCGCTTTAAGTAAACCAGACATTAAAGGATCAATAGACGGTGTTATCGTCATGTTTATCGTATTATTTTTATTCAATATAATAGCGGGACTGTTTCAGTACGATAGTAACCAACTAATCGGTAAAATGATGAAGTATAATATGTATTTCATCGCATTTTCTAGTGTGGCGCTTCTTTTCTCTTGTATTTCTACACTTGTGAGTTTTGTGTTTTATAAAATAAGAAGAGGGCGTTCATTGTGAACGCCCTCTTCTCATCAATTATTTCTCTTATAATCACAATGCTCAACCGGAACACGAGCGTGCCCTTCTTCATCGGTACACCATGACTGTGACTGAAAGGCAAGAAAAATACCAATCCACTCTTCCTTCTTCTCAAAGTGAATCAATATCCCACCGTCTTGCCATTTGCCATCATCACCTTGCCATTTCTCTACATTCCCTTGATTCATATGAATATCGTGTATACCGTTTCCAGGTGTAAAATGAAAATACGAATCCGGAACCTTTTCTTCTGGTCCCCACCTTTCACCAAACGCATAAATAATTGCTTTCTCATCTATTGCTCGTTTTATATAACGTTCTATTTTCTCATTTAAATCATTATCAGATCCCGATTTTTCAGCAGGTAAAGGAATCATTTGCTTTGAATCAAATAAATTACCTCTTACATAATCTAAAGCTACTTTCGGCTCATTGTTTTTCACTTCTGTAAACCCAAACGGTAATGTTGGTAAAATGTGAATAGCTTCTGAATCAATATGTTCGCTTGCAAAATATAAAACTTCTGACGGATAACTTTGCGACTTTACGTTAATTGCAATACGATAATCTACTTCTGCTTCGCCTTGTAAATGAACTTGATAATGAGGTGTTTTCCCTTTTCCAATCTTAGATTGTACAACTGTACCTTTTAATACACCGTAGTTTTTTAAGGGCATCTCTTTCATCTCCTATTCATTTAGTAGAAGCTGTTCATACTTTAGGCATTATCCATATAAAAAGAAAATCCTCCTTTCCCAGGAGGATTTCTTATTTTCTCAACATATACCAAACAATAACCTCCACCACTACAAGCAACACCGCACCAAAAATCATTAACGTCGTCTTCTTTAATAGTTCATTTTCACGATAAGGGATATTACATAAATACGCGCCTAGTGTAATTCGTGATGGACAAGCGATTGTCGCTACTGATGATGCGGTGTTTTGGAGTGTTGTGACATATTGCCACGGGAGCGCTACGTTTTGCGCTGTTTGCATTTGGAGTTTAATAAACATCGCATTTGATCCTGCGTTACTACCTGTTAAAAAACCGCCGATACCGCCGATGAATGGTGCAACGAAAACGAAAAATGTCCCAAATGTTTCACCAGCTGTTTTTGCGAGTAATGAATGCATACCAGATGCGCCCATTAGTTCTGAAATGGCGATGAACATCGTCGTTGTAATTGCGAATGGAATCCATTGTCTTATCGTTTGCGAGAGTGATTGTTTCATAATATTAGATGGAATGCGGAAGAAAATAATTGTAAATAAACAAGTCATAGCGAGCCAAAATCCTGGTGAATATAGTAGCTCTAGTTTGTAAGAATATGATTTTAAATCGAGAACTGCATATGACCTAAGAAAATCATGTAATACTGGAACGAGGCGGGAAAGTAAAATACAAACTGTTAAAAAGATATAAGGGCTAATAATTTTTATAATAGATACTTCTCTCTCTGCAGTCGCCGCATGTTCTGTTATAAAGTTTTGCTCACTTTTGCCTTTTAATTTAATGATTAGAAAGCCAAATGTAATGGTAACGATAGAACTTAATATCCCTGCAAGTTCAACACTTACGTATGCGTTAGAAAGATAGATTCCGAGAGAAAATAATAGAAAGAATCCTACTCCTTCCTTACACTTTTCTATAACTGCCTGCCAGCCACCGACAACGTATAAAGAAAGGAAGATAAAATATGCGAAAATCGGGATGCTTAATAATGCTGTATTTGTACCAAGAATTGTGAGCGACATGTTAATAAGCTGAGAACCGATAATCGTACCCGTTGCCATCGCGCCCCATGAACTTGCAAGTAAACCGATAAACGATAGTAGCACAGCTTGAAACGGTTTATAACCGAGCGAAAGAAAAATAGGTGCTGCGACCATAAAACCAATTCCGAATCCACTCACTGATTCAATAAGTGGACAAATACCAAAACACATAAGAAGCATTTGCAATAATCGATCGCGCGTGACTTGTTCTAGAAATCGTGCTACTTGATCGATGTATCCCATTTTGTTCATGAGGTGAAATAAAAAAATACCAAAAAACAACACGTATCCGACAATAAAACAAATTAACCACCCTTTAATTGTTGCGTGTACAGTTTCACTTACCCCTAATTGAAATGTTGGCGAGAGTAAAACGATTCCGACAGAAACGGCATAAGAAATTAATGAAGCCCTTAATGACGTTTGTTTAAACAAAAACAAACAAATAAAAATCATCATAATCGGGATAAGTGCCAACAATATGGCCATGCTATCATCTCTTTTCGTAAAAATTGCAATTTTTAACTATTATATAACAGATGTTATGATTTTCAATTATTTTTATAACAGATTTAAAAAAGGAGCTGCTTGGCTCCTTTTTTGAATAACTAATATTTTATCTTTTATCCTGAAAAACCGTCTGCTGTCCAATCATTTTTTCTAGTACAACAAACACAATATAAGCACATATTACTTGCAATACAATATTCCCAAGTTTTATTAATTCAAATGAATGGATCCATTGGAATAATTCACTTAATAATACAATCGAAACGATACTAAATAGTTCTATACTAACCGAAAATATACATACTTCTAAAATAGATTGCTCTTGTATTCGATTTAATTGAGAAAAGATGAATACATATCCTAAAAACAGAGCCATCAACTCTATTTTCGTCATGCTAATGAGCCAAGCGTATAATGGTACAGTTAAAAGAAGATATAATAGTTTACGTCTTAGCATGCCTTCTCACCCTCTAAGTTATAAGTATTTTCTGTATATTTTAACATTTATTACACAAAAGAAACAGAAGAGACTTAAGCCTCTTCTGTTTCTTTTACTGCATGTATTAACTCACAAATTTCTTCTCGCTTTTCATTTTCTAACAGCTCAATGACTTTACTTCCAACGACAACGCCGTCACATATTGTAATCATTTCTTCAATTTGTTCTCGTGTTGAAATACCGAATCCTGCGACTACTGGTAAGTGGACGTGTGCTTTTACTTTTTCTAAGTAACTACGAATCTCATCTTTAAAGTTTTGACGTACTCCCGTTACGCCCGCTACTGTAACGGCGTAGACGAATCCTTGTGATTCACTCGTAATTTTTTCGATTCGTTCAATAGGGCTCGTTACGGTAACGAGTGGAATTAAAGCGATATTCGCCACGCGAAGGAGCGGTGCAATAATGTCTTGTTCTTCATACGGTAAGTCTGGAACGATAATACCGTCCACCCCTGCTTCAAGACAGCTCTCAATGAAACGTTCCTTTCCGAATGCGAGTACTGGATTTAAATATGTCATAAGTACAAATGGAATTTGAACTTCTTGCCTCACCTCTATTAATGCTTGAAAAATACCCTTCAATGTTACACCGCTATCTAATGCTCTTTTTCCTGCCCTTTGAATAGTTGGACCGTCTGCGACTGGATCTGAGAACGGAATACCGATTTCAACGATGCTTGCTCCTGCTTCATCAAGAAAACGAATTCTTTCTTTTAACTTTTCAAGTCCACCATCTCCGCCCATTACATACGGAATAAATGCTTTCTTGCCATTTTCAAACGCTGCTATAATTTTTTCTACTCCCATTTTTTACACCTCTTCCATATAACGTTTTATACTCTCTACATCTTTATCACCGCGGCCGGATAAACAAATGACAAGTCCTTCGTCTTTCTTCATTTGCGGCGCTAGTTTTAAAGCGTATGCAACAGCATGTGAACTTTCTAATGCCGGGATAATCCCTTCTTTTTTCGTTAATAATTGAAATGCTTCTAACGCTTCTTCATCTGTAATGGAATGATAAGAAACGCGGCCAATATCTTTTAGCAAGCTATGTTCTGGCCCAACACCCGGGTAATCCAGCCCTGCCGAAATAGAGTGCGCTTCTTGAATTTGCCCTTCTTCATTTTGCAGAAGGTACATCATCGATCCGTGTAAAACACCGACACTTCCTTTCGTTAAAGTGGCTGCGTGCTTTTCTGTGTGAACACCTTTTCCAGCTGCTTCAACACCGTAAAGAGCAACTTCTTCATCGTGTACGAACGGATAAAACATTCCCATTGCATTACTACCACCGCCAATACAAGCAACGACTGCTTCTGGTAATTTTCCTTCTAACGCTTCGTATTGCTTTTTCGTTTCTTTCCCAATTACACTTTGGAAATCACGAACAATTTGCGGGAATGGATGTGGCCCGAGAACTGATCCCATAATGTAGTGCGTATCGTGTACATGTGAAACCCAGTAACGAAGCGCCTCGTTTACCGCATCTTTCAACGTGCCGCTACCTGCCGCAACGCTTTCTACTTTCGCTCCGAGTAATTCCATTCGAAACACGTTTAATTTTTGTCGTCTCACATCTTCTTCTCCCATGAAGATGACGCATTCTAAACCGAAAAGTGCACATACAGTAGCTGTTGCAACTCCGTGTTGTCCTGCTCCTGTTTCAGCGACAACTTTCTTCTTACCCATTCTTACCGCAAGAAGTGCCTGACCGATTGTATTGTTAATTTTATGAGCTCCCGTATGGTTCAAATCTTCACGTTTCAAATAGATTTTTGCTCCGCCGCAATACTTCGTCATATTTTCAGCGAAATAAAGCGGTGTTTCTCTTCCAACATACGTTTGTAAATAATGATCTAATTCCTTTTGAAACGCTTCATCTTGCATCGCTTCTTTATATGCTTCTTCTAGTTCTAATACAGATTGCATTAACGTTTCTGGAACGTATCGTCCTCCGTATATACCGTAATGACCTTTTTCATCTGGATATGCGTAGTTCATTTTGAACACTCCTTCGCTTTTTTAATAAATTGTTTTATTTTCTTTAGATCTTTCTTTCCTTCTGTCTCTACTCCGCTGCTCACATCGATCATATATGGCTGAACGGTTCGAATTGCTTCTTCTATATTAAGGATGTTTAATCCGCCAGCTAATATCGTTTTCTCTCGCAACTCGTTTGGCATATGTGCGAGTAACTCCCATGAGAATGTCTTTCCGTTTCCTCCGTGGAACTTTTCTTTCGGGCTATCAAATAACAGATAATCTGTATCGTATTTTTTCGCACATTCAATATCTTTCTCTAAAGCTACTCCTACTGCTTTTATAGACGGAATATTCAATCTCCTAATTTGATGATTGTCTTCATCCCCATGTAGTTGCACATGCGTTAACCCGCACTCCTCTGCAATTTTCTGGATCACTTCTACTGATTCATTTACGAAAACACCTACCTTGAAAACGTGGACTGGAATTTCCCCAATAATTTCTTTCGCTAGCCCTGGGGTGATTTTCCGCTTACTTTCTGCAAAAACAAATCCAATTGCATCTGCTCCGTATTCGCAAGCATGTTTTGCTGTTTCAACATCAGTGATGCCGCAAATTTTCACTTTCATATGTTCACCTTACAGTCTTCGAAAAAGTTACTTATAGAAGATGATGTCATAAGTGCTTCTCCAACTAATACACCTTTTGCACCAGCTCGTTTGACGCGAATAATATCTTCTTTTGAATGAATGCCGCTTTCACTAATCCAAAGTAGGTTTTCCTCATTCAGTCGTTTTCCGAGCTTTTCAGTTTGGCTTAAATCTACTTCAAATGTTTTTAAATTACGGTTGTTAATACCGATAACGTGCGGATTTAATCGGATTGCAATTTCTAATTCCTGTTCATCATGAACTTCAACAATCGCTTCTAATCCTTTTTCTAGCACGTAGTTATAAAGCTCGTTTAATTTCTCTTTTGACAATGCTGCAACAATTAATAAAATAAGATCTGCTCCTGCTTCATACGCTCTATCAATTTGGATTTTATCGATTATAAAATCTTTACATAAAAGCGGAATGTTACTTTCTGCTCTTGCCGTTTCTAAGTCGTGAAACGACCCTTTAAAAAATTGACCGTCTGTTAAAACCGAAACTGCTCCAGCACCGCATTCTTCATATGTTTTCACTTGTTTTGGCACATCAACGTGTAAATTAATATCACCTTTTGATGGAGACGCTCGCTTTACCTCTGCTATTACAGTAAACTGCTCTAAAGCTTTTACAAGTGAGTGTGTTTTCCTTTTTTCTTTCACTGGTGAATATGTTTCATATAACTCCGCAACTTCTACTTTCTTTTGCTCTACAATTTTGTCTAAAATCGTCCCCATTTTAATTCACCCTTTCTAATTTTTCATGGCTTGCTGCAATTAATAAGTTTAGTTTGGCTAATGCTTTTCCAGAGTCAATGCTATGTGCCGCTAGTGTAATTCCTTCTTCAATCGTTTCTGCTCTTCCATTTGCGAAAAGGGCTAGACCTGCATTTAATAAAACAGTATCGCGATAGACACTCTTTTCTCCGCTTAATACTCCGAGTGTAATCTTTGCATTTTCTTTTGAATTCCCACCTCTAATTTCTTCATTTTTCACTCTTGAAAAACCATACTTTTCTGGATCAATACTCATTTCTACTATTTCATTATCTTTTAAAACGACGACATGATTTTCTCCCTGTAATGATGCTTCATCTAAAAAGCCACTTCCGTTTACGACGAGCGCTTGTTTTCTGCCAAGTTTCTGCAATACTTCCGCTACCGGCAATAACATATCTCGCTTATAAATACCGACAAATTGTGTTTCTAAATTAACCGGATTCGTCAACGGTCCAATTAAGTTAAAGATCGTCGGAACGTTTAATTCTTTTCTTATTTTCATAATGCGTCTTAATGCTGGATGCATCGCTGGTGCGAATAAGAAGGCAATCCCTACAATTTCTAATAAGTAGTCAATTTCACCTGGCGTACAACTAATGTTTACACCGAGTTCTTCTAATAAATCAGCACTTCCTGTTTTACTAGAAACAGCGCGGTTTCCATGTTTCGCAACCTTTACACCAGCTCCGGCAAGTACAAATGCCGATGTTGTACTAATATTGAATGTTTGCGCACCGTCACCACCCGTTCCACAATTGTCCATCGCGCCTTTTATATGATTTGAAAACGGTAATGCCTTTTCGCGAAGAGCACGAACGAGACCGTATATTTCTTCTGCTGTTTCGCCTTTCGCTTTCAGCAATACTAAGAAAGCTGCAACTTCACTTTCCAATATGTTGTCACTTAATAAAAGAAGTCCCGCTTCATACATTTCTTCTTCTGTTAAATGTTGTCCCTCTACTAATTTTCGAAGATAACTGTTCATACTCTCTCCTCCTCTTTCACTTCTGCTAAAAAGGCACGTATTAACTTTCCGCCTTCTTCTGTTGCAATTGATTCTGGGTGAAACTGTAATCCGAAGAGCGGATAATAGTTGTGACGAACTGCCATGATTTCTCCGTCATCCATCGCTGTCGCAAGTATGTCAAAACACTGCGGCAAACTATTTTGCACTGCGACGAGTGAATGGTAACGCATTGCTGTTAACGGCTGCGTTACGTACGAAAAGATTGACGTTCCGTTATGTTTCACACGCGATGTTTTTCCGTGTTTAATGCGCTCTGCTCTAACAATTTCTCCTCCAAATGCGGATATGATTGCTTGATGGCCAAGGCAAATTCCTAAGATGGGAACGTTCTTATAAAAATGACGAATAACATCGATACAAATTCCAGCATCTTCTGGTTTCCCAGGTCCTGGTGAGAGCACAATTCCTTTCGGCTTCATCTCCTCTAATTGTTCAATTGTTATTTGATCATTTCTTACGACAACAATTTCTTTCTCGTACTCGCCTAATAGTTGATACAAGTTATATGTGAACGAATCATAATTATCGATAAGTACAATCATTTCATAACCTCCAAAAGCGCTCTCGCTTTATTTAATGTTTCTTCATATTCAGCAACCGGGTCTGAATCGTAGACGATACCCGCTCCTGCCTGAACGTACGCTTTCTCGTCTTTTACAACCATCGTTCGAATTGCTAGCGCCATATCAAGATTTCCTGAGAATGAAATATATCCAACTGCTCCGGCGTATACATTTCTTTTTTCATGCTCTAACGTATTAATAATTTCCATCGCTCTAATTTTCGGAGCACCTGATACTGTACCCGCTGGTAAACAATACGCTAATGCATCAAATCCACTTATTCGTTTTCGCAATGTTCCGTAAACTTCAGATACAATGTGCATAACGTGAGAGTATTTTTCTACTTTCATATATTTATCTATCATCACAGATCCAATTTCACTTACTCTGCCAATATCATTTCGCCCTAGGTCCACAAGCATCATATGCTCCGCCCGCTCTTTCTCATTTCCTAACAGTTCTTTTTCGATTTCCTCATCTTCCTGCTCCGTTTTCCCTCTCGGCCTCGTACCCGCAATTGGGTTCGTCATCACTTTATCCTCTCTAACTGATAACAAACTTTCCGGCGAAGAACCGAGTACAACGTAATCTTGAAAGTCGATATAAAACATATATGGCGACGGGTTTGCAATGCGAAGTTTTCGGTATAGTGCAAATGGATCGCCTTTACACTCACTTTTCAAACGCTGAGATAATACGACTTGGAATATGTCCCCGGCTCGTATATGTTCTTTCGCCGTTTCTACCATTTCGCAAAACTCTTTTTCCGTTATGGAAGAAGTGAATGATAATGTTGATTGTATTTCATTTACTTCCGCTTCTTCTCCCTTTAGCACTTCCTCTTTGTATACTTGCAATCTTTCGTATACTTCTTCATAAGAAGCTGAATCGTCTTCCCTGCATACATATACAAATGAAAACTTTTGGCGTAAATGATCGTAAACGGTAAACTCACGATATAGTAAAAGGTGTACTTCTGGAATATTTAATGGATCGTGTAAATCTGCTCCAATGTTTTCATACTGCCGAATGACGTCATAACCAATATAACCAACTGCTCCTCCGCAAAATGGGAATGGACTCTCTACTAGCGATGGTGCGATTACCTCTTCTAACACTTGCAATACGTTACCTTGCAACTTTTCTGTTTGCCCATACATCGTTCGTTCTACTTCTATACCGACGCTTTTCACTTCTCCATATGGATTACACCCTAAGTAAGAATAGCGCCCTTTATCTGGATGAAGCTGTGAGCTTTCTAATAAAAACTTTTTCTTTCCCTTCATACGTCTATATAAAGAAATTGGCGTAATGCTATCTCCTTCTTCTTCAGCAATTACTAAAAATGTGTTTCTTTGTTCTTTTTGCTTCATAAATTCCTCTTTTGTCATCATGCCTTTCACCTCATTCTGAAAAATAAAAAAGTCCCCTACATATCGAAATATGTAGAGGACGATAAATTTACCGTGGTACCACCTCAGGTTGGACGCAAAAGCATCCCGCTTTATTCAGGTACAAAATATATACCTTATCCTTGTAACGGCGGAACCCGGGTTGCCTACTGAAAATAATTGTTCAGCATACCTCTCGTAAGCCCATTCCGTATATGGCACCGCACCGGGCTCCCACCTGTCCCCGACTCTCTGAAACGTCTCCAATATACGTACTCTTCTTACTTAAACGATTTAACATATTTAATTTTTTGTACACAAAAAGGGAGTACTCATCCTATAGAAAGGACGGGTACTCCCGTGGTGCCACCTTAATTCGTTACGAATGTAACGCACTTTGCCGTATCAAAAAATAATACGTGTCTCTTGTATCGATGAGATCATGTCGCCAAAGCCTACTTCTTTCGTTTCGGTTTGGAAGCTCCGAAGCCCATTCCACATCAATCCCATACTGATTCGCACCAACCATCAGCTCTCTGACATGTTCATCATGTGTACTCTTCTTCATCAACGCTTGCATTTTTTTAAGTTGCACTCATTATAGACCTAACTTTTTTCACAAGTCAATACTTTTTTTAAAAAAATATTTCTCCCTTCTTTCAATATTATATTGACAAAACAACGTGTTTTTATGTAAATATAATAAATACTCTATTAAAATTAAGGTTTTTTCGTCTGAAATTTATATATTTAAAAAGTAAAACGATGTCAAAAAACGCTTACATTTCTGAAAATTCGTATTTCTGCATGGATTTTTCAGAATAATCATGATAGATTATAAATATGCATAACGCATCAAAAGACATGACAAAAGGAAGGGGAACTACATGAGTACGCAGATGTTAACTTTAACTTCTATCTCTATTTACATGCTCGGGATGTTAGTAATTGGCTATTTCGCCTACAAACGAACATCCAACTTAACAGATTATATGCTTGGCGGGCGTACACTAGGCCCCGCAGTAACAGCATTAAGTGCTGGAGCAGCTGATATGAGTGGTTGGCTTTTAATGGGCTTACCCGGTGCAATGTTTAGCGTTGGATTAAGTAGTAGTTGGATTGCGATCGGCCTAACATTAGGCGCATACGCAAACTGGATCTATGTCGCTCCTCGCTTACGTACCTACTCTGAAATTGCAAACAACTCTATTACTATCCCAGAATTTTTGGAGCACCGTTTCCACGACAAATCCCATATGCTACGCCTAGTATCTGGACTTGTTATTATGATATTTTTCACGTTTTATGTAGCTTCAGGATTTGTCTCTGGCGCTGTATTATTCGAAAATTCATTTGGACTCAATTACCATGTTGGTCTTCTTATCGTTGGTGGAGTTGTCGTAGCTTACACATTATTTGGTGGGTTTTTAGCTGTAAGTTGGACAGACTTCGTGCAAGGAATCATTATGGTAGTCGCTCTTATTCTTGTTCCAGTCGTAACAATTATGCACGTAAATGGACTTGGTCCAGCATTTGAAACAATTAAATCTATCGATCCGGCATTATTAGATATTTTTAAAGGTACTTCTGTATTAGGAATTATTTCATTATTCGCATGGGGCCTTGGTTATGTTGGACAACCACATATTATCGTACGCTTTATGGCAATTTCTTCTGTAAAAGAAATTAAAAGCGCACGACGTATTGGTATGAGCTGGATGATTTTTTCTGTTGTCGGAGCTATGTTTACTGGCCTTATCGGTATTGCTTACTATTCAAAAGCAGGTTTAAAACTTTCTGATCCAGAAACGATTTTCGTTGAACTTGGCACTATTTTATTCCATCCACTTATTACTGGATTTTTATTAGCAGCTATTTTAGCAGCGGTTATGAGTACAATTTCATCTCAGTTACTCGTTACTTCGAGTGCTATAACAGAAGATTTATATCGTACATTCTTTAAACGTTCTGCTTCTGATAAAGAACTTGTATTTGTCGGTCGTATGGCTGTTCTTGTTATCGCTTTAATTGGATGTGCATTAGCACTTAAACAAAATGATACAATTTTAGCTCTTGTTGGATACGCTTGGGCTGGATTTGGTTCTTCATTCGGACCTGCTATTTTATTAAGCTTATATTGGAAACGTATGACGAAGTGGGGCGCACTTGCTGGTATGATCTCTGGTGCCGCTACAGTAATTATTTGGACTCAGTTCAAATTCTTAAAAGAATTCTTATATGAAATGATTCCTGGTTTCACTATTAGTTTACTAGTAATCGTAATTGTTAGTTTACTAACACAACCTTCAAAAGAAGTTGAAGAGCAATTTGAGGATTTCGAAAAACAACATAGTCATAATCTATAAAAAGAAAGCTCTGCTGTTATGATAACAGCAGAGCTTTTTTTACAGTTCGACAATCTTCTTCTCAAATTTAACAAATTCTTTATGTTTCGTTAAATTTAACATAACACTACTCCTTTATAGTATGAGTATCAGCACTTATACAGAAAGGGGACTCCAACATGTTAGCAGCTTTCCAGCAACAACAAACACGAAAATTTTCACCCATCACAAATACTTCTACGTCTTGTTTGAACATACAACCTAATCCACCTAAAATTTCAATCGCTCCTTCTGTTATTTCAGTCATTGGTGTTCATATGAAAAAAAATAAGCTGAAAGTAAGAACTGGACAAAGCACTGAGTTATCAGCTTCCGTTTTGCCAGTGCAAGCAACGAATACAGAACTTATTTGGACAAATATGAATGCTGATGTTATCACAATGTATCCAAAAGGTGATACGGTAACGATTACTGGAAAAAGTGCCGGAAGAGCAGTCGTAATTGTCACAACTGCTGAAGGAAAGTTCCGTGACCTATGCATTATTCATGTACAACCTTATATGACAAATCCAAAGTAAAAGAGTGGCTTCGTAGCCACTCTTTTACTTTGTTTCAATGTGTGAATTTTTACTTGTAACGAGACTGATGAATTGTTCTTTATCTTTAGGAGAAATAATTTCTGTTTGATGTGATCCATAAATAATTTCAAGTCGATCAAATGATAATGCATGAGCAGCTATTGGATTTTTCGTATTTGAAATTTGTTTTATATCTCGTATAAATATGCGTTTTTTAACGAAACCTGATCTAATTGTAATTGTTTCTTCCCCAACAATATATTTTGTTGAAAACCAACTCCAAATAAATAGTATGGCTAAAGGAATTGTAAAAAATAAAAGAAAATATTCGCTCCCTGCAAATATCGGAGCAAAACAGACACCTACAACAATACAAAGAATTGGATATAACCATACATCTTTTTTTGATGGAAATTCCACTAAACTTCCTCTCCCTTGATTTAAGTCAATGAATCTCCTCCTCTTCCCTATTACAATGAAAACAACATTAGAATAGGAGGACGTATTATGACTGAGCGAAATTTCGCCTTATTTGCAGGCACTTCTCTTCTTATCATGGCATTCACTGCATTTTTTTCTTACGGTTTTGTTCACGGAAATCTCGTTGTACCAAGTAATGCGAGCACGACACTCCATAATATTCAAACTTCAAGTTCACTTTTCAAAGCAGAAATTTTCGGATGGATTATCATTTTTATTACGGATATTATCGCCTCGTGGGCTCTTTATTTCTTTCTAAAACCTATCCATACTAGCCTCTCATTACTAGCTGCCTGTCTTCGTCTTATGTATACAGCTATACTTGGGATTGCTATATTCAATTTAATATTTGTATTACTTCTTTCCAAAAGCACAGTTGCTAATTCAGAAGCATATACAATGTTATTTCTAGAAGCTTTTGAATACATTTGGTCTGTAGGATTAATCATTTTCGGCTTACATCTTCTCACCTTAGGATACGTAACCTTTCAATCTAAAAACATACCGAAAACTATTAGTATATTACTGCTCATTGCTGCAATCGGCTATATCATCATTAACGTAATGAATACGATGTTTTCACAATATGATGCGATTATTTCCATTCTTAACGTTGTCTTTCAACTACCGATGATCGCAGGTGAACTAGGATTTAGTATATGGCTATTGCTTAGAGGTGGAAAAAACTCTACTGTTTGAGTCGTTTCTTAATTCTGCTTAATGATTCTGGCGTAATACCTAGATAACTTGCCAATTGATATTGAGGAACACGATCGATTAAATGAGGTCGTTTTTGTAATAATGATTTGTAGCGCTCTTCTGGTGTCGATGCAATAAATAATGTAAGTTCTTCTTGTACTTCACCAAAATTGTATTCAATCATTTGGCGCGTCATTTCTTCTAACTGTGAATATTTCTTATACATGTCCTTTTCACTATACAGATCGCCAACTACAACTAGACAATCTTCTAGGCACGTTAACGTATGTGGGGATAATTTATCTTGTTTATGATGATTGAAATTTGCGATTGCTTGTTCTTCTGTATAAAAATTTGATGTAACTTCTTTTCCAGATTCATCTATACAATGTTGCCTCACGCATCCTTTTAATACAAAATAACATTTAGACGGAACATCTCCTTGTCTTAAGAGCACTGTTCCTTTTTTATACTCTTCAATTTGTAATTCTTCTACGATCATGCGCTGCTGTTCTTCACTTAATGTTGTAAGATTTGTCATGTATTTCATTAAAATCTCTTTCATTTGGTCTCTCCTTCCCCTTCTATATTTGTATGAGAAACGTATGATGTAACTCCACTATATATTATCTTTTTTCATGCTATATGGAGGGGATTCCTCCTATTGATTTGTTTTATTTTCTGCATAGAACAAAAAAAGAGAAGTTACCAATAACTTCTCTTTTCGTATATTAGAATAGGCACGTTATAATTCCTGTGTATAAGCCGGTTCGTTCACCACATTTTTTGCTGTTCGCTTTTGTTGCTGTAGTAAGAAAACAGATACACCAAACAATACGAGCATGCTACCGATAATTTGCATTGCGTTTAATTTTTCTCCAAGTAAGAAGAACGCTAGTATAGATGCCCCAACTGGTTCTCCTAAAATACTCATTGAAATCGTTGTTGCATTTACGTAATTTAATAACCAATTATTAATGACGTGTGACACTGTCGGTACAATCGCAAGTAAAAGAAAAATACTCCAATCCCACTTCGTATAGCCTGTAAATGGCACTTGAAGTATAACGTTATAAATCGCTATAAATATACCAGCGAAGGCAAATACAGTGAAACTATAAATCCAATGAGATACTTTCTTTACTGTCGTTTGTCCGATAAATAAATAACCGACAACTGCAATTACACTTAAAAAGGATAATATATCCCCATAAATTGCTTGCTCACTTAGCCCTAAATCTCCCCAGCCAATACACATTACGCCTAGTATCGCAATTCCCATCGTCGCAATTGCTGAATAGGTTGTTCTTTCTTTAAATAAGAAAAAACCTCCCACTAAAGATACGATCGGTTGAAGTGCTAAAATAATCGTCGAACTAGCAACTGTCGTATGCTTTAAGGATTCAAACCATAGAAGAAAATGAAGAGCTAAAAAGAAACCAGATCCAATTAAAAATCCCCAATCTTTTATTTGAATCCTACTAAACTCTTCCCGTTTTTTCCAAACGATCGGCAGCATAATAAGTACGATAATCCATAATCGATACATACTTAAAACGGAAGATGGTGCTGAGGACATCTTTGCAAAAACAGCTGCGAATGAAATTGCTATAATGGAAATTGCTAGTGGTAGTGCGATTGATCTTTCTTGTTTCAAATCCTGTCTCCCCTCTCACCTGTAAAAAATCCCACTTCATTATATCCGTTTTCTTTCACAACTTAAATACTAATTTTTTAGATTCTTCGTACCATTATGGTAAAATAGAAATTAAGGCACCTATTAGTGATTATGTCTTTCCTTTTCACTACAAGCGTTGCTCTTACAATCATTACAGTAAATTTTTATTTAGGGGGATATACATGAATCAAACAATAGGGAGAATTGAAGAAATTTCATTTTTTAGTACATCACTTCAAGAGGAGCTTACACTTCTTGTTTATTTACCAGTAAATTACACACCTCTCCATAAGCATACGGTTGTTATTGCACAAGATGGTAGAGATTATTTTCAGCTTGGTAAAGCGCACCGTGTAATTGAGCGTCTTCGTGAAACTGAAGAAATCGACCGCACAATTATTGTCGGTATTCCATATAAAAATGTACACGATCGTAAGGAAAAATATTTCCCAAATGATGTAAAGAATGCTGCTTACATTCGTTTCCTTGCTCATGAGCTTGCTCCATATATTGATGCAAATTATCCAACATATCAAATGGGTAAAGGACGCGTTTTAATTGGAGATTCTCTCGGCGGTACAGTTTCCTTCATGACCGCACTTATGTATCCGCATACATTTGGTAAGGTCGTTATGCAATCACCATTTGTTGATGAAACAGTCATGAACTTAGCAAAAGATTTCAAAAATCCGGGGGCGCTAGATCTTTATCACGTAATTGGGACCGAAGAAACAGCTGTCAAGCGTACAGACGGACAAGTATCTGATTTCGTAGAACCGAATCGCGAGTTAAATAAACTACTTACAGATAGAAATTTCATCACGCATTATGAAGAGTTTGAAGGGAATCACACATGGAAATATTGGCAAGCAGATTTACCAAAAGCATTTTCTCATATCCTATCAATGAAATAATAGAGAGCGGTATTCAGAATAATTTGATATAATAGATAAAGAGATTTATTCTCAAAATCTAACTAGACTTGCAAAGGGAGGAATTGGAACATGAAATTAGGAATTGTAATTTTCCCATCAAAAATGATTCAAGATAAAGCGAACGGATTACGTAAACGTTATGATCCGCATTACGCATTAGTTCCGCCACATATTACATTGAAAACACCCTTTGAGGCGCAAGATGAACAATTAGAATCGATTGTGAATGAGTTACATACAATCGCAAATAAAACGAACCCTTTCACCCTTCATGTTGGGAAAGTCGGTTCATTCGCACCTGTTAATAATGTTCTTTATTTTAAAGTAGAAAAAACACCTGAACTTACTTTCTTAAATGAAGAAATGCATAATGGTTTCTTTACACAAGAGCGCGAGTACTCTTTCGTACCTCATTTAACAATCGGTCAAGACTTATCAGACGCAGAGCACGCTGATGTATTAGGTCGATTACGTATGAAAGATTTCTATTATGAGCAACCAATCGATCGTTTCCACCTTCTATACCAATTAGAAAATGGAACGTGGACTGTACATGAAACATTCCACCTTGGAAAGGAGAACAACTAATTTGCACGCACAAATCGTACAAACGGACGAACAACTAAGTGATGCATTCTCTGTACGTAAGCAAGTATTTGTAAATGAACAACAGGTTTCTGCAGAAGAAGAGTATGATGAGTTTGAAGAGATTTCAACACACGTTGTTATATATGATAATGATGTTCCAGTTGGTGCTGGTCGCTTCCGCATCGTTGATGGAATAGGAAAAATGGAGCGCATTTGCGTACTAGCTTCCCATCGCCAAAAAGGCATTGGCAAAATCATTATGGATGCACTTGAAGCGCATGCAAAAGAAGAGTCTCTACCGAAATTGAAACTCCATGCTCAAACACATGCTGAAGTTTTCTATAAGAAGCTAGGATACGTGACGGCTTCTGATGTGTTTATGGAAGCAAATATCCCGCACGTCGTAATGATAAAAGAATTATAATTTTGTAGCAGGAGGTAGCCCCTCCTGTTTTTTACATTGCTATTTTCTTTTTCTTCCGCTAAAGTTAAATGTTGATGCTATAGTTTTGAAGGTGAATATATGACACAAGAAAAATTTTCACAAAAACCGTTAACACACGCTGGCATTCCGCAAGCGGCGTATCATATTCCAAAAACATCTACCCATTTAATTATGGAAGAAGATGCAGATGCGGCGTATTTCCGCGCTTTAGAACAGCAAGGTGTTTATTTAAATGAAAAACAGTTAGAAGCAGTGCAAACGACAGAAGGACCTGTCCTTACACTAGCTGGTGCTGGAAGTGGTAAAACATCTGTTTTAACAACTCGCGTTGGTTATTTAGTTAATGTAAAACATGTCCATCCGCGAAATATTTTGCTGCTGACGTTTACACAAAAAGCAGCTGAAGAAATTCGAAGCCGTGTAGCGAATTTACCTGGTATGAATCATGCCGCAAGTAGCTATGTCGTTGCTGGTACATTCCACTCTGTCTTTTTAAAATTGCTTCGTAGTCAAGGATATAATCAGCAAATTTTAGCAAATGAAAAACATAAACAAATTATGATAAAGAAAATTTTGAAAGAATTGCGCTTAAAAGACGATTATGATGCCGAAACGATACTCGCTATGATTTCACTTGAGAAAAACAAATTGAATCGTCCGAAAGATGTAAAAGCGAAAACACCGGTTGAACAAGAGTTCAAAGAAGTATACGAACGTTTCGAAGAGGTAAAACAACGACACAATTATATCGATTTTGACGACATCTTATTAGAAATGTATTATATGTTAGAAAATAACGCTCCCCTGCTTACTCAATTACAAGAGCGTTTTCATTACATTGAAGTAGATGAGTTTCAAGATACGTCGTATGCACAATATGAAATTGTAAAATTGTTAGCCACGCCGAGAAATAATTTATTTATCGCAGGTGATGACGATCAAGCGATTTACGGCTGGCGAGGGGCAAGTCACCAAATTATTTTATCTTTTCCAAAGGAATTTGATAATACTACGATTATCGCACTTAATACGAATTATCGATCTAATCCATTTATCGTAGGACTTGGAAATGAAGTTATTAAGCTCAATCAAGAACGTTTTGATAAAGAGCTATATTCTGTTCGTAACGATGGCATACAGCCGTTTTATGCACGACCTGCGACAACTCTTGATGAAGCAAATCAAATTTTGCAACTCATTCAGGAAAAAGTAGATAGTGGTGAACGAAATTATAAAGATTTTTGTTTATTATATCGTACACATTCTGTAAGCCGTTCTTTACTTGATCAGCTTACAATTCATAAGATTCCATTTATTAAACATGGAGCGAGCCAATCGTTCTACGAACATTCTTTAATTAGGCCCGTATTAGATCACTTACGACTCGTGCTTGAACCGTTCCGCCTCGAATCACTTTCAAATATATTACCAACAATGTATATTGGCCGTGATGAGTGCATTTCATTTATTGAACGTGAACAATGGAAATATGGTGAGGGCCGTTTCCCTTCTCTTCTTCATTTTCTATTACTAAACCCAAGCTTGAAACCTTTTCAAGTTAAAAAAGTAAATGAGCGAATCGATTTTATTAAGTTTATAAAAGAACTTGAACCGAAAAAAGCATTGAAAGAAATTATTCATGGTAAAGGAAAGTATTTAGAGTACTTACAAAGTAATGATCGTTCTTCCTTTACGATGCATAAGGACATACAAGAAGAAATGTTAGAAGAATTAATGGAATCAGCAACTCGCTTTACGGATATTCCAGCTTACTTACAATTTATTAACGAGGCCATTCAAGGTCAAAAAGAAATGGAAGCATTAAAAACAATGCCGCAAAAAGATGCTGTATCGCTTATGTCAATTCATAACGCGAAAGGCCTTGAATTTCCATGCGTCTTTTTACTCGGAGCAAGCGATGGTATATTGCCGCATACTTCTTCTTTAAAAGATGCAAATGACCGTGTGACGGAGACTTCTGAAGCATTAGAAGAAGAACGACGATTACTCTATGTCGCCATTACACGCGCAAAAGAAGAACTTTACATTTCCTCCCCGCAATTTTTCAGAGGAAAGAAACTAGATATATCTCGTTTTCTATATACTACGCAAAAAGATTTACCTGAAAAGACATCCATTAAATAATGGGTGTCTTTTTCCATATCACGATATGTACATCCCCTCTATATAAATTCCCTGTTTCTATCCTGAGAATTAACGTAATATCAACCATATCCCGTTCATATTGTAATAGTGTATGTCAGAACTCACGATAAGGAGTGAACATAATGAGCTGCAATTGTAATGAAGATCATCAACACCATGATTGTGATTTCAACTGTGTATCTAATGTCGTTCGTTTTATACATGAACTACAAGAATGTGCAACCACAACATGTGGATCTGGTTGCGAAGTTCCATTTTTAGGAGCACATAACACTGCATCAGTAGCGAATACACGTCCTTTTATTTTATACACAAAAGCTGGAACACCTTTTGAAGCATTTGCACCATCTGCAAGCCTTACTAGCTGCCAATCTCCAATTTTCCGTGTAGAGAGTATAGATGATGATGACTGTGCTGTATTGCGTGTATTAACTGTAGTTTTAGGTGATGGTACCTCTGTACCACCTGGTGACGATCCAATCTGTACATTTTTAGCTGTACCAAATGCAAGATTAGTATCAACCTCCTCTTGTATTACTGTTGATTTAAGTTGCTTCTGCGCTATTCAATGCTTACGCGATGTTTCTATATAAAACTGAATACTAATTTAAGCATGGATTGGGTGGCAGATGATTCTGCCACCCAATCCATGCTTAAAAGGTATTATTATGTATTTTTTATAAAATTGGGAACTTGTCTAGAACATAGAACCTGTCCTTTTCATTAACTAAAAGTAGAAACAGATAAAGGAGTGAAAAACATGTTCTCTTCTGATTGCGAATTTAATAACATTGATTGTGAGGCGAAACCAGCTAGTACACTACCTGCCTTCGGTTTTGCTTTCAACGCTTCTGCACCTCAGTTCGCTTCACTATTCACACCACTACTATTACCTAGCGTAAGTCCAAACCCAAATATTACTGTTCCTGTAATAAATAATACAGTAAGTGTCGGAGACGGTATTCGAATTCAAGTAGCTGGTATTTATCAAATCAGTTATACATTAACGATCAGTCTTGATAACGTTCCTACTGCACCAGAAGCTGGTCGTTTCTTCTTATCATTAGGTACACCAGCTAACATTATTCCTGGATCAGGTACAGCGGTTCGCTCTAACGTTATTGGTACTGGTGAAGTAGACGTATCCAGTGGTGTTATTCTTATTAACTTAAACCCTGGTGACTTAATTCAAATTGTACCAGTTGAACTGCTTGGAACTGTAGACATCCGTGCTGCAGCATTAACAGTTGCACAAATTAGCTAGTAAAAAGCGGTATTTCTTAATTGAAATACCGCTTTTTATTTTTACAATAAAAAACACTCACCGTAACATGAGTGTTTCATTCTTCATATTGTTTTATTGTATTCTTCTTTTTCCCACAGTTGCATCCCTTTTTTTTCACAAACCCTTGTTGCTGTAACTGTTCTTGATATGCCTGTTGGTGTGCTTGTTGCTGTTGCTGTATGTTATACCACTGCTGTAGATCATATGAATTTTGCCTTGGATTATTGCTCACAGCAAACATCTCCTCTACTGTCAATTCTGTCTATTTACTATATGAACAACTCTTTATTTCCGTTCCCGCATCCTCTTAAACTCCGCTTTTTCTAACATCATGAAGATTTATCCCGATTGGTGCGGGCTGATAATTAGCGGGGGATGCCCCACACTGATTAAATTTTCACTTTATTATTCTCCCATAAAATATCCTGTAATTGTTTCAATGATCGCTGCTGCACCTGCAATGGCTAATAATGCTAGTACAGGCTCTGCAACAATAGGAATCCATTTATATAAAACTAATAAAAAAGCACTAACCCACACACCTGTACACCAATAGCAGCTTAATAATTCTCCAATCCACTTTCTTAATCCTTTCCCTTTCACCTTTGTAAAAGTCGATACACTTCCATCAGGCTCTGTAATCTCTAACTCATCAATAAACGGTCTTCGCAAAAAAGCTGTAATTTTATCATAAACAATAAGACGAGTTAACCTAAATGCAGCTAGCGCAAAAATAAAAAATAAAAGCCAGCTTGTAAATAACATAATTCCACCTTCCCTATCCTCTTTAGCCTATTTAAAAAAAAAGGTCTTAAGATTGTGACCAAATCTCCCCCACTCCAATATCTTATTAATGTAAATACAAACAAGAAGATAAGGAGTGACATTAATGAGTTGTAACGAAAATAAACACCATAGCTCTTCTCACTGCGTAGTTGACGTCGTAAAATTCATCAATGAACTACAAGATTGCTCTAGTTCAACATGTGGTTCTGGTTGTGAAATTCCATTTTTAGGAGCACACAATACAGCAGCAGTAGCAAATACACGCCCTTTTATTTTATACACAAAAGCTGGAACGCCATTTGAAGCATTTGCACCATCTTCAAGCCTTACTAGCTGCCAATCTCCAATTTTCCGTGTAGAAAGCGTAGATGACGATAGCTGTGCTGTCCTACGTGTGTTAACTGTAGTATTAGGTGATGGGTCTCCTGTACCACCTGGCGACGATCCAATTTGTACGTTTTTAGCTATACCAAATGCAAGATTAATCTCGACATCTACTTGCATTACTGTTGATTTAAGCTGCTTCTGTGCTATTCAGTGCTTACGCGACGTTTCTATAGTTAAGTAAACTAAAAAACTATTGGGGTGGTAGAAGCTTTCTACCACCTTTACATATTTAAAAGCCGGCCATATCAATCGATTTGATGTCTTCTATAGATAATCGAATATCTCTCATACTATTTGGTGGCATAATGGATACAATGCCATTACGGTAAGATATAATCGATCCTATATATGAGACGGTCGTCGTTCTTATTCTACATCTTATTTTTGGAATGTAATGAGGACGATTTAATAAAAAATGAATTTTTTCTTCATTATTCATATCCTTAAAGGATTTATTGTAAGGGACCGTTCTCACTTGCTCTTCCTCTACTTTTTCTTCCACCTCCACTTTAGGCTCCTCTCGTGGTTCTTGTTTCTCTTGTTCTACCACTTCTTCCACAGCACTACTTACAATACTTTCATTTCTATTACTTTGCTCTTTTTGATCCTCATCTTCAAAATTCGTTAAAATAATTCTTTTTATTTTCGGTGCAGCGAGTTCTAAATTTACTTGTGCAATATATAACAACGGTTTTCCAACTGTTGAACTTTTATTTTTATTCTTCACACTCGTCCCTCCCACTTCCATACGTAGCTGGATAAATCGTGTACTATTATAGTTATATTCATAACGTGGCTAGAACTTTCGTTAAAAATCGTTCTTTCTGGGAACAATTAAAAAGGACAGTCTCAACGTTTAGAGACTGTCCTTTTTAAACTTTAATTCCTATTATATTTATCCTAAAATATGATATCCTGAATCAACATGAATGTTTTCACCTGTTACTCCGCGTGCTAAATCACTGAATAAGAATACTGCTGTATCTCCAACTTCTTCTGGAGTCGTCGCACGACGAAGTGGTGCGCGCTCCTCAATTTCTTTTAAGATTGAGTTAAAGTCGCCTACACCTTTCGCAGATAACGTACGAATTGGTCCTGCAGAAATAGCGTTAACGCGAATGCCATGTTGTCCTAAATCGTTCGCTAAATATTTCACGCTAGCTTCTAATGAAGCTTTCGCAACACCCATAACGTTATAGTTTTTCACAACGCGCTCGCCGCCAAGGTATGTTAAAGTTAAAATATTTCCGCCTTCTGTCATCACTTTCTTCGCTTCTCTTGCTACAGCTGTTAAAGAGAATGCACTAATATTTTGTGCAAGTAAAAATCCATCGCGAGAAGTATCTACAAATTCGCCTTTTAAATCATCACGATTTGCAAAAGCAATACAGTGAGCAACACCGTGAATTGTACCAACTTCTTGCTTAATAGTTTCAAAGCAAGCTGTAAGTTCCTCATCATTCGTTACATCACAAGGTAATACAAGTGATTCTTGTCCTTCTAATGTTTCCGCTAGTTCACGAACGTTTCTTTCTAAACGCTCTCCTGCATATGTGAATATTAATTTTGCACCTGCATTATGCAAAGAGCGAGCAATTCCCCATGCAATACTTCTTTGGTTCGCAACGCCCATAACAACAAATGTTTTCCCTTGTAATAGTTCCATGATATATCCTCCCAGAAATACTTATACTTGTTATTAGTACCTGATACTATAATTATAGTACCATAAAACCTCTTAAAGGCAAACAAAAAAGTCACTAACATAAATTTGTTAATGACTTTTTGTTTCTATAAAAAACCTTTCTAATCCTTCTTCCCAAGTAGGCATTTGTAAAAAACCATTTAATCGTAGCATGTTATGTTGAAAGATAGAATATTTTGGTCTCGCAGCCGCCGATCCGAATTCTTCAGTTGAAACAGGTAATACATTCACTTTCATATTTGCATACGAAAATATTTTTTGGGCAAATTCAAACCAAGAACATGATCCTCTATTGGATACGTGATACGTACCGTATAAAGAAGTGTGAATGAGCTTATTAATCATCATATTTAAATCTGCCACGTACGTAGGAGAGCCAATTTGATCCGCTACAACAGATATGTTTTCTCTCTCTTTTCCTAATCGTAGCATCGTTTTCACAAAATTATTTCCATACTTACCATACAACCACGATGTACGAACTATAAAATATTTATTATGTAACTCTTTTACGAACTGCTCTCCTGCAAATTTAGAAGCTCCATATATATTTATCGGTGCTGGATTATGAAATTCATGATAGCCATCCGGTTTGTCACCTGGAAATACATAATCGGTACTGACATACACTAACTTAGCCCCTACTAATTGTGAAGCAACCGCTACATTTCGAGCTCCAATCGCATTTATTAAGTAAGCAAGATCCTGTTCTTTCTCAGCACCATCTACCTTCGTATACGCTGCACAATGAACAATTGTATGTGGCTTTATTTCTTGTACCACTTGCTTAATTCGGGATATATTTGTTACATCTAATAACTTTTTATCAAATGGATATATGTCATATTCCTCAGAATTCAACTCTTCTTGTAGTTGCTTCCCTAGCTGACCGTTCGCTCCCGTTATGATAATCCGTTCTTTCATCTACATGCCCCTTACTTTTCTTTTAGTGGTTTCCACCAGTCCACATTGTTTTTATACCATTCCACCGTTTCTTTTAATCCTTGTTCGAACGTATACTTCGGTTCCCATTCAAACTCATTCTTCATTTTTTGTGCATCAATCGCATAACGACGGTCGTGACCTAAACGGTCTGTTACAAATTCAATATCTTTTTTCGTTTTTCCTAAAAGTTTTATAATTTGTTCCACAACATCTACATTTGTTTTTTCGTTATTTCCGCCGATATTATACACCTCTCCTACACATCCCTTATGCAAAACGGTGTCAATTGCACTACAATGATCCGTTACATGCAGCCAATCCCTTACATTCAATCCATCACCATATAATGGTAGTTTCTTTCCTTCAAGCGCATTCGTAACCATTAACGGAATTAATTTCTCAGGATATTGGTACGGTCCGTAGTTATTAGAACAACGCGTTATAATAACCGGTAATTGATACGTTTCATAATAAGATAAGGCTATCATGTCGCTACTCGCTTTACTTGAAGAATATGGACTATTAGGAGCTAGCGGGGTTTCCTCGGTAAACTTTCCTGTTTTCCCTAAAGAACCGTATACTTCATCTGTTGATACTTGCACGAGTTTAATATGTGAATATTTTTTCACTAACTCCAACAGCGTGACTGTACCTATTACATTCGTATCATAAAAAGGAATTGGGTTTTCAATACTACGATCCACATGTGATTCAGCTGCGAAATTTACAATTACTTGCACGTCACGTTCCTTAACAACATGTTCCAGCAGCTCTCCATTTTGGATTTTCCCTTTTACAAATGAGTAGTTAGGATTTTCTTGAATAGACTTTACATTATTTAAATTCCCGCTATATGTTAATGCATCGTAATTAATGATTTTATATGTTTCATAGTTTTTTAACATATAGTGAATGAAATTACTTCCAATAAATCCAGCTCCACCTGTAACTAATATATTCATAAACAACTCTCCTACTTAAAAACTATCTTCATATTCCTGAAGTAATGGTAATATTCGATCCTTATCGGACAAGATAGGATTTGTTACCGGCCATGGAATTGATAATTCTTTATCTTCCCAAAGCAAACCGGAATCGTGATCAGCACTATAATACTCATCTACTTTATACATAACAATTGTATGAGGTACAAGTGTACAAAAACCATGAGCAAATCCTTTCGGCACTAATAATTGCCTATGATTATCCGCACTTAAAATATAACCTCTCCACTTTTTAAATGTAGGTGAATCTTTTCGCAAATCAACGATAACATCATATATTGCACCTTGCATAACTTGAATGAGTTTCGTTTGTGCTTTCGGATTTTTTTGAAAGTGTAGCCCTCGAATCGTCCCCGAATGCGCTGAATAAGATACGTTATCTTGCAGAAATGAATGCGTAATCCCTAACGATTCTAGCATCTTCTTATTATAACTTTCAGTAAAAAAACCTCGCTCGTCTTCAAACAATCTCGGTTCTAACAATTTCGCATCGGTAAAATTTGTTTCTACAACTTTCATATTTTCACCTATTCTCCATTAAACTGTTTCCCAAAGTTTATATCCCGCGCTAACGTATTCGCTCTTTGAAGAGAAGCATGCGTTCCCGCATCAGTCCACCAGCCGCTCATTTCATTATAAGTAAGTACTCCTCGTTTTAAATACCAATTATTTATATCTGTAATTTCAAGTTCCCCTCTTGCGGAAGGTTTTAATTCTTTTATATAAGAAAAGACTTTCGAATCATACAAATAAATTCCCGTAACAGCATAAGAACTTTTCGGCTCATTCGGCTTTTCTTCAATTCCAATTATTTTTCGGCCTTGAATATGCGCTACACCAAATCGCTCGGGATCTTCTACAGATTGAAGCAGCACTTTAGCCCCTTCTTTTTGACTTGTAAACTCTTCAACATACGGGCAAATATCATCTGAAAAGATATTATCTCCTAATATAACTACCATCCGATCATTTCCTACGAAATCTTCACAAAGTCCTAGTGCCTGCGCAATCCCACCCGCCTTATCTTGCACACGATACGTAAAGGATACACCAAACTCTTGACCACTTCCTAGAAAGCTCACAACATCTCCCATATGCTCTTTACCGGTAATAATCATAATATCTGTAATTTCACATCGCTTCAGCTTATATACCGCATGATAAATCATCGGATACCGCCCAACGGGAAGTAAATGTTTATTCGTTACTTTCGTTATTGGATATAATCTCGATCCTGTCCCGCCTGCTAAAATAATCCCTTTCATCCTTCATCTCTCCCTTATGATGGAGATAGCACCTCTTTATAATGTTCCACAAAAATTTCCCGGTATTTCTCATATGTATCCGCATCAAACTCATCTCCGTTGTAATGAATACACCATAGATTTGCTTGATTAGGGATACCAATTAAATATCCAGCCTTTTGAAATTCTAAAGACTGTGACACATCATAGAAATGAAATCCTTGAAACAAATCCTCTCGCCACGGAATATCATACTGCGTTGCCATGAGTAAACCATCGATTGCTTGCACTGACATAAAAGATTGATTTCCATAAAACCCTAGATCCAAATTTAATAATTGATAATTCTGTCTTCTGTACTCAATCACTTTCCCTACTAAATTTTTCCCTTCCCACCATACCCCGTTACTCGGTAAAAACTGAGCACCAGCTACTCCAATTAAACCAAGCTTTTCATTTTCTTTAAAAAGAGAAATGAGGGTACAAAACATATCACGATTAATAAGGTAAGTATCTTGATGTATATATACTTTATATTTCGCCGGATATGAAAGTACTCGATTGTACGCACTTGCCATACTTTTCGCATCTCGTATCGGAAAAATTTGCACTACATAGCCAGGGGGAACAACAATGTTTCTTATTTGCCTTTCGCATTGCTCGAAAAGCTCTTCATTATTTACACAAACAACAACTAATATTGTATGATCTTTCATTTTGTAGCCCTCTATTCTTCCTTATTCACATCTGACATATAGTTCTCTACAAATACTTTTCTATACTTTTCATAGTTCGTCATATTTACATCGAAATGATAATGAATACACCAAGCATCACGCTGCACAGGGACACCGACTGTATACCCAGCTTTTTTAAATTCAAAAGATTGGGATACATCATAAAAATCAAACCCATCAAATAAGTCCTCTCGCCACGGAATATCATATTGTGTCGCCATCAATAAACCGTCAATACATTCCACAGGAATAAATGTTTTCGATTCATGAAATGGTTGCTCTAAACTTGCCATATAAAACAAATCGTTCATATAACCAATGACTTTCCCGACAATCCCACGCCCTTCGTTCCATACACCATTTGGAGGAACATATTGGGATCCAACCATCCCAATCATCCCAAGATGTTCATGCTCCTCAAATAATTGAATTAATCCGTATAGAAAGGCTCCATTTATAATAAAGACATCTTGGTGTAAATACACTTTATACTTCGCTGGATGTGAAATGGCTTGATTGTATCCGCTCGTCATACTTTTTGCATTTCGAATCGGCATAAATTGTATAGTATACCCAGGAGGTACTGCCAATTTCAATATATGTCGCGCACATTGTGCATACAATTTCCGATCATTTATACATGTAACAAATAGTATTGTTTTTTCTGCAGCACTCATAATTGTGATTTTTCTGCTTCAATAATATATTGAAATACAACTGTCTCAGCCATGAAGCCACTTCCAAGACGATACTTTTTACAAATTCCATATAACTCTTCAATAAGTGGCTCATATATTTTATGATCAACATATACACGATCTACTTTACTAATAGAATATCCTGCTTTTAAAAACATTCTTAGCATTTCATTAAAAGTAAAGAAACGAATATGCGTTTTATCTAATAATCCATATTCTGTATACGTCCAATTTCCAGCGAGTAAGGGAGCTAATACTGAAATGTGCGCAACGTTTGGTATGCTAGCTAAAATCACACCATTTTCTTTTATATATGGCTTTACTTTCTTTATAACAGCCCACGGATCAAATAAATGCTCTAATACATCCCCGAATATGACACAATCAAATTGTTCCTTCTCATAAGGAAGATCCATTGTTTCTATATCACCTAAAATAACATGATCTAGTTTTTCTTTCGCTTTTTCGGCAGCCTCTGGGAACGCCTCAATTCCTGATACACGTGCTCCATTTTCTTTTATAGCCGCTCCTAATGCACCGCTCGAGCAACCAATATCAAGAACTTCTTGCCATTCCTTTTTTATATGCTTGAATAAATTAGGATTTATCGCATTATAATAATGTTCAGATTTTTCTTCGTATAAAGAACTTTTCTCCCGATTCATTTCACACACTCCTTATGCAAATTGAATTTGAAATATAAACAAAAGATATTCTACAAAGGATGCCATCTCTATTGGTTGCATTACCGATAATCTAATATATAGCCATTCTACTATCATTAGAATAGCGACAAGTCATTTCCTAAAAATAGAACAAATTACATTTTATATTGTTTATCATAGATGCCTCTAAAATATTTACGGTTATATTCAATCGCAGCATTATTCGGAACATAAGAAGCTGCCAATTCATTATAATAATAAGCTTTATCTTGATCTCCTAATCTGCTATAACAAATACACATTTGTAAATATGGAATCCACGTATAACTAGCCGGACTGTGAAAAGGACTATCCTCTGCTAGCGGCACTTCAGTTGCTAGCTTAAACCAAAATATCGCTTCATTATACTTTTGTTGTTCCATATATATATATCCTATTCTTGTACAATTCTCTCCTCTAGGAATACCATAACGAAACGACTTCGTACAAGTTTCAACTGCCTTCTCCCAGTCTCCTAACTTCGCATAACAATCTCCTAACTTACCACATGCATAAATTTTCTCTTCATGCCATCCTTCCTCTTGATTAAGAAATGTTTCATACAGAAGAACCGCATCGTCGTATTTTTGATTATCCATAGATTCATTACCGTAATAAAATAAATCTCTCGGGCTTAATTCTTCTCCAGCTGCTACAGCATTTTGAAAAATTTTCAAATTACGATTCGTTATTTCTTTTTCTTTCTTATGTGTAATGGCGACATTACTATTGTAAATCTCACCAGAAACAGCTAAATACTCATGCACCTTTCCAAACCATTGAAATTGTTTTTCACGCTTTACAAGTCGATATCTTCTTGTGCAATATAAAGGTTTCCCATTAGAATCCATTACAAGATAATAAGGCATAGAAACAGCGTCAACTTTACCATCTAACTCTCGTTTTAATGTTTTCAGTGATTCTTGAGCTTCCTCTAATAACACATCGTCAGCATCTAACCATAATATATATTCTTGCGTTGCTTTTGAAAACGCAAAATTTCTAGCTGCCGCAAAGTCATCAATCCACGGAAAATCGTGTATGTTAGAAGTGTATTTTGCTACAATTTCCTTCGTTCGATCAGTGGATCCTGTATCAACTACAATAATTTCATCAACAATTTTTTCTACCGCGTCCAAACATCGATCTATTGTATTTTCCTCATCGCGAACAATCATACATAGACTAATTGTAATTCCTTGCTTGTTCAACATAATCACCCTCTTCCAACTCAATCATATGTTATACATACAATAAACTTTCCATTTTTTTAACTTGTTCAAGCTATTTAAGATTTCTTTTTAATAATTCAAATGTCCGTGTCATTTTCTTGTGATTTTGCATCTACTATATAATGAAAGCTTTATGGAGGTGAATTTATGTCAAATAATAATTATTCAGATGGCTTAAATCCTGATGAATTCTTATCAGCTAGTGCATTTGATCCTAATCTTGTAGGTCCAACTTTACCACCAATACCACCGTTTACACTTCCAACCGGGCCGACTGGACCTACTGGGCCGACTGGACCTACCGTACCTACTGGGCCGACTGGGCCGACTGGGCCGACTGGAGACACTGGTACAACTGGCGCGACTGGACCTACCGGGCCGACTGGAGACACTGGTACAACTGGCGCAACTGGACCGACTGGGCCGACTGGAGACACTGGTGCAACTGGACCGACTGGGCCGACTGGAGACACTGGCGCAACTGGACCGACTGGGCCGACTGGAGACACTGGCGCAACTGGACCTACCGGGCCGACTGGACCGACTGGGCCGACTGGGCCGACTGGGCCGACTGGGCCATCTGGGCCATCTGGATTAGGACTTCCAGCAGGATTGTATGCATTTAACTCTGCTACAGTTTCTTTAGCTCTTGGAATTAATGATCCTGTACCGTTTAACACGGTTGGATCTCAGTTTGGTACAGCAATTTCTCAATTAGACGCTGATACTTTCATCATAAGTGAAACTGGATTCTATAAAATTACTGTTATCGCATATACTGCAGCAGTAAGTATATTAGGTAGCCTTGCAATTCAAGTGAACGGCGTTAATATACCTGGCGCTGGAACAAGTTTAATCTCACTTGGAGCGCCTCTCGTTATCCAGGCAATTACACAAATTACAATAACGCCATCAATGGTTGAAGCTGTCGTTACAGGACTTGGATTATCTCTAGCTCTTGGTACAAGTGCATCCATTATTATTGAAAAAATCGCTTAATTTTTTTACTTAGCAGTAAAACTGATATCAGTTTTACTGCTTTTTCAATTATGAATTCAAGCATGAAACTTTCACTATCTACATAATCATATTGTTGTATGACATTTTGCAGGAGGCACAAATATGGAAAATAAATTTGCTGTTCAGCTTTATCTCGAGTTGTTAAAGAAAACAATTTTATTTGAAATATGGCTAGAGTATGAGCCATACTTACCTGCTTCATTACATATTTCTAAGGAACTTCCATATGAACCAGTTACCGTACCACTTCCTTTATTCATTAAGCAATATGCTGAAAACCATAACTTGAAAATTGTGAAACCAGATGTTTTAAAAAGTGAACGTCAAGATGGGATGGATTGGCCAAGAGCAGCACACAGTATGATCGGCCGGGAACGAATGAATCAATTACATGAAGCACTAGAAACAGTTGTCCGTGAAAATATAGAAGGTGATTTTATTGAAACAGGTGTGTGGCGCGGGGGATCGTGCATTTTTATGAATGGTTTTTTACAGGCAAATAACATTACTGATCGTAATGTGTGGGTTGCAGATTCATTTGAAGGTTTGCCAACACCGAATTTAGAACACTATCCGAAAGATTACGGAGATTATTTACACTCTTTCGATTACTTACGCGTTTCTTTAGAACAAGTACAAGAGAATTTTAGAAAATATGATTTATTAAATGATCAAGTAAAATTTTTAAAAGGCTGGTTTAAAGATACTTTACCAACAGCACCAATAGAAAAAATCGCAATTGCACGCCTTGACGGTGATATGTATGAATCCACAATGGATGGTCTCGTGAACTTATACGATAAAGTTTCTAAGGGTGGCTATATTATTATTGATGACTATGGACTACCAGCTTGCGCAGAGGCCGTGACAGACTTTAGAAATCAAAGAAACTTAAAAGCTCCTATTACTAAAATTGATGTATTCGGGGTTTATTGGCGAAAAGAATAGGGCGAAACTTTATTCAGTTAGGGTTTCTCCATCTCACACTAATTATTAGCCTTCGCCAATAGCATGATAAATAAAAACAAAAGCTCCCATTACTATTTCCAGTTGTTCTAGGGAGCTTTTTACATATCGCAACAGTTCTAATATCGTTTCCCCTCCCACTATAAAATGTTAGCTGCATGTTAAAAATGTTGGTTCCCTATTTACTACAAGGAAGGAGTGAAATTATGAGCGAGCTTGAAAAAAAAATCGCATTAATCCCACCTCCCGAACTCGTCCAATATGTAGGTGGCGACTTTCAAAAGGTTGGAAAAGAATTCATAAAGCATTTTATTCAAATTGGTAGTTTAAAATCCAATGAAACAGTGTTAGATGTAGGTTGTGGTGTCGGTCGAATGGCTGTTCCATTAATGAATTACTTAGGTGATGATGGAGCTTATTATGGATTTGATTTATTTAAAGATGGCATTACATGGTGCAAAAATAATATTTCAACTGCCCGTAGCAATTTCCATTTTGAACACGTTGATATATATAATCAATTCTACAACCCAGAAGGAAAAGAAGATGCTTCTCAATACAAATTTCCATATGAAGACGATTCATTCGATTTTATTTTTTTAACTTCTGTATTTACCCATCTCCTTCCGAAAGAATTAGAACATTACGTATCTGAGATTGTACGTGTTCTAAAAAAAGATGGGAGATGTTTTATTACCTTCTTTCTCATTAACCCTGAATCATCCTATTACTTAAATTCTGGGCTAAGTACATTAGGTTTTTATCATCAAATTGAAAATTGTTATGTTGTGAATAAAGATATTCCTAATTTCGCAGTTGCCTATCCTGAAGAAGATATCCGCACCTTATTAAATAAACATGGCTTAGAGGTAATTAATAAACCGCATTATGGTTTATGGTGCGGCAGAAATGAATATACAAGTTATCAAGATATCGTTCTTACAAAAAAAGCTTCTGAAAGGTAGTTTCGTATGAATAATAAAAAAAAGTCACCTCTCGTTTCCATCCTTATTCCCACTTATAATCGACCACATTATTTCAAAATCGCTCTAGAAAGTGCATTGGCACAAACTTATCCAAACATTGAAATTATTATAGGAGACGATAGTACAAATGATGAAACAGAAATCTTAATAAATGAACAGTATTTACCTAATTATAAAAACATAACATACATTCGAAATACCACTACTTTAGGACAATTTCATAACGATCTTATGCTCTTAGAGAAATCTAATGGGGAGTATATAAATTTTTTAATGGACGATGATGTGTTTTATAATCATAAAATACAAAAAATGATGGCTTATTTTGAGCAAGACACAAATAAAAATCTCGTTCTTATAACTTCTTATCGAGTACGTATTGATGATCACGGGAATTTAATTGGAGATGCTCATCCAACACAAAGATTATATAGCGAAGACATTCAATTAAACGGAATATTTTTAGGCGACTGGATGTTAAAAGGTGGACATAACATTATCGGTGAGCCTACAACTATTCTGTTTAGAAAACAGTTACTCACTGAACCTTTCGGCACGCTAAAAGGAAGGCACTATTCTTGTAGTGTCGATATGGCATCATGGATTTCCTTACTTTCTAAAGGAGACGCAGTATACATATCCGAACCTTTAAGCCAATTTCGCTACCATACTGGGCAACAAATACACAGCAAGCTCCTTGAAGGATCTGAGGATTTTACGCACCTCGTTATAACTTCAAAAGAATACGGATTTTTACAAGATAATACAGATTATAGACTAGGTCTAATTAGCGCTTATAAATGGTGTAAAGGTTCCTTAGAATATTATAGCCAGCTACCAAACCTCATTCCAGATGCACATGTACGTCTTTCCCATTGTTTGGACATAATTATAAAAGAGCTACATCATTAGTCTATTCTGCGAAAATAAAATGTGTGAGCTTTACGTGAATAATGCGTATAGTTCATACATTCTTTTTAAACTATGTGATGCACCAACTAAAACCCACTAATATAGAGAGCAGTAGAAAGGAATTCATACAGTGAAAGATCCGAACACTCAATATCAAATAGACTACATATTAATATTCATTTTATTTGCCATTGGGATTGTTAGCTGCTTTGCTATCGCAAGTGCACAAGCTTCTTTACCACCATTTTTACAAAACGTAAATTTTGTATTAAAACAAATCCAATGGTATGCCATTGGATTTATCGCCATTGGTGTTATTATGGTTATTGATTTCGATCGCTATAAACAAATTGCTTGGTATTTATATAGCTTTGCACTCATACTTCTAATTGGCCTAGAACTTCAAGTTCCTGGCGCCGTTACAATTAAAGGGGCTACCGCATGGTACAGACTTCCAGGCATCGGAAACTTTCAGCCTTCTGAAATTATGAAATTATTTTTGATTATCGTCGTTGGACGAATTATAGCGAATCATAATGAAAAATACCTTTTTCGGACAACTCGTGAAGATTTCATTTTACTTTTAAAAATATTTGCAGCTAGTTTACCTCCACTACTTCTAATCGCAAAAGAACCTGATTTAGGAAACACAATGGTCATTTCAGCGATGCTTGCAACAATGGTTTTAGTTTCTGGTATACGTTGGCGCTTTATCCTCGGATTAACCTCCGGTATTTTCGCCATAGGCTCTACCTTAACATATATTTATTTCACGCATACAGAGTTCTTTAAAGAGCACATTCTAAAAGAATATCAATTAAATCGCTTCTATGGTTGGCTTGCACCTTATGAATATGACGCACAAGGATATCAATTAAGACAAGCATTTTTAGCTACTGGATCAGGAGAGATGCAAGGAAAAGGATGGGAAAATAGACAAGTATATTTTCCAGAGCCACATACAGATTTTATTTTTACAAATATCGCTGAACAATTCGGTTTTTTAGGAGCAAGTGTTATTATTTCATTTTTTTTCTTACTCATTTACCGAATGATCCATATCGCTTTAGAAAGCAATGAACCTTTCGGTAGTTATATTTGCGCTGGTACAATTGGAATGTTTACGTTCCAAGTATTCCAAAATATTGGGATGACAATTGGTTTACTCCCTATTACAGGAATAACGTTACCGCTTATGAGCTACGGCGGGAGTTCACTGCTCACATATATGGTTGCTATTGGATTTATTTTAAACGTACGCTCAAGAACTAAAATCTTTATGTTTAAATGAACCATATCGAAAAACGGTATGGTTTTTTTCTATGTCCATTTTAGATATACTAATGAAAAAATGAGCTGGAGGTTTAAATATGAAATATGACATTATAGGTGATATTCACGGATGCTTCCAAGAGTTTCAAGATTTAACAACGAAACTAGGGTATAGCTGGGATAGTGGTATCCCAATTCATAACGCAAAACGAAGGCTTGCATTCGTTGGTGATATTACAGACCGAGGTCCTCATTCATTACGGATGATTGAAATTGTATGGGAGCTCGTAATAAATAGAAAAGATGCTTATTATGCTCCAGGGAATCACTGTAATAAACTGTATCGTTTCTTCCTTGGACGTAATGTTACAATCGCTCATGGGCTCGAAACAACTGTTGCAGAATATGAAGCATTGCCTTCTAATAAGCAACAAATAATAAAAGAAAAATTCATTACTCTTTACGAACAATCACCGCTATATCACATACTGGATGAAAAAAAATTAACCGTCTGTCACGCTGGTATTCGGCAAGATTACATAGGAAGACAAGATAAAAAAGTAGAAACCTTTGTATTATATGGTGATATTACAGGCGAAAAACACCCTGACGGCTCACCTGTCCGCCAAGATTGGGCGAAAGAGTATAAGGGTGAAACATGGATTGTTTATGGACATACACCTGTCAATGAACCTCGCTTTGTGAATCATACAGTCAATATTGATACTGGTGCTGTATTTGGTGGTAAACTAACTGGACTACGTTACCCTGAGTTGGAGACCGTTTCTGTCCCTTCTTCCCTACCTTTTGTCCCTGAAAAGTTCCGCCCAATTTCATAAAGTGAAACTTTAATCAGTGGGGGTTTTGTTCATCCCCCACTGATTATTAGCCCGCACCAATCGGGATAAATACCTCTACTTAATACAATTCACGATTTGCAGAGGATCATGGTGTTTTCTAGACATATTCCACACTAAAACTAGATAAAGCAATTAAAAAAAGATGCAATAAAGTGCATCTTTTTTTAATTGCACGGCATATACTGTCGCAGGAGGTGACGGAATGAAGAAAAAATCTTCTAAACAAAAAAGAAAATTCCACCCTTTATACCATCCCATGTATGGAATTAACAACTGGTGCAGTATTCGAGCGGCAGCTATAGAAGAAATAGAAGAACAAGAGTCATCAAAAAAAAGCAAACCGAGAGAAAAATATATCTCTTTAGAAAATGCTGTTATGAGGCGAATTATAGATAGCAGGAAAATAAAAGCAAAACAAAAAAAGAAGCTCGCTTCTAATAATGATGAACCTGTGCTTAATTCGAAAAAGATACAAGAAAATATAGAAGAAAACATTCCTGCAGCAATAAAGGAAAAAGTACAACCAGAAATTCCAGCTACTATTATAAATCAAGTAAAAAAAATAAAAGAAGCATTAATCTCGGGCAACGATGTACAAATAGAAAGATCCGCCCCTATTCAGGCTCCTGTACCTACACCTATAAAAAAAGAAAATAACAAAGGAGCTCGTCACGCATATAAAGAAGGACTTCAATCTAAAGCTGATGGAATCGCTTCACATGCAGAAGGGCTTCTTACACATGCAACGGGTCCCTTTTCTCATGCAGAAGGCACAAAAACAAAGGCAACTGGACATAGTTCGCATAGCGAAGGAAGTGAAACGACAGCAGGCGGCTCTTATTCTCATGCAGAAGGAAAACATGCAATTGCTTTGGGCGAAGCAGCACATGCAGAAGGAACCGCAACTATCGCTAACGGATTCTCATCTCATGCGGAAGGAAATCATACATCAACAGCTAATTTTGCAGGCAGCCATATTATGGGGAAATTTGGTACAGCAGAAGAAGCTTATTCCTGGTTTATCGCAAATGGGACAAATGACACTGATTATAATATAGGTGCCAAATGGCTTGCCCATAACGGAGAAATGTATATCGATGGTGCTTCTTACAATGCAGGTGGTACTGATTTTGCACAAATGTTTGAGGCAGCAGATCATAGCCCTATTGATATCGGCTATTTCATTACATTTAGTAGCGAAGAAAAAATTCGAAAAGCTACTTCAAATGATACATTCATATTAGGCATATCCAGCGCTACTCCTGCTCTCATAGGAAATAGCGGTGCTTTAAGTTGGCAAAAACGCTATGAAACAGATAGCTTCGGAAAACGTCAATATACGCGTACGGATACGCAAGAAATACGACCCCTTTTAAATACAGAATGGGATCCAGCTTGTAAGTATATATCAAGAAGAGACCGTACTGAGTGGCTTCCTGTCGGATTAATTGGACAAATGTTAGTACGTGATGACGGCACTTGCGAAGCACACGGATATTGTCGTCCAAATGATGACGGCATTGCCACAAAAGCTGAAAGTGGCTTTTTCGTTATAAAACGTACTGGTGAAAATCAAATTTTAATATTATTTCGCTAAAAAAAGGGAACAAAATTCTTTTTATGATAAGAATTTTGTTCCCTTTTAATTGTTATGTAAAGCGTATTGCATATCCTCTGGGATACTTACGGTAAAAGTCATTCCCTTTTCTAAAATAGGATGATAAAACGTCAAAGATGTACTATGCAGCGCTTGACGTTTTATCACATCTCTTCGGCCACCGTATAGATCATCCCCAAGTAGCGGATTTCCTATATATGCCATATGTACACGAATTTGATGTGTTCTTCCCGTCTCGAGCTCAAGCGCTACATGCGTCTTATCGGAAGAACTCTCCATCACTCTAAAATGAGTAACAGCTCTTTGACCATCTTCACAGACAGTTCGCTCGATAATACTATCCGCTTTTCGTCCGATTGGCGCGTCAATCGTTCCTACTTCTTCTAAAATAGTCCCATGAACGATTGCCTCATACGTTCGTTTCACCCCTTTTTGTTGATGCTGCTTCGATAAAAGGTGGTGAACGAATCTATTTTTCGCAATTAACATAAGCCCTGAAGTATCACGGTCTAACCTCGTCACAATGTGCACCGTACTTGCAAGATTTTGTTTATCATAATGATATAAAAGAGCGTTTGCAATACTTCCTGACGGGTGCTCCCTAGACGGAATCGTCGACATATTTGCTTCTTTATTTATAACAAGAACCGCATCATCTTCATATACGATACATAAAGGGATATCTTCCACTTCCATCCCTTCACTTCTTTCCTCCACTGGAAAAAAGATTTGTAACTCTTCACCAGCTTGTAACTTGTGACGAACACTTGTGTGTTGACCGTTTACTTCAATTGCTCCCCCGCGGAACTTTATATCCGTTAAAGCAGCTTTCGAAATCCCTTTTGTTTTCAAAAATTCTCTAACTAAAGTTCCCTCTTCAGCCAGCCCTATATCCCATTTCAATGTAAATCTGTTCAAATATATAAACCCTCTCTATTTATCTGCAACAAACGAGTCACGAACACGTTTCCAGAATGGGAACGGACGGAAACGAACAAATCGTACTTTCTCGTTTGCAACGCGATACTGAATTGATTTCACATCTTGATGAACCATCGTCAAATGATCCACGGTAATTTGCATGTTCATTCCTGCAGCCGGCTTTAAAACGCATGTATGATGCTTCGGCAGTACGAGCGGCGAACCTACCGTACGAAATACACGATTGTTGATAGATGCCATTTCTGCAATTTGAATCGCTTCAATAGAAGGGTGAATAATTGCTCCGCCAAGCGCCTTATTATACGCGGTACTTCCTGAAGGAGTAGAAATACAAAGACCATCTCCGCGAAACGTTTCGAAATACTCTCCGCGTATTTCCACTTCTGTTACTAATGTACCTTCTGCACTTTTTACAGTCGCTTCATTCATCGCCAAATACTGCGACTCTTTACTACCATTCACATAGCGAATAATCACTTCTAAAAGTGGATATTCCACCACTTGGAACGGTGTTTTAGCGATTGCAATCACCAACTTCTCTACTTCCGTCGGTAACCAATCTGCATAGAAACCTAAATGCCCTGTATGTACACCAACAAATGCGGTTTCATCTAATCGATTATAGTAACGATGGAATGCATATAAAAGCGTTCCATCTCCCCCAACAGAAATTATAATATCAGGTTCCTTTTCATCCATTGTAAACCCAAAATCTAACAAGTATTCTTTCATCGTACTTGCTAGTGTATCTGATGATTGATCTCCCTTTGACATAATTGTAAATTTCATCGCCCAACACCCTTTAGTTTATGATTCAGAATCTTTCGTTTCCTGCTTTCGTGAAAAGACCTTTTGCGCTTCTTGAATTTCAAGACGAATGGAAGACATTTCTTCATCTAATAAAAATGCCGCTTCCGCTGCACGTTGTAAGCGTATTTTAATATCTTCAGGAAAACGTCCACTATATTTGTAATTTAAAGAATGCTCAATCGTTGCCCAAAAATTCATTGCTAACGTGCGAATTTGAATTTCAACTAACACTTTTTTCTCCCCCTGTATCGTTTGAACAGGATAACTAATGACAACGTGGTAAGAGCGATAGCCGCTATCTTTCTTTTGCGTTACATAATCACGTTCTTCTACAATGTCAAAATCATTTCGTTTTCGAAGATATTCTACAACAGGCTTAATCTCATCTACGAATTGACACATCATTCGAAGGCCCGCGATGTCCTGCATATCTTCTCTAATTCGGTCTAGCGGTACATTTCTCTTCTCCGCTTTATCAATAATACTTGCAACCGACTTTACCCTTCCTGTTACAAACTCAATTGGAGAATGCTCCGTTAACATTGCAAATTGAGTACGCATTCCTTTTAGTTTCACTTTCAGCTCCGCCACCGCTTGGTGATACGGTGCTAAAAATTCTTCCCAATTACGATTCATTTCAACCACCACCAAAATCAATCCATTTGCTTATAGAAACACTTTTTCTACAGCAGTTACTAGTTCTTCTCCGTAATTTGCATTACCTTCAATATTTTCAACTAAATATTCTACTTCTTCTTTTAATCCTTCTAATTCTATTTCAACATCATTCACGCGAATAAACATCGCTGTATCTTTATTCATCGCTTCATGCATTGCTTCCCAGCATGTATGCGGAATACTTACATAAATGAAAGATGATTCATTTTCTAAGATATATAAAAATGATAAATTGTCTGAGTCTACAAGTACGTGATTACGCGCACTTAACTCCTTTACCTCTATTTCAGTATTTTCCGCACAAAAAATAAGCGCATTCTCTCTCGTTTCTACGCTCTTAACTTGAATTTTATTTTGCATACTCGAACTCCTCCATCTCAACTTCCTGTCTTACTTAACAGTATTATTGTATCATAACATGGACGCAAACAAATAAAACATTGAACCAAATTTGCGAAAAAGCGATAATGTGGAAAGAATTATTTTTCAAAAGGAGCGCATACAATGACACAAGAAATTGAAATTGAATTTAAAAATATGGTTACAGAGGAAGAATTCCAAACATTATGCAAATCTTTTTCTATTGAAGCATTTACAAAACAAGTAAATCACTACTTTGAAACGCCTCACTTCTCTTTAAAAGATACGGGCTCTGCACTTCGTATTCGTCATAAAGATGGAACTTATACATTAACATTAAAACAACCTGCTGAAATTGGTTTATTAGAAACTCATCAGTCTGTAACAGAAAAAGAAGCACAACTTATGATGGAAACAAACACAATCATTCAAGGAACTGTAATGGATCAGCTACACAAATTACAAATTCCCGTTTCCTCTTTAACTTATATGGGTAGTTTAACAACAGAAAGAGCTGAAATATTATTTGAAGGCGGAACGCTTGTCTTTGATCATAGTTTCTATTACAATCACGATGATTATGAAATTGAATACGAAGTGCAAGATGAAAAGACCGGTAAAGCAGCATTTATAAGGTTATTAAAGCAACATAACGTACCAGTTCGTCATACAAACAACAAAGTAAAACGCTTTTTCCTTGCCAAACAAAACGAAGAGCGCTAAAGTAAAATTTCCATCAGTGAAGAAGAGCTGTACTTACGGCTACATTTCACCTTTTTGAAAAGCAAAAGATTTATTAGCAACATATAGAATAAGCAAAGAATGTTATGAAGGCTGTTTAGTTGCTCTTCATAACATTCCATTGCTACAATAGATATACATTTCATGGAAAAAGGAGTTTATAAAGGATGAGCAAGCAACCGATGACACCATTTGAAGCAATTGGCGGTGAACAATGCATTGCAACATTAGTGGATACATTTTATTCCTATGTCAGTGAACACCCTGACTTATCTCCGATCTTCCCGGATGATTTAACAGAAACTGCTAGGAAGCAGAAACAATTTTTAACACAATATTTAGGTGGTCCTAATTTATACACTGAAGAACATGGGCATCCTATGCTAAGAGCACGCCATCTTCCGTTTGAGATTACTCCAAAACGCGCAGAAGCTTGGCTGTCATGTATGGAGCAAGCAATGGATGATACAGGAGTGCACGGTCATATAAGAGAGTTTGTTTTTGAACGTTTAGCATTAACTGCTCAACATATGGTCAATACTCCAAATGAAACAGGTGAAGTGTAATGGATAAGCAGGAAGCAAAGCATATAAATATGCCTTCTCCTTCCACATGCGAGCATAAATCTGTAGAAGCATATTTATTTATTGATCCACTTTGTAAAGATTGCTGGGATATCGAGCCATTTATTATTAAACTATGGCTTGAGTATGGGAAATACTTCTCTATTCGTCATATAGTAACAGGAAAAGTGGACGGGGCAAACGCTTCCTCACACAAATGGAATAAACCTGCTAATATTCGATTTGTGTGGGAAAAGACAACAAGTTTACAAGGTTTTTCATGTGATGGAAAAGTACATATGCAAGAGGCGTCGTCAACACCGTATTTAGTTTCGATGGCAATTAAGGCGGCGGAGTTGCAAGGCCGAAAAGCAGGTTCGAAGTTTTTGCGAAAACTCCAAGAATACATTTTTCTTGAAAATGTATCAAACCCTGACTGTGAATTATTGCTTACATGTGCTAAAGATAGTGGCATTGATGTAGAGGAATTTAAAAAAGACCTACACTCAGTTAGCGCAAAAAAAGCTTTCCAATGCGACCTAAAATTCACAAATGAGATGCATATTACAGAAATACCTTCCCTCCTATTTTTTCATGCAAATTCAGATGAGGAAGGTATTAAAATCACAGGGATTTATTCCTATGATGTATACGTACAGCTATTAAAAGAACTGGTAAAATGCGAAATTGAGCCAGAACCATTACCTCCTTTAGAAGCATTACTAGAAGCAACACAATTTATTTCTTCAAAGGAAATCTCATTTATATATGACTGCCCTCAGCAAGAAATAGAGCGTGAACTAAAAAAATTACAACTAAAACGAAAAGTACAAATGATTGAAGTGAAGTGCGAGCGTTATTGGAAATGGATAGCAACAGAAAAAGACCTGGTGTAAACACCAGGTCTTTTTCTTTACGGCTTATAAAAATATTAAAGGGGATGGGAGAAATTTTCACGTTCAAACAAAGGGGTATATGTTTGTATGTGAATTCGTTCACGCTTATTATATTACAAGATTCGACGTCAGATGACAACCCCTTTTGTCGAATTTCACATTTTTGTCACATTCTAAACGTTTTCATTCTTGAATAAGCTATAAAAAAAGCAATTTAGGAGGTTTCCTTATGAAAAAATCTCATATTTTTCTTATCTTTCTATGTGTTATTGTTTCTTTTTTCTTGTATATCCTCTCTCTATTACAAGCTTTCCCTAAAATTATTGCCTTTCCTCTTTTATTCGGAGTTATCGTCATCGCTGTCTCTTATTTCAACTATAGAAAACGATTTAAAGGATTTTAATTACAAAAATCAACTGTAAAACTGCCTTCTAATTTAGAAAAAGTAAGGAAATCCTCCTTATTTTATCGACAAATATCGACAAAAACATTTTCAAACAAAAAAGACGAGGATAAAATCCCTCGTCTTTTCTCATTACTTTTCTTCAAATAATAACGCTTCTAATTCATTTAATTTCTCTTCAAATACTTGAAGTGCCTCTTTCACTGGTTCAGGAGATGCCATATCAACTCCTGCTTTTTTCAACACTTCAATTGGATAATCGGAGCTTCCCGCTTTTAAGAATTCGTTAATGTAACGTTCTACTGCTGGTTGCCCTTCTTCTAAAATTTGTTTAGATAACGCAGTCGCTGCACTAAATCCTGTTGCGTATTGATATACGTAATAGTTGTAATAGAAGTGCGGAATACGAGACCATTCTAAACCGATTTCTTTATCGATTACTAAAGCATCCCCGAAATATTTCTTATTTAAATCGTAGTAGATCTCCGTTAACATATCTGGCGTAACCGCATGTCCTTCTTGTACTTTTTTATGAATGATATGCTCGAACTCTGCAAACATTGTTTGACGGAATACAGTACCACGGAATCCTTCTAAATAATGATTTAATAAATATAGACGCTCTTTTTTATCTTCTGTCGTTTTTAATAAATAATCATTTAGAAGCGCTTCATTACAAGTTGATGCTACCTCTGCAACGAAGATTGAATAATCACCGTATACGTGTGGCTGTGTCTTTCTTGTGTAATAACTATGCACCGAATGACCAAACTCATGAGCAAGTGTATATAAATTATTTACATTATCATGCCAGTTCATTAAAATATACGGATTTGTTCCGTATGCACCAGATGAATATGCTCCGCTTCGTTTGCCTTTATTCTCGTACACATCTACCCAGCGATTTTCATATGCTTCTTTTAAAATTTCAACATATTCATCACCAAGTACGTTTAAAGATTTTAATAACAGGTCTTGCGCTTCTTCATACTTCACATTCATTTTCACTTCTTGTACAAGTGGTGTATATAAATCGTACATATGAAGCTCATCAAGTCCTAGTGCACGCTTACGAATATCAATGTAACGGTGTAATAAATGTAAGTTGTCATTTACCGTTTCAACGAGTTGATCGTATACTGCTTCAGGAATATTATTATTGCTTAATGCTGCTTGGCGAGCAGAGTCATATTTACGAATACGTGCATTGAAATTATTACGTTTCACTGCCCCGCTTAACGTACTTGCAAATGTGTTCTTAAATTTCCCATACGTTTCAAATACAGCTTTGAATGCATCTTCGCGAACACGACGATCATCACTTTCTAAAAACTGAATGTAACGGCCATGTGTTATTTCTACCTCTTCTCCATCCTCACCTTTAATAGATGGGAATTTCAAATCCGCATTATTCAACATACCGAATGTATTACTTGATGCACTCATCACTTCAGATGCTTCTGCTAATAACGCTTCCTCTGCCTCAGATAATACGTGCGGGCGTTGACGTGTAATTTCTTCTAATGCATGCTCATATACACTTAGTTCTCGATTTTCTTGTAAAAATGTTTGCAATGTATCTTCTGAAATAGATAAAATTTCAGGTACGATATACGCTGTGCTACTAGATACTTGTGAGTATAAATTTGTTGCGCGATCATTCAGTGCTTGATACACAGAGTTTGTTGTATCTTGATCGTAACGCATATGTGCATATGTATATAGCTTACCTAATCGCATTGAAATTTCATCTTCATATTGCAATGCCTCAAGCAAATTGTCTGCAGAGTCGCCAAGCTTCCCTTTAAATTCAGTTAACTTTGGCAATAGCTCTTTAATAGCTTGGAATTCTTTTTCCCATTCTGCATCTGTTTGGAAAATATCTTCTAATCGCCATGTGCTTGCTTCTTCAATCTCATTGCGATCTGGTAATGTTTTTGCTTTATTTTGTTCAGACATTCTGTAAGCCCTCCTTTAAATATCTCTACTTAAGTACAATTCTGTTTTTCTTATGTAATTCCTTCACGTTCATTCTTTATTATATCCCCTTTTTCTTCTCTCATGTTGAACTTTGTCTCAAATAGAGATAGCGCATAAGTTAGGCAAATCTCATCATATTTCCTAACTTCCTCCTCCGCCTGTAACATAACTATATTCCTCATTTTTCGGTACGTATAAGTCCCTACTTTATGCAACACGCCTACAAAACATAAAAAAGTCATATATTCAGTAACCGCTACTTTCCATATATGTTGTGAAAAGTACGGAAGTAAGCGCATTTCCGTATTTTTTTTTACATAACTACACACATATTGAAGGGAAATACAATTCCCTACCGCAAGCTCACCTATACACTTCATGTATAGAAAAGCTTGCCATGTAAATGGATTTGTTTGAAAAGCAAACGCGGATGGGAGCGGAACACCGATTTCAGAAGGAAAGCTCGCTGGGGTACATTTATATTGATATAAGAGGCGGAGTAGTGACTTATGATTATAATTCCAGATAGATAGAGCGTTTTGCCGAAAATGGTTCTTTTTTCTCTTCCATTCTTGTCCTAATACCTCTTTTTGGAAAGGAACAGAGGAAAAGAGCATGTCAACAGTAGTCGTATCAGTTGGTAAATAAATAGTATGTGAGAAAGAGACATTTGTAGAAAACGGAGTGATAAATGCGCATTTCATAAACGATTTTTGTTTCGGGCAGAAGAAAATAAGAAATGGCTGAGGATAAGATTGTAAGGAGAACGCCAGAAGTGAGGAAAATTTCATCCAATATGCAGATTGCTTTTTTAATTGATTTCCACCAATGATCCAGATGACCTGTATACCAGCTTGCCAATACGAGTATGTTCGTTTAGAAAGCTGCTCTACGGAGAGATTTGCACATTGATATTCAATCGCAATTTTTCTATCCGCTCTCTCTACGTAAATATCTGGCCGTTGCTTGATTACTGGCAGATAATGCTCTATATCGACATGAAAATCTTGATGTTTTAACCATCTATATAACAATTCTTTACCGTGCATATGATACATAGATTCTGCTTCATAAAAGGTAAGACATGAATCCACTTTCTTATGAGCAAAATGCCAGCTCTTTTGTGTTCCTAATTTCATTTGCACTTCTTTTCCGCAAGCTGTACAAAAGAATTTTTCTCGTTTACGCATTTCGCGTAAACGTTCTTCATCCCGGTTATATAATAGATGAATTTTCTCTCCGTTTTCTCTCCTTGCAATAAACATCCACCATCACACCCTTTCAACTTCTTGTATTCTACAATTTACTACAAATTCCTCTCAAAAAAAGAGATGTCCTAAATTAGGACATCTCTTTCTATAATAAAGGTGATAATAACCGATACGTCGATTCAACAATCCGCCTATGAAGACGTCTCTTATGAAATCGGTCAACATGAATTTCACTGGATTCTTCTAAATCGTCTTTAAAATCTTGAACGAGCTTTCGAATGCTACCTGTATCATATAAAAAGGCATTTACTTCAAAGTTTAAATGAAAACTTCTCATATCCATATTAGCTGTCCCAATTGATGCGAGATCAGAATCCACGATGACAACTTTACTATGAAGAAAACCTTTTTCATATTCATATATTTTTACTCCTGCATCTAATAACTCCGGAAAGTACGATCTTGATGCATAAAAGACAGTCCGCTTATCTGGCTTACTTGGCATTAACAAACGAACATCAATACCAGCAAGTGCAGCTACTTTTAATGCAGATAAAATATCATCATCTGGGATAAAGTATGGTGTTGCAATCCAAATCGATTTCCTAGCTGAAGCAATCATTGCAAAATATAAATGTTTAATTGTTTCCCATTTATTATCCGGTCCACCTCCAACAAGTTGGACTCCGCCCCAATGATCACCCTCAACTGCTTCCGCTTGTAAATATTCAGGTGCTAATACCGCCTCACCAGTCATATAAAACCAGTCTTGAAGGAAAATTAGCTGTAAACTTTGAACTGCTTCACCGCGTAAATATAAATGCGTGTCTCGCCAAAAACCGAAATATTTATCCTTCCCTAAATACTCATCACCAATATTTAATCCACCTACAAACCCTTCATTTCCATCTATAATAACGATTTTTCGGTGGTTTCGATAATTAATTTTATCATTTAAAATTGGAAAGCGCACAGGGAAAAATGGAATCATTTCTACTCCTGCATCATTCAATTCTTCAATATACGAATTTGATAATTTAAAGCTTCCAACCGCGTCGTATAAAAAACGAACGACAACGCCTTCTTTTGATTTTTTTATTAAAATATCTTTAATTTCTGTACCGAGCTTGTCATCACGCACAATGTAATACTCCATATGAATGTGGTGTTTCGCTCGATTTAACCCATCTAAAATTGCCTGAAACGTTTCATCTCCATTTGTTAATGTCCTCGTTTCAGTTTGAAATGAAATATTTAAAGCACCTAGTCGATCTGCTAAACGAAATAACAATTCTTGATGCTTATGATTTCGTAAAATCCGTTCTTCGTAATCTTCGTGTCCCTTATATTGTAAAAACGCCTGTTCATCGAGTAATGCCTTCTTTTGGAACATTCTTTTTCTACGAAAATTTTGTCCAAATAAAAGATAAGCAAAGAAACCGAACACCGGAAAAATACCTAGTACGATTAACCACGTAAGTGTTTTAGACGGATGGCGGTTTTCTAAGAAAATAACACATCCAATTAAAAATGCGGAAACCGTAAATAAAATACTAATAATACCTAAAATAGAAACATCCTTTATCCCAATGACATCCGAATAAAATGCTACATCAATAAACATGCGTAATGAAACAAATAATGCGAACAATAGTAGAAAAAAGAAAAGTAGTTTTAACGTGTTTTTCATCTCTTACCTCCTTACTAAGAAAGCCTTCCTATTCTTCATAAAAAAAGCCGATTTCATACTATAGAAATCGGCCTACATTTTAGGAGGGAAATTGTTGCGAATTGTCTCAAGCGCACGCTCTTTCACAACCTGTTTCCCATACTCACTTACACGGTGAATCGTTAAAGTAGATTCTTCTCCATATTCTAATACAATACTTAAAATACGATCAATTTCTTCTTCATCATGTAGCACTTCATCGAATTCCACATATACATAATATCGGTCCTCAAATGAATGTAATTCATCTTTTATATCTTCAAAGATAAGACGATGACTTAATGAAATAACATCTTCAAAATCATTAAACTTAATTAAAAAGCCAAACGTACCATCTTCATTAAAGTTTGTTCCTACTTGTTCTTCTACCTCTTCCACTAATTCTTGCTGGAATAATGATTCGATGCCTTCATCTAGAGGAATGTCTATAATTTTGTCTACACCTATTGGTAGTTCCAGCTTTTGTCCATCCTTTGAAAGCTCCGCTTTCGTTACAAGTACTTCAATCCCTTTATCGACTGCTTGCACTTGGATCCATAACGGCCCATCGATAAAGAAATCATCATGATCACGAGCTTCGTCCATCATCTCCCAAAAGAGCTCTTCACTTCGTTCGCGATCATACCAAATTTCTTCACGATTAAACCCTCTATCCTCTATATCAATGTACGTAATAAAAAATTTCATCGTATGGTCATTAATTCTTTCAATATCCAAAATACAACGCTCCCTTCCTGCTTAGAATTGTTATGAAGGGATTCCCCACTCATATGACAAAACAATAGATTCTTGTACTCTCATTTTATGATAAGATTCTCCAGAAGGGAAATAAAATCGATTTATTTTACAAAAATAGTTATATACCTATCTGTATTCGACTTTTTACATAAAGTGAAACAATAATCAGTATTTTTTTCATCCTCCACTGATTATTAGCTCGCACCAATCGGAATAAATATACCATTATACTAATTCACTGCTCGCAAAAAATTTGGACATACATTCCCATATTCCCTCGTACACTGTAATAAAGTGAAACTTCTATTAGAGGTGATTATTTTGTCCCTGGGAGCGCGGGATCAAAACTAGACAAACTTTCTTCACCACATACATATATTTCGCTTATTAAAACATCATAAATGGAGGCAGACGAATGGACTTAGAGTTTTTAACATCTGTACTACTGATTGTCGGTATCGATGTTGTACTAGGTGGCGATAACGCAATTGTCATCGCACTAGCTAGCCGAAATTTACCTGAAGCAAAACGAAATAAAGCCATTTTGATTGGTACTATGTTAGCAATTGTGCTACGAATTCTCCTCACGATACTAGCTGTCTATTTACTTGATATCCCATTTTTACAACTCACCGGCGGAATTTTACTTACATTAATTGCGGTCAATTTACTCACTGATAATAACAACGACCTTTCTTCTATCAAAGGAAAAACGACTTTATTCCAAGCTGTGCGTACAATTGTATTCGCGGATCTCGTTATGGGGTTTGACAATGTTATTGCCATTGCAGGAGCAGCTCACGGAAGACTTTCACTCGTAATTATCGGTTTATTCATTTCTATCCCGATTATCATTTGGGGAAGCAAACTTATTTTAATACTCATGGAACGCTTTCCATTTCTCATTTATTGCGGAGCAGCAGTTCTCGCCTATACAGCAGGAAAAATGATTACACATGAAGACAGACTTGCAACGTTTTTTCATCATAATCCTAGTTTTGCCACAAGTATCCCTTATTTGTTCATTTTCACCATTTTATGCATAGGCTTTATCGTTCAACAAGTGCGATTACGTAATGTTAAACAGTAAAAAAAAACCTTCTACTCTATAATAGGTAGAAGGTTTTCATATTATTATAATTAATTTACAAGACGCTGTGCTTCACGTAATTGGAACGTTCTTACTGTACGTGGTAAGAAACGACGGATTTCATCTTCGTTGTAACCTACTTGAAGGCGTTTTTCGTCAATCATAATTGGACGACGTAAAATACCTGGATAGTCACGAATCATCTTATATAAATCTTGAAGTGGTAAAGACTCTAAGTTCACATTCAATTCTTGGAAAACTTTTGAACGAGTAGAAATAATCTCATCCGTTCCGCTTTCTGTCATACGTAAAATCTCTTTAATCTCATCAATCGTTAGTGGATCTGAGAAAATATTACGTTCTGTATAAGGAATATGATTTTCCTCTAGCCATAATTTCGCCTTTCTACAAGACGTACAGCTTGGAGAACTATATAATGTTACCATACAAAGCTCACTCTCCTTAAAGAGTACAAATTCTGTACTAATTACAGTTTAAATTTCTAACTTCCGCAATTTTTCGCGATAACTTGTCTTATAGCAAAGTAAAAAATCGCAATTCATGTAAGCAACAATAATTACTTTTAATAAGTAACTTCTATAATCATTATACAATAGTTTTTGCAAGAAATATACAGTGAATTTACTGCTAGTTGAGAAAATTCCTCCGTGTACTCCACTGCTATGCAACATGATTATACTCAGTAAAACTGTCCTTTAACAACGGTCTTCAACCCTTTTGATACTTACTTTCTACAATAATCTTCACTTGATATACAATTACAGTTTCATAATCTTCCCCATTAAAAAGAGAGCGTTTTCTTACCTTTTCCCAACAAAACAATTGAGAAATGTAAGACTCTAAAGGTTAGAAACGAAAAGGAACATTTGTTCTTATTCTAACAAATCTCTCCGCTCATGTCTATATGCTTTCTAAAGCAAATCGAATATTTTTCTGACATTTCTTTCTTTTTTACCATTTATCTCATACAATAAAAATACAGACAGACAAAGGGGGAATTTGCATATGATCGCTTTTTTTACTGATTTTATCATTGTTGCTACCCTCATCATCGGAATAACAGCATTGATTGGTGTCATTACAAATAGCATCGGTGAAAAACTCTTTGGTGGGAAAGAAAAAATGAAGTTTGTTAATAAAAGTTTAGATGTACAATCTGGCTGGAACCAAGTTGGCGGAAAAGGCATTTATAAAAAACGTACGTACTAAAAAAAGCAGGTAATCACCTGCTTTTTTTGTTATTTTCCTACTGATGCCCATTTGAAGCTTACTTCGCCACCATACTTATGGTTGTACATATCTTTAATTGTTTCTCTTTGTAAATATGCTCTACCACGTTGATATACTGGAACAATCGCAGCGTCATCAAGTAACATTTTTTCTGCTTCAAGTAAGTTTTTCCAACGAGCATTTACGTCGCTTCCATCTTTCTTCGCTTTCATAATAATCTCATCGTACTTCGGATTAGAATACTTCATTTTATTTTGTGCCCCATCAGTTACGAACATATCAAGATATGTAACTGGATCTGGGAAGTCTGCACTCCATCCAGAGAATGACATTACAAAGTCGCCCGCATCTTCTAATTTTAGTTTTTGCGCGAATGGTTGTTGTTTAATTTTCACTGTTAAACCTGGTAAATTCTTTTCTAACTCACCTTTTAAATATTCACCAGTTTTCTTCGATAATTCAACGTCTTCATTTAATAGCTCTAATTCAATTTCGTTTTTACCAAGCTCTTTTTTACCAGCTTCCCAATACTTTTTCGCTTCTTTTACATTTGGTTTTACAATATCTCCATTTTCAACACGGAAATCTTTTTTATCCGGCCCTTTAATGAAATTGTCAGGAATTAATCCCGTCGCTGGCTTAGAACCGTTATTTAATAATGTATCAACGAATGGTTTACGGTCAAAACCAAGAGAAATTGCTTTACGAATATTTTTATTTGCTAAAGCTGGGTCTTTTTGATTTAAGCGAAGGAAGAATACAGATGTATCTTCTACCGTTTTGAAATCTGGTTTTCCTTTATATTTATCGATGAACTCTGCTAATAACGTCGCTCGATCGACTGCGTTTGTTTCATATAAATTAATTGGCGTAGACGTATCTTTTACAATATTAAAGTTTACTTCCTCAAGCTTCACTTCTTTATTGTCCCAATATGATGAGCTCTTTGTCATTTTGAAGCTACGTTCATGTTGCCAATCACTTAATGTAAATGGTCCGTTATAAAGTGTTGTATTTGCTTCTAAACCAAACTTCGTCCCTTGCTCTTTCACATACTTTTCATTAACAGGATAGAAGATCGGATAGACCATTAAATCAACAAGATATGGAATAGAATTATCTAATTCTACTTCTAGTGTATGATCATCAATCGCTTTTACACCTAATTGGTCTGGACTCATCTCTTTTTTATTAATTTTCTCAGCATTTTTTATATCGTACATAATGTACGCCGATTTCGCAGCTGTATCTGGATTAATTGCTCTTTGCCATGCATACACGAAATCTTTCGCCGTTACAGGTTCACCATTTGACCATTTTGCATCTTCACGTAATTTAAATGTATACTTTTTACCGTCTTCTGACTTTTGGAATTCCTTCGCTACACCTGGAACTAATTTATCGTCTTTCCCAAGGCGGTATAGGCCTTCCATCGTATTGTTCATTACTTTTGAAGAAACTGCATCAGCTGATAACGCTGGGTCCATCGTTGGAATTTCTTGTGTTTCAATTAAGTTAATAACTTGCTTCGCACCGCTTTTCCCGCTATCCCCTTTTGCGTTCGCTTGCGGTTCATCTTTTTGGTAGCCACATGCCCCTAAAATCATGCTCATTGCTACTGTTGATGCTACAAAAACTGGTATCTTTTTTTTCATACTTCCACCCTCCAAAAAAAATGTTAGCCCTTTCATTTTCAAACAGAAAGAAATATATATATGTTCTAATAATTCATATTATACACATAAATATATTCTTTGTATATTTATATTTCTATTTTATTAAAATTTTCTGTTAACACCACGTGCCTTTGTAAACGTTTCACACTGCGTTTTTATTGAACTAAAGTGTTAAAAATGACCATTTTTATACTTTTCTAAATTATCAAAGAAAAATAAATTTTATATTCTATAATATCTTACGCATAATTATTCCTCCTTTTTTGTCATAAAATGAAGGTTTATTCATATTGAAAATATGTAGGCTAAAATAAGTGCAAAGGATATGAAAGTGTGTTACGATACACTTTGCTAAAAATAGATATCGGTAAAGAGGGGACGGACATGACAGCAATTCGCTCAAAAAACGGGCCAACAGAGAAATTAAGTTTATTCTTATTAACATGGCCTATTTTTCTAGAAGTTTTTCTTTTTATGCTGATGGGGATCGCTGATACTTTCATGTTAAGTGCATTATCAGACGATGCTGTATCTGGGGTTGGTGCAGCGAATCAATACCTTCATATCGCGATTTTAGTACTAGAAGTCATAGGGAATGGTGCAGCTATCGTTGTATCCCAATACCTCGGTTCTAAACGCTTTATGGAAGCATCAAAAATATCAGCATTAGCCGTCACATTAAATTTAGTGGTCGGACTCATTATAAGCGCTGGTTTTCTTTTATTTTCAAAACATATGATGATGGCAATGAATTTACAAGGCGATGTACTAACGTATGCACAAAGCTATCTATCCATCGTCGGAGGAGCTATTTTCCTTCAAGCTATTATTAACTCATTAGCCGCAATTATCCGCGTTCACGGCTTTACAAAGCAAGCGATGTTTGTTTCGCTTGGAATGAATATTATTCATATCGCCGGAAACTACGTACTTATTTTCGGGAAATTCGGTTTCCCTGAACTTGGTGTGCAAGGAGCCGCGATTTCTTCCGCTGTCAGCCGGTTAATCGCACTTATCATTTTCTTCTGGTTACTGTACCGCGTTATGGAATACCGTGTGAAATTACAATATTACTTCACTTTATCAAAAGAATATGTTAGCAAAATTTTAAAGATCGGCATTCCATCTGCATTCGAACAAGTCATGTATCAAGCTTGTCAAATTGTCTTCTTATATTACGCAACATACTTAGGTACGGAATCGTTAGCTGCAAGACAATACGCTACTAACATTTCCATGTTCACTTATTTATTCGCCATTGCTATCGGTATGGGAACAGCTATTATCGTTGGACGCCTAGTTGGCGGAAATGAAAAGGATGAAGCTTACACACGCGTATGGAAAAGTGTACAATGGGCGATTGGTGTAACTTTATTTATGGTCATGCTCGTTGTTACATTCCGCACACAATTAATGGGACTATTTACGGATAATCCTCATATTATCGCTCTAGGGGCAAGCGTTCTTTTACTAAGTGTACTACTTGAAACAGGACGGACGATGAACATCGTCATCATTAATTCACTTCGTGCAGCTGGCGATGCAAAATACCCTGTTTTAATCGGCGCATTCTCCATGGTGTTAATGAGCTTACCACTCGGTTACTTTTTCGCCTTCCATTTAGACATGGGGCTCGTTGGTATTTGGCTAGCGATTGCTATTGACGAATGGACGCGAGCAATTATTATGTTCTTCCGCTGGAGAAGTAGATCGTGGGAAAATTATGCACTTGTTAAACCAAATGAGCAAGATGAGAGTGTTTCTGTTCAAGCGCAGTAAAATAAAAGTGTTTCTAAATGAAGAAAAAGGCGGCTGGATTTCAGTCGCCTTTTCTTCATTCTTGGAAACTCTTAATTTGCTGTCTTTAAACCGAAAAAGAACTTGGATAAAATCTCTTTATACTAAATTAAGTTTAATTAGTATAAAAAAATAGAGCCATCCTTCTTTAATAGAAGAATGGCTCTACTTTATTATTGATAGATTTCTTTATATTTCTTATACTCTGCTTCAGAACATAATACAAAATGTCCTGGGCGAATTTCACGCATTGTTGGTGCTTCCTCACCATATTGATGTTGAGATGGATCGTATACGATACGTTTACGATTGCGCTCATAATCTGGATCTGGAAGCGGAATTGCAGATAGTAGTGATTTTGTATATGGATGCATTGGATTCGCATATAACTCTTCACTTGTTGTCAACTCAACGATTTGACCACGGTACATTACACCAATGCGATCACTAATGTATTTTACCATTGATAAATCATGGGCGATGAATAAGTATGTTAAACCTTTTTCTCTTTGTAACTGTTTCAGTAAGTTTACAACTTGCGCCTGAATCGATACGTCAAGTGCTGAGATTGGTTCATCAGCAATGATAAATTCAGGTTCTACAGCTAGCGCACGAGCGATACCGATACGTTGACGTTGTCCGCCTGAGAATTCATGCGGGAAACGGTTTGCGTGCTCTTTATTTAAACCAACTGTATTTAATAATTCATGAACACGGTCCATACGCTCTTTTTTGCCTTTTGCTAGTCCGTGAATATCAATACCTTCTGCAATAATATCTCCTACTGTCATACGAGGATTTAATGATGCATATGGATCTTGGAAAATCATTTGCATTTTACGGTTGAACTTCTTCAGCTCGGCACGTGATTTTTTACCATGTACATTTTCACCATCGAACAACACTTCACCAGCAGTTGCATCATATAAACGAATAATCGTTCTTCCAGTTGTCGATTTACCACAACCTGATTCTCCTACAAGACCAAATGTTTCTCCGCGGTAAATATCAAATGAAATATCATTAACCGCTTTGACAACACCACCACTCACGTCGAAGTGCTGCTTTACATTTTTTACTTCAATTAATTTCTCACGTTGTTTAGTCATGTTGTTCACCTGCTTTCATTTGAAGAATGCGTTTTTCAACGACTGCCGGTGGTTTTACTTCTGGAGCTTGCTCGTGAAGTAACCAAGTTGCCGCATAGTGTGTATCACTTACTTTAAATAAAGGTGGGTCCATTTCAAAATCAATTTTCAATGCCTGCGGGTTACGTGGTGCAAAAGCATCACCCTTTGGCGGTTTTAATAAGTCTGGAGGCGTTCCTGGAATCGCATATAGCTCGTCCTCTGCACCATCTAAGCTTGGCATAGATGCGATTAAGCCCCATGTGTATGGATGTTTTGGATTGTAGAAAATTTCATCAACAGTTCCAATTTCAACAACTTTACCAGCGTACATAACCGCAACTCGGTCTGCAACGTTTGCCACTACACCTAAGTCATGCGTAATGAAAATGATTGCTGCTTCTGTTTTTTGCTGAATGTCCTTCATAAGTTCTAAAATTTGCGCCTGAATTGTAACGTCTAGCGCTGTTGTCGGCTCATCGGCAATTAATAATTTCGGGTTACAAGCTAACGCCATCGCAATAACTACACGCTGTCTCATACCACCTGAGAATTGGTGAGGATATTGTTTTAAGCGCGCTTCTGGATTCGGAATACCTACAAGGTCGATTAATTCTAACGCAACTTTACGTGCATCTGCTTTACTCATCCCTTGGTGTTTAATAAGGCCTTCCATAATTTGATTTCCAATTGTCATCGTTGGGTTTAATGATGTCATTGGATCTTGGAAAATCATCGCAATATCTTTACCGCGTACTTGTTGCATTTCTTTTTCTGTTAGTTTCGTTAAGTCACGACCTTCAAATACGATTTCACCGTTTTTAATACGCCCTGGAGGATTCGGAATTAATCCCATTAACGCTTTAGAAGTAACTGATTTACCAGAACCAGATTCTCCTACAATCGCTAATGTTTCTCCTTTTTTCAAATCAAAAGTAACACCGCGTACAGCTTGTACTTCACCTGCATGTGTATCAAAGGAGACTTGCAAATCTTTTACCTCTAGCAATGTTTTCATTTTTACTTCTCCCCTCTTTTACTTACGCATTTTTGGATCTAACGCGTCGCGTAATCCGTCTGCAATTAAGTTGAATGCTAAGATTAACATACTGATGACAACCGCTGGGATGAACATCATATGTGGATACGTTTGAATTGATTTATAACCATCATTTACAAGAGAACCAAGTGATGCGAATGGTGGCTGAATACCTAGTCCGATGAAGCTTAAGAATGCTTCACCAAATACCGCTGTTGGAATTGTAAACATTGTCATTACGATAATTGGTCCCATTACGTTCGGAATTAAGTGCTTCACAATTAACTGTGTATTCGTTGCCCCTAATGTACGAGATGCTAATACATATTCTTGGTTTTTTAATTTTAGGATCTGTCCACGAACGATACGCGACATCCCTATCCAACCTGTAATTGCCATCGCAAGTGTAATTGACCAAATACCTGATCCCATAATGATTACCATTAAAATAACGATGATTAAGTATGGAATACCGTTAATGATCTCCATAATACGTTGCATAATATTATCTACTCTGCCGCCATAGAAGGCTGAAACACCTCCATATGCAACCCCAATTACTAAGTCAATCGCTGCTGCTAAAAGAGCGATATATAATGATACTCGTGTACCTTCCCATGTTCTTGTCCATAAATCACGGCCAAGATCATCTGTACCAAACCAGAAGTACTCTTTAATATCACGTTTTTCATATTGGTCAACACCATATTGATCTGTACCGTCAAATGGTAGCCAATGAACATTTTCAATCACTGGAATTTTCGGTGGCATTTTCGCACGACCTAAATCCTGCTCTTTATAAGAATGCTTACTTACCATCGGTCCTAAAATTGCTAGTAGTACAATAAGCATTAATAATACGAAACCAAACATTGCACCTTTATGTTGGAACAAACGTCTTCTTACATCTTGCCAAAACGTTAAGCTTGGACGGGCAATGACTTCATTATCAACATTACTCTGATTGGCTGGTTGAAATAAATCTGGAGATAATTTTTGTACATCTTTCATCATTTTTTCCCTCCCGCTAAACGAATACGAGGATCAATAATTCCGTATAAAATATCGACAATGAAAATAACTAAGATGAAGATCGCACTATAGAAAATTGTAGTTCCCATAATAACTGTATAGTCATTCACTGTAATCGATTTAACGAATTGTTCCCCAAGTCCAGGTACAGCGTAAATTTGCTCAATAACTAGTGTCCCTGTAATTAATCCTGCAACCATTGGTCCTAAAATTGTTACAACTGGAATTAATGCGTTACGCAGTGCGTGCTTGATAATGATAACGCCTTGGCTAATTCCTTTCGCTTTCGCTGTTAAAATGTAGTCTGCTTGCATAACCTCAATTAACTCTGCACGAGCGAAACGTGCGATTGTTGCGATAACTGCCATCGATAAGGCAATTGTAGGCATTACTGTAAACTCCGGTCCTTTCCAGAATGCTACTGGGAACCAACCAAGTTTTACCCCTACGAAATATTGTAGTAATGCGGCGAATACGAATGATGGTACCGACATCCCGAGTACGGAAATAATTGTCGCCCCATAATCGACCCACGTATTGTTACGAAGCGCCGCAACGATTCCTAAAATTAAACCGATAAATGTTCCTAATATAATCGCTTGTAAACCAAGTTGTGCTGATGGTCCAATACGATCCACAATCATATCTGTTACTGGGCGGTTATCATATTGGAATGATACCCCTAAATCACCTTTTGCTAAGTTACCTAAGTAACGTGCATATTGAACTGGTACTGGATCATTTAATCCATATTTTTCAAGAATGATTTCTTTTTGTGCCGGTGATAGCTTCTCCTGGTTTTTAAGCGGAGAACCCGGTAGTAATTTCATCAAAAAGAAAGTCAGTGTAGTAATTAAAAATAATGTCAAAGCCATGTACACGAAACGTTTTAATACATAACGTCCCATAGTCAAGCACCTCCCCGTTTTTCTCAAAAGCAATAAGATAGTTTGAAATATTCTTACTTTTATTTTTTTAAAATAAGAGCACATGCCCATCATAGGCATATACCCTTATTCATGATGGAAACCATTTTTAGTTTTTGAGTTCAACCCACTTATAGCTAAATTCTCCGCCGTATTTATGTTCTAATAGGCCTGTAATTGAACTACGTTGTAAATATGCCTTTCCAGGTTGATATACTGGAGCAATCGCTGCATCTTCAAGCAGTTGTTGTTCTGCTTTTAATAGAGCATCCCAACGAGCTTGTACATCTACTTCTGTTTTGGCTTTCTTAATTAGTTCATCATAAGCTGGGTTTGCGTAATTCACTTTATTTTGCGAATTACCTGTTGTATACATTTCAAGGAATGACATTGGATCCATATAATCTGGACTCCATCCCGCATATGACATCGCATAATCTCCACTTGCTTCAAGTTTTAACTTTTGTGCAAATGGCTGCATTTTTGTTGAAACTGTTAAACCTGGTAAGTTCTTTTCGAATTGTCCCTTTAAATACTCTCCGATTTTTTTGGCATCATCAGTATCAAAGTTTAATAACTCTAACTCTACTTTGTCTACACCAAGTTCTCTTTTACCAGCTTCCCAATATTTTTGAGCTTCTTTAACATCCTCTTTTATAAGCTTTCCGTTCTCTTCACGGAAGTCTTTTCCGTTAGGTCCTTTTGCCAAACCTTTCGGAACAAAACCATACATTCCTTCTGAACCATCGTTTAAGATAACTTTCCCGATATTTTCACGTTCAAAGGACATCGCAATTGCTTTTCGGATATTTTTATTTGTTAAAAATTTATTTTTTTCATTTAAACGAATGAATTGTGTAGATGGTCTCTTAATTGTTTTAAAATCAGCATCTGATTTGTATTTATCTACAAATTCTGATGTTAATACTACACGATCAATCGCTTTCGTTTCATATAAGTTTATAGCAGTTGAACGATCCTTAACAATATTGAAGTTTATCTCCTCAAGCTTCACTTCTTTATTTTCCCAATACGTTGGATTTTTCTTAAGGTGGAAACTTTGTTCATGTTTCCATTCATTTAAAACGAATGGGCCATTATAAAGTGTCGTATTGGATTCTAATCCAAATTTTGTTCCTTGTTCTTTTACAAACTTCTCATTCAAAGGATAAAATGTTGGATAGACTGTTAGACTTACAAAATAAGGAACAGGATTATCTAATTCTACTTCAAGTGTGTGATCATCAATTGCTTTTACACCAAGTTCCTCAACTGGTAATTCTTTTTTATTAATTTTCTCTGCATTTTTCACATCAAATAGTATGTAAGCAAATTTGGCACCCGTATTTGAATCAACAGCTCTTCTCCAAGAATAAACGAAGTCTTTCGCTGTTACAGGTTCACCATTCGACCATTTCGCATCTTCACGTAATTTAAATACATACTTTTTACCATCTTCTGATTTCTCATAAGATTTAGCGACTCCTGGAGCGAGTTTATCGTCTTTCCCCAGACGATACAACCCTTCCATTGTGTTATTCATGATGTTAGAAGATGCTGCATCCGTTGATAGCGTCGTATCCATTGTTGGTATTTCAGCAGTTTCTGTTAGATTCAATACTTGCTTATTTGAAGTACTGGATCCTTTCGCGCTTGCCTTATTATCATCTTTTTGATAACTACAGGCTCCTAGCACACTTACTGTCAACGTCGATGCAAGCAATAGCGGTATCTTTTTCTTCATGCTGTGTTGCCTCCCCTAATTGCACTTCCTGTACCCTCACTTGTAGAAAAACAGAATTGAAAGAATAATCTCCAAGTTTCTACAATTTTCATTATACATATAATATGACGATTGTGAATATAGTTTTTTGTTTTTTTGTTAAAATTTTTAATAAAATGTTTATATTTTTAATTTTTTGTAAAGGGATACGTTAACATTGCTACCATCATCTTGAAATTAGAACCTCAATTGCGTATAATTTTCAAAAAATTATTTATATTACTTATTATAACTTTTATAGTATAATAATTCTAGTAATATTTTGACGGAGGGGAATATTTTGAATAAAGTTTTTTTTCATACTTGTATACTATTTTTGGTTGCGATAATCGCTTCTAGTGTGGGCGCATTCCTCGTTTCATCTCATTTTTTGTTGAATTTTGTCAACATCTCATTCTATATTGCATTGTTTTTTATTCTTATAGGTGGTTTTTTATTCATATTTCAAAACGGATTTTTTAACGTAACAATTTACGCATTCCAAAGAGTATTTGGTACGAATAAAAAAATTGACTCTTTAATTGAAGAAGCAGAGGAACCTATCGATAAGAAAGAACGTATTTATAAAACATATTCATTCAAATGGACGTATCCGATTTGTATTACCGGTATCGTACTTGGGTTGTTCTCGATCCTCATTAGCTTTACTATTTTGATGTAGTTTGCAAACACTATCCCATATGATATAATAATCAGCAAAACATTTTGTTATAAAACTTTAGTTCTTTCATATTAAAAGAGCTTAGGTAACAATAAATAAATTTATATGTATGCGATGATAAAGAAGAGTACATATTGAGGCAATTTCAGAGAGCTTGTGGCTGGTGTGAACAAGTAATTGCGCAGTATGGAATGGGCTTTTGAGCACCAAACCGAACCGAAAGTAGTAGGCCTTGGCGTTATATCCAGACGTTATTATGGATCTTGAGAGATTTCACAGCTGTGAAATAATTAGGGTGGTACCGCGGTCCATTCGTCCCTATGTAATTTGGGATGAATGGGCTTTTTTGTATGCCTTCTCTTCCCCATCGCACATTCAATTTTAGGAGGAATTACTTATGTCAGTTATCTTTTCTGGTATTCAGCCAAGCGGAACAATTACACTTGGAAACTATTTAGGAGCTATGAAGCAATTTACAGAGCTTCAAAATGAACACGACTGTTATTTCTGTATTGTAAACCAACATGCGATTACAGTACCTCAAGATCCCGTACAACTTCGTAAAAACATTCGCAGTCTTGCTGCACTTTATGTAGCATGTGGCATCGATCCTGAAAAAGCTACTTTATTTGTACAATCAGAAGTACCAGCACACGCTCAACTAGGATGGATTATGCAATCAGTTGCTTACGTTGGAGAATTAGAGCGTATGACGCAATATAAAGATAAATCTTCTGGTAGAGATTCAGTTCCAGCTGGATTACTAACGTATCCACCATTAATGGCTGCTGATATTTTACTTTACAACACTGAAATCGTACCTGTTGGTGATGATCAAAAACAACATATGGAATTAACACGCGACCTAGCAGAGCGTTTCAACAAACGCTTCCGTGAAGTGTTCACTGTTCCTGAAATTCGTATTCCAAAAGTAGGAGCTCGCGTTATGTCATTAACAGAACCTACGAAAAAAATGAGTAAATCTGATCCGAATCCAAAAGCAATGATCAGTATGCTTGATGAACCAAAAACAATTGAAAAGAAAATTAAAAGTGCTGTAACTGATTCTGAAGGTATCGTGAAATTTGATAAAGAAAACAAACCTGGAATCTCTAACTTATTAACAATCTACTCTTCATTCTCTGGAAAAACAGTTGAAGAAATAGAAGTAATGTACGAAGGAAAAGGATACGGAGACTTCAAAGGCGACCTAGCACAAGTAGTCGTAGAAGCAATTCGTCCAATCCAAGACAAATATAACGAACTAATCAACTCACCAGAACTAGACGAAATTCTAGACAAAGGTGCCGAAAAAGCGAACCGCGTTGCATTCAAACAACTACGCAAAGTAGAAAACGCAATGGGATTAAGTAGAAAACGTAGGTAACATATAAAGCGGAAGTGGCTCGCTCAGAATGTGAGGGGGATGGAGCTCCTGACGTAGAGGCGGGTTTTGCCTCGCAGGAAGGCGCGAAGCCACCGAACATTCTTGTCACCTCCATAAAAAAAACCGCCAATTAGCGGTTTTTTTAATTTACCTTCTGCTCATTTTCCATTTCCCATAACTTTTCAAAAAACGGCTGTCCTTTTACAAGGCGCTCACATAATTGCTCGTGCTTCTCAGACCATCCAGTTTTCGCTTCATCATAAAGTTTAGCCCAAACATCTTCAAACTCCATATGTTGGACCATTCCGTACGCTGATGGATCCCACTCTGTGAACCAATAGCGAATTTCAGCTGGATTTTTCGTTGTATGTAATTGATCTAATGCCATAAATAATAATTGTTTTAACTGTCTTTCTTTACGAGTTAGGCCGTTCATAATGAAAGGCGACGGCGATAAAATATGATGTTCTTTTTCAATCTCTTCCACTTGGAACTCATACTTTTCTGCTTGCACATTCTCTACCATCTCATATACCATCTGTTCTTGACGCGGTATAAGCCTACTTTTTCTAATTGGCACATTATAGCCGATTGAATCAATCGCAATAATTCCTTTTCCATCTGTAACTACAAAACAATATTCTTGTTGCAAACGTTCGTGATTTTTACGAATATAAGCCTTATGATATACGTCTTCCAATAATTTTTGCGGAAGCTCTAATAATTCGTTCTCGATGTAATGATATAATGTGGCATCTACTTTTAATAATGGCACTTGATCTAATAGCTCAATCGTATCATCTTTCCGCCATTCGTAAAAATGACAAACGTTATACCCATTCTCTTCACCTTCAAACCAATTTACCCATACATCATGTAGATATAACATTCACTACCCCTCACTTCACTACTGTTTGTACCAATCATTATGTTCAGTTTCGCTTAACTTTATTCCACTTGAGGAAATATATTCTAATTATTATTTTTTCTTCTATAATATTAAAAAAACAGGAGATAGCTCCCCTGTTTTTCATGAAACATGAAATGTATTTGCTTTATTCAATATTTCTTTCGCATCTATAGATAATAAAGAAAGTGTATTTTCTCCTTCAAATGCTACACAATCTTTCACAATATGAAATCCAAGTGCATAGCCAAGCATTTTCGGATACGAGTGCAGTCCATTTAATAAAACATCATGCTCCCTCGTACCTCTCTTTACGCCTATTCGTTCTTGTATTGAATTCCTCCAATAATAAATAGCATCTTCTTTTGAAATGTAAGTAGTCCACGGTGCACATCTTTTTTCTGTATACCTTTCATACACAGCTTGCTCAGCTAACCCTTCCATAATCATCGTATCAAGTAATGTATACTCTGTTTCTTTCGTCTCAATTTGATGTAACCTACATATATGATGGTATTCATGCGTTAATAAAGCTTTTAGTTCCTCTACTGAATTACGTCCACATACGAATAAGAAAATAACGTGACGCATAGATAAGCCAGCCTTCCCGTTATATTCCTCTTGTACAGTTCGATTGTATGAATCTGATAATAAAATAAAGATAGGGACATCTGGACCTTTTAGCCAACCTTTCAATTTTTCATACTCCATGCTAAGTTCTTTCCAAATTTCTTTCTTCTCTAACTCTTTAATTTCCTGCTCCCCCCGCATTACTGGGCGATACATACCTTTAGAGATTAAAAAGCGATACAGTCTCTCTTTTGGCAATGGAATATACTTTGTAAATTTCTCACAAAGCTTCTCTGGACGTCCATAATACAGATGTAACCATTCTGCCGTTTCAACAACCCCCAACCTTCATCCCTCCTTTTCTTATGTATATGCAAAAAAGAAAGGAACGTAAAGGTGATAAAAAATAAATAAGGTGTCTTTTCGTAATACTTTACGAAAAGACACCTTATTGTACATATTATTTATATGCTTTAAATACTAATACTGCGTTATGACCACCGAATCCTAATGAATTACTTAATACAGCTCGCACTTCTTGATGCCTCGCTGTATTTGGTACGTAATCTAAATCACATTCTGGATCTGGTGTTTCATAGTTAATCGTCGGAGGAATTACTCCGTCTGTAATTGATTTAATAGAGAAGATCGCTTCAACAGCACCAGCTGCTCCTAATAAATGACCTGTCATTGATTTCGTTGAGCTAATCGCTACTTTATATGCATGCTCACCGAAAGTTTCTTTAATTGCCATCGTTTCATACTTTTCATTTGCATCTGTACTTGTACCATGTGCATTAATGTAATCAATATCTTTTGGCTCTAGACCTGCATCAGCTAAAGCTTGACGCATCGCACGAACTCCGCCTTCACCGCCAGGAGCAGGCATTGTAATATGGAACGCATCACCAGTTGCACCATAACCAGCAATTTCCGCATAAATGTGAGCACCACGTGCTAATGCGTGCTCTAATTCTTCAAGAATAAGAATTCCTGATCCTTCACCCATTACGAAACCGCTACGATTTTTATCGAATGGGCGGCAAGCCGTTGCTGGATCTTCATTGAATGTTAATGCTTTCGCTGAGCTAAACCCAGCGAATGCCATACTTGTTAATGGCGCTTCTGCTCCGCCTGTTATCATCGCATCAGCATCACCGCGCTGGATTACTTTAAACGCATCACCAATTGAGTTTGCTCCAGATGCACAAGCTGTTACAGAGCAAGTATTAATTCCTTTCGCTCCTGTAGCGATTGACACTTGACCTGCTGCCATATCTGGAATCATCATTGGTACGAAGAATGGGCTCACGCGGCGCGGACCTTTTTCAGTAAAAATCTTAAATTGTTCTTCGTATGTTTCCATACCACCAATACCAGAACCAACCCATACACCAATGCGTGGTGCATTTTCTTCTGTAATTTCAAGCTTCGCATCCGCAACTGCCATTTTCGCTGCTGCTACTGCATATTGCGTAAAGCGGTCCATACGGCGCGCTTCTTTTTTATCTATATATTTTTCGATTTCAAAGTCGTTAATTTCTGCTGCTACTTTTGCAGGAATTTGTTCTGAATCTATTCTTGTAAGTCGTCCGATTCCGGATACACCGTTTTTAATGTTTTCCCAAGCTGTTTCAACATCTGTTCCGATCGGTGTAACAGCTCCTAGCCCTGTAATTACGACCCTCTTTTTTTCCATACAAAATACACTCCTTTTTTTTCTCTCAGTCCTTATTTACCCCAACGAAGAGCTACTGCTCCCCATGTTAACCCGCCGCCAAAACCGACTAGTATAATTAAATCACCATCTTGAATACGTCCATTTTGCAATTCCTCTACCATTGCAATTGGAATTGAAGAAGCCGATGTATTACCGAACTTTTCAATTGTCATACTCATTTTTTCTTTCGGTAAATTTAATCTTTCTCTTGCAGATTCCATAATACGAATATTCGCTTGATGTGGTACTAAGAAGTCCACATCCTCTTTCGTAAGTCCCGCTTTTTCTAACACGCGAAGACAGGAATCACCAAGTTGGCGAACAGCAAATTTAAAGACTTCTCTGCCGTTCATCATAACATACTCGTCTTGATAAAGATGCTTACCGCCACTTCCGTCCGCTCCTAATTCAAAAGAAAGTACACCTTTTCCTTCCGAAACAGCTCCCATTACGATAGCACCTGCTCCGTCTCCAAATAGTACTGCTGTATTTCGATCGTTCCAGTCTACAATTTTAGATAGTTTGTCACTACCAACTACTAATACATTTTTATAAGTTCCCGTTTGAATAAATTGCTGCGCTGTAATCATTCCGTACATAAAGCCAGCACACGCTGCACTTAAATCCATTGCGGCTGCGTGTTTTGCGCCAATTGCTTCTTGGATTACACAAGCTACTGCTGGGAATGCGCGATCTGGCGTTACTGTTGCCACTAAAATAAGATCGATATCCTCTCCGCTAATCCCGGCATCTTCAAGTGCTTTTTTAGAAGCCTCTACCGCCATATATGAAGTATCTATTGTATCATCGGCAATGCGTCTTTCTGCAATTCCCGTTCTCGTACGAATCCATTCATCAGATGTATCTACGATTTTCTCTAAATCGTGATTTGTGACTACTTTTTCTGGCACATATCTTCCGATCCCTAAAATGCCCACGTTCACATCGCAGCCCTCCGTTTTATATCAATTATTATGACTTGGTACTAATTTTAAAACATAAATGTACTTTTGTCTAGAATATATTTCAGCTAAAAAAATAAGACAGCGTATTACTAACTTTATTTTTCATTAAAAGAAACAGAAAAATCCCTATCCTTTCAAAAGATAAACTTCCCAATACTTTTGACCTTACTCCGCTCGAAACAAAAAAAGCCCTTACCGCTTCTATCCACAGCTCGAGCCTCTCTCCCATCAAAAAAGAAGGGTTTGGTTTTATTCTTTATCTGCTTTCCCTTCAAAACTAAGACGTTCTCCTCATAACCTTTCCCTTTAACCTCATCATCTCTCTGATCTTACCTCGCTCGAAATAAAAAAGGCCCTTACCGCTTCTATCCACGGTTCGAGCCTCTCTTCCATCAAAAAAGAAGGGTTTGGTTTTATTCTTTATCTGCTTTCCCAAGCTCATATGCTTCGCCCATTACTTTCATCAATAGCTCTAACACTGGCTGTGCTTTCTCCATATCAAGCGCAATTCCATTAGAATCTAAAATTGCCTTAGCTTCTGGTAAATGTTTCATTGCGATTTGTAAAAATTGCATACTTTTTTCGTTCATGTAATCTCTTCCTCTCCATTAAAGCTTTTCAATCAATTATCCATACAATAGTTTAACACGTGCGCTACCCTTCGTATAACTCTTTATATTTTTTCATATGTGCTAATTGTTTATTTAAACCGAATTCTACTGGTGTATTTTTTTGAATAGAAATAACCTCTACAGCTTCATCTCTTACTTCCACATTTTTTTTATTTACTTTATCATCTGCATGCAGCAAGGTCATACCTTTTTCCCATAACGCTTCTTTTCCGCTAAGTAAGTTATATATACCGAGGTGTTTTACATTCATTCCATTTTCCCATAAATATTCACATACATCTTCAACGTAAAGTAAATCGCTTCCTTTTTCTCCATTTATACAACGGCACTCTTTTTCATCAAGTTCTGATAAAATAAGCTGATGATACATCATAAACGACGGTTGCCACGGCCCATATAATGTAGGAACTCGATATGCACTATATTGTAATTCGCCTTTTTTCAACCCTTCTTCCACTTTCGAAAATAGATGTTTGTTTTCGGATTCTTCAGTGCTTCCTATTTCAATAGAAGAAATTAGATTTAACTTTACTTTATTTTTTTCACACATCCTTACGATTCGTTTTAAATATTGTAATATGACCCTTTCATTCCGAAATCCACTTTGCTGATTCGGCTCATACAAGCAAAAATAAACCGTATCGAAACTCTCTTCCTCAACCGATCGCCATCCGTCTTCATCCCTTATAGAATAGTACGTAAATAACGCATTCCGTCCAATCAACAATAATTTCTCTTCATTAATTTTTGTCATACTATCAAATTCATCAAAATCAAGACCATATACTTCTACTTCTTCTGCAATCATTTTATTCACAAGGTGATAACCTACAAACGTAAGTGCACCTATAATCAGCACGCGTTTCATACCACCAACCCTTTCCCCTTGAAACAAATAGCTCCTCATTTATGTATATGGGAGCTTCACAATTCTTCTTCATATTTTTTAAAGAAATCAGTTGTTTGTCTAACCATTTTATATTTCACATCTTGCAGATGGAATAAAACAGAAGTATCGCATTGATTGAATTGCCTCATTTTCTCGTATTTACGTAACAATTGTTTTCTTCCTCTTTTTTCCTGTGTTGATACGAAAATCTTAACAGGTACACAAGACGGAAGAAGCGCAAATGATTTCTTATTTATTTTTGATTCTAATTCTTCTTCTTTGGAATCATACGCCAAACTTAATTCCTTCACTAATCTTTTGTAAAAAAACTTATGCTCTTTCTCAAACTCCACATATTCTGGTAAATCTAAACACGGATTTAACATAACGACAGAACGTATACATTCCGGGTATTTGTTCATCATCTCCAGTGCTACAAGCGCTCCCATACCATCTGCCATAATGTGCATTTTCGCATTCAATGTCTCTTTTCTTAGAACGACATCATACAAACGTTTTGCAAGACGAACAGCTCGATCGTTCCCCCAATGCCTTCCGTATAAGTTAGATGAAAAGACCGTATAGCCTTTTTCAATAAGACCCTGTAAAAAATAAGCTCTCCCTGCATGTTGTGTCCATAAACTTGTACCATTCTCAATAAAATAGTTATAATCCCCTAGGAGCATAACAGAAAATCCATTTGGCTTTTCTGGTAAATAAATTACACATGGTTCTTTTTCTAAATAAAAAAAACGTTCCGTAATACTCATTTTTCCCCCGCCTTATTTTCTAAACGTATAAAAGTACTCTTTTATAATGTATGAACAGAATGCAAATTTGCGTTGAAAAATCTACAAATATTTTTCTATATTCTTTTTTCAATTGTGTTACAATAAGGACAGATTGAACGAATAGAGGTGTAAAATATGCGTTTCATTTGGGCATTAATTTGGTCGTTCGCACTTGTACATATGATGAGCTATGTAATCGGCTCTATGACTGGCGGTACATACGATTTTAACCAAGCGTCTATTTTCTCAGTTGTTCTTGCGGTATTAGTATTAGCGATTGCAGCTGCGATTCCAAACGAGCCAGTAGAACAACACTAAAAAAAGAGTCCGGATTTTATCCGAACTCTTTTTTTACTTTACATGAACGACTAATTCGTTATTTTCTACATCAACCACTACGTGACTATTGTCAGTAATCGCTCCTGCAATTAATTCTCTCGCTAATTTCGTCTCAACTTGACGCTGTACGTATCGTTTTAACGGACGAGCTCCGTACAGCGGATCGAATCCAGCTTCTACAACAAATTCTTTTGCAGATTCCGTCAATTCTAATGATATGTGGCGATCTGCTAAACGCCCTTGTAATTCTTGTACAATCTTATCAACAATACCTTTAATTTCATTCCTTGTAAGAGGTTTGAATAAAATAATTTCATCGACACGGTTTAAGAATTCTGGTCGGAAATGTCCTCTTAATTGTCCCATTACAAGTTCTCTTGACTCTTCTTTAATAGAACCATCTTCTTCTAGCCCTTCTAATAAGTGAGCAGATCCAATATTTGAAGTCATAATAATAACCGTATTTTTAAAGTCTACTGTACGTCCTTGTGAATCTGTAATGCGTCCATCGTCTAACATTTGTAATAAAATGTTGAATACTTCTGGATGTGCTTTTTCGATTTCATCTAACAAAATAACAGAATACGGTTTACGTCTTACTGCTTCTGTTAATTGACCACCTTCTTCATATCCAACATATCCAGGAGGCGCTCCAATTAAGCGTGACACTGCGTGTTTCTCCATATACTCAGACATATCGATACGAATCATTTGCTCTTCACTGTCAAATAATGTTTGCGCTAACGTTTTTGCAAGCTCAGTTTTACCAACACCTGTAGGGCCTAAGAAAATAAATGAACCAATTGGACGATTCGGATCTTTAATACCAGCGCGAGCACGAAGTACTGCGTCTGATACAAGGCTTACCGCTTCCTCTTGACCGATAACACGCTCTGATAAAATTTGTTCAAGACGTAATAATTTCTCACGTTCACCTTCAACGAGTTTTGCGACAGGAATACCAGTCCACCTTGAAACAATGTCTGCAATTTCTTCTTCACTTACTTCCTCGCGTAATAAACGATTCTCTTGTTTATTATGTGCACCCATCTCTTCCGCTTCTTTTAACTCTTTTTCGATAGCTGGAATTTTCCCGTGGCGAAGCTCAGCTGCTTTATTTAAATCGTAATTTCCTTCTGCTTCTTCTAACTCACGGCGCAAGCGCTCTAAATGTTCACGTAAGTCACGCACTTTATGAATGTCTTCTTTTTCTTTCTCCCATTTCGCTCTCATACTACTTGCAACTTCTTTTAAATCCGATAATTCACGTTGCAATGTTTTTAGGCGCTCTTGACTACCTAAGTCCTTTTCTTTCCCAAGAGCAGCTTCTTCAATTTCCAGCTGCATAATGCGGCGCGTTACTTCATCTAGTTCTGTTGGCATAGAATCAATTTCTGTTCGAATTGTTGCACAAGCTTCATCAACAAGATCAATTGCTTTATCGGGCAAGAAACGATCCGAAATATATCGATCTGATAAAACAGATGCCGCTACAATCGCGCGATCATGAATATTTACACCGTGATAAATTTCAAAACGCTCTTTTAAACCACGTAAAATGGAAATTGTATCCTCAACAGTTGGCTCTTCTGCTAACACTTGTTGGAAACGTCTTTCTAACGCTGGATCTTTCTCAATATATTTACGGTATTCATCTAATGTCGTTGCCCCGATACAATGCAGTTCACCACGCGCTAGCATTGGTTTTAACATATTTCCCGCATCCATCGCTCCTTCTGTTTTACCAGCGCCGACGATTGTATGAAGTTCATCAATGAATAATAAAATGCGACCTTCACTCTTTTTAATTTCATTTAATACAGCTTGCAGACGTTCTTCAAACTCACCGCGGAATTTTGCTCCGGCCACAAGTGCACTCATATCTAAAGCGAAAATTGTTCTATCTTTTAATCCTTCTGGGACATCTTTTTTCACAATACGCTGCGCTAATCCTTCAACGATTGCTGTTTTACCAACACCTGGCTCTCCGATTAAAACGGGGTTATTTTTCGTTTTGCGTGAAAGAATGCGGATCACGCGGCGAATTTCACTATCTCTGCCAATTACAGGATCAATTTTCCCCGCTCTTACTTCAGCCACTAAATCACGGCCATATTTTTCTAACGCTTCATAAGTTGCTTCTGGATTTTGACTAGTCACTCTTTGATTCCCCCGAACTGTCATTAAAGACTGTAATAAGTTATCTTTCGTAATATAAAATTTTGCGAATAATTGATTTATATCGCCTTTTTCTTCAGAAAAAGCAAGTAATACATGTTCGATTGAAATGTAGTCATCTCGCAATTTCTCCGCTTCTTTTCCTGCTCTTACAAGCAGTTGTTGCAAAGCACCTGTTACATATAATTTCCCTGCCTCTGCCCCGCTTCCAGTTACAGAAGGCTTTTTCTTAATTAAACTTTCTACACCTTGCTTTAACGCTTCTATATCGACATTCATTTTTTGAAAAATACGTACTGTTAATCCGTCTTGCTGCTCTAATAACGTAAGCAATAGATGAACAGTATCTACTTCTTGATGATGATGAGATACCGCTAAAGATTGAGCACTCATAATCGCTTCCTGTGTTTTCGTTGTCATTTGATTTAAGTCCATCTTTACAGCCCTCCAAATGTTTGACTTTCTTTGACCTTTGATTTGATTATACGCCAACTGACTTTTTTATACAATAATTTTGCTTATGTAGTTCAAACTTATTATTGGAAAAAGAAAAAAGTAACATTCATTTTCCTAATCAAAAAAGCCGCAATAACGATTGCGGCTTCTGTTACGGTTTTCTTTTATATGTCCACTGACGGTTATGATTCGTGTTATCTGGAAACTTTTCACCGGCAGTTAATTGTACCATTTGCGGATTTTTCACCATACTTCCCGTTTCACCAATTTCTACGTAAATGCCATCATTTGGCGCCTTTTGCCCTGAACGAAACCTGCGATTTTGTCCCATTTCCATTCTCCTTCCATGACGTCTTGCCTCATTAGTATATCCATTTTAAAAGAAAGCTTTTCTGTCATGTTTAGGAAACAAGTACTACGGTTTACCCATGTACATATATATAATTACACAAGCTTAAGCAGGAATTATTGGCATATTTGTTGAAAAAAAAGAAACCAACCTACTTTAGGCCAGTTTCAAAGGAGAGTCAAACATATACGAGAAGATTACATGTTCATTATAAGCCTCATCATACGAGCAATGTAACCCTTTTCACAATTTGTACATAATGAAAAAAACATTGTTTGAACTTTCTAAAAAGATATTGACTTTTCCTAATTTCCAACGAGAAATAGTAGACACCACAGCGCTTCGCGACGTAAGATGGATATATAGTGAAACTTTCATCTACAGTAGTTTCACCCAGTCTAACCTCTTATTTCTGCATATTAAAAACGGAAATACAGATAGAATCAAAAAATTTATTATAAGAGGTGAAATTATGAACAAACAACATTTAATCGCATTAGACTTAGACGGAACTTTATTAACAGACAACAAAATAATTTCTCCAAGAACGAAAAACACAATTGCAAAAGCAAAAGAACAAGGACATATTGTCGTTATTTCAACAGGACGTCCATTCCGCGCTAGTTACGATTATTATAAAGAACTTAGCCTTAACACACCAATCGTAAACTTTAATGGAGCTTACGTGCATCACCCTCTTGATTCAAGTTGGGGAACACATCACTCTCCTCTTGAACTTTCAACAGCGCAAGAAATCGTCCGAGCTTGCTTTGGTTTCGGCGTGAAAAATGTCTATGCTGAAGTCATCGATGATGTGTATGTCCGTGAAATTGATGAAGATAAAAAACATATTTTTGAATTCGGTTCTCCAAGGATTTTCACAGGAGATTTATTAAATATTTTAAACGACCATCCAACTTGCTTATTAATCGATGCACATGACGAGCATTCTGCTGCAATTCGCCAACATTTAACAGATATGCATGCTGAAGTCATCGACCATAGAAAATGGGGTGCACCTTGGCCAATTATTGAAATTGTAAAAAGCGGATTAAATAAAGCTGTCGGATTACAAAAAATTTCAGGCCATTATAACATTCCTAAAGAGCGAATTATCGCTTTTGGTGATGAGGATAACGACTTTGAAATGATCGAATTTGCTGGTCATGGAATCGCAATGGGTAATGCGATTCCTGAATTAAAATCACTGGCAAATCATACGACATTAACGAATGAAGAAGATGGTATCGCTCTATATTTAGAAGAGGTTCTTGGATTGTAATCTAAAAATTCCCTGCTTATAGTTTCTCGCTAAACGCTCATACTATTATTAGACGCAAAAGTCAGCGCGTCAATTGTTTTCAGCTAAATAAAGGGGGTTTTTCGAATGGGTAAAAAGAACAAATCAAAACGTTTTATCCAGCAAGGAGCCGATGCTGTTATGAAGCATGATGCAAGATTCCCGTACAGAGGTACATTAGCTGAGGCAGAAAAAGCGAGAAGTAACTCTTCATTTGGAGGGGTTTAAATGGGGAACTTACTATTCCAACAAGCTAGAGACGCTGTTTCAAGTGCCGTTTCTTGTTCAAGTGGCGCTGAACAACAGGAACTCGTTTATAGAGCAAAAAACTCTTTGCACTCTGCTTATGCAAACTCTTCAACTGCTGAAAAAGTTCAGCTACGTGAAATGCAGGAGCAATTGCAAAACATTACGAATTCGCATTAAAAAAGGAGGACCAGCTTTGGTCCTCTTTAATCTTTTCTAAACAATCCAAACACACCGACCGTTTGCAGTATATTTGTAAATGCACCTGGGTCCACTTGTTTAATAACCCTCTCTAATTCGTACAACTCGTAACGAGTAATAACAATCATTAACATTTCTTTATTTTCATTTGTATAAGCACCTGTTGCTGGTATAGTTGTAATCCCTCTCACTAAGCGAGAGTGAATCGCTTTTCGCACATCTGCCCCGTTCTTTGTAACAATTAATGCCGTAATCTTCACATGACGGGTATGAATCGCATCAATAATTCTCGTTGATACATACAAAGTGACTAAAGTATATAATGCCTTTTCCCATCCATATACGTAGCCAGCAGCGATAATGATAAGTGCATTAAAGAAGAAAAAATACGTGCCGACAGGCTTATCTTTTATTTTTGATAAAATCATGGCAATAATATCTAGACCACCTGTAGAAGCCCCCCACTTTAAAGCAACCCCTACCCCAATCGCTGAAATAATACCACCAAAAATCGCATTCAATATAATATCGTGCGAAACCGCTCTAACTGGGATAATTTCTAAAAACAAAGTCATAAATACAACACAAAGAAAACTAAAAAATGTAAAGGCCTTCCCAACCTTTTTCCACGCTAAAATAACGACAGGAATATTAAACAAACTAAACAATACCCCCGTAGATATATGAATAGATAAAAAGTCACCTAATATTTGTGACAATAATTGAGACAATCCAGCAAAACCACTCGCATACACTTTCGCTGGTGTTAAAAATAAATTCATCCCAATCGCATTTAATAAACCCGCAATAATTACAACGACTAACTTCTTAATAAGTTCAGTATAATTCAGCTTCAAATCCATTTCTAATCCACCTTTAGTATTCATGAATGCACCGCTATACATAGTCTTTACGAAAAAGGAAATGATAAACATACAACGTTTAGAAATGGAGTTGATACATATGCCACATACTAGTGATAACGACAAAAAAGCACGCGACAATAATGCAAAGCGCACTCAAAAAAATGAACAAGAGCAAAAAAATATTCAGCAAGGAAAACGTGCATATTCTAAGAAAACCGATCACCTTTGATTACATCGTACATCAACGTTAATGTTGATGTACTTTTTTTACATTTTACAGGGAAAAAACATTAAAAATTCACTTCATGTTCACTTCTATATTCTACAATAGCGATAACATATTCGGATGAGGTGTTAGCATGAAAGGAAAAAGTACATTCATTATCACTGCACTAATAAGTATATTAATGCTATCTGCTTGCGGACAAAAAAATGACTCGGGCACAATCGCTACAACAACAAACTCAACCATTACGAAGAGCGATTTCGAAAAACAATTGAAAGATCGATACGGAAAAGACACGCTATACGAAATGGTAGCACAAGATGTTATTACTAAAAAATATAAAGTATCTGATGATGCAGTAGATAAAGAAGTAGAAAAAGCAAAAGATCAATATGGAGAACAATTCAAAGCAACACTAGAAAATAATCGTTTAAAAGATGAAGAAGATTTCAAAAATCAAATTAAATTCAAACTTGCATTGAATGAAGCGATTAAACAAAGCGTTACAGAAAAAGATGTGAAAGACCACTATAAACCAGAAATTAAAGCTAGTCACATTTTAGTAAGTAACGAAAATGAAGCGAAAGAGATAAAGAAGAAATTAGATACCGGCACTTCATTTGAAGAATTAGCAAAACAAGAATCTCAAGATTTAGCATCAAAAGATAATGACGGAGACCTCGGATACTTCGGGGCAGGCAAAATGACACCTGAATTTGAAAAAGCTGCCTACAAATTAAAGCCCGGCCAAATTAGCAATCCCGTAAAATCACCAAACGGCTATCACATTATTAAACTAACTGATAAAAAAGATTTACAACCTTACGATAAAGTGAAAGACTCTATACGTAAAGACTTAGAAGAAGAACGTCTCGCCGACCCTTCCTTCGGTCAAAAATTATTACAAGATGAATTAAAAAAGGCGGATATTAAAATAAACGATAGTGACTTGAAAGATACATTTTCTCATCTTTTTGGGAAAGGTAAATAAAAAACGAGGGTGCAAACTTTTTGAACAGTATGCATGATGGTAAATGAGATTGTATCGGCATTTTTTCGAATATATCGATTTACCGACGAAAATTAACAACATAAAGAAGTAGGCTGCTTGAGCAGCCTACTTCTTTTATTCTTTCATTAATACTTTCAGCTTTTTCTTCAGACTTTTATAATGCCAATTGATTTGATCTAGTTCTATCTCTACTTCAATTAATATATCTATTAAGTCTTCTTTATTTTGCTGAGATTTCATAATATTTTCAAGCAATTTTTCGAATCTTTCACTACTCTCATATATATCATTTAAATCCACCGCTAATATTTCACGTTCTTTTTCAGGGCATACTATGGAAAGACGGTTTATTAATTGTTCAAGTACATTATCTTGCACTTCCGTACCTCCGTTTCAATATCTCATCTATTCTTTCTTAATCTCTTGTAACAAAAGCATACAAAATTCAACTGAAGCTATTAGGGGGCACCATACCCAAAAAAGAAAACTGTACATTTAGACATTAAATTGACGTATTTCAATTTATTCCCTGTACGTTAAGGAATTAGTTTGTATATTTGTGGAGATATACGAGACAGGTGTGAATTTAGGGGAATCCAATATTTTCTATTCAAATATGATAGAATGAAAATATATCCAAAAGGAGGAACAACAAATGAACTCAAACACAAAACAGTTTATTTATGATATCCAGCAAAGAAAGAACAATTATATGGAAAATGTATTAATAGCAATACAACACCCTAAAAAAGAGCAATCTGAACAGGTCATTCAAAATATAGTAGAGAAGATGGATATGATGATTAGTTTAGTTACTACTTATATGAGGATTGAATCAGGATCTACGGAAGAATTAGAAGCACTTCAGGAAGAAATCATTCATGCTCAAGCATATATTCAAAAACGAAAATTTGAAGAAACACAGAGATAAAACCCTGTATTTTTATTTGGGCGTCTATGACGCCAATCGGTTATAAATCAAACTAGATGTAATTTGATCATTGTTTTGGCATAATCCATACAATTTGTTGAATACGTACAATATGCGGCACCTTATCTTCAATGAGCAAATGATCCGGTTCACATTCTTTAACTTTCCTCTTACATTACCTCTTACAGCTTCAATAACCACATGTTTACCAATTACCGATTGTAATGTCTAATATACGTAGGGATTAGGTACACTTACCATATTTTGTTCACTAAAGTCATTTGCCTCTAAAAAACTCATTCTATAGGACTCCTTTCTAACTTACATTTTCCCTCTTAATATATGATATAAATCTTATAACTATACTAGAAGGATATTTCATTATAAAAACGAAACTAACATTTTAATAAGGTGCGTTTTCTATTCCTAAATTGCTAAAAAATTATTTATATAAGGTTACTTTTACTAGTTAATAGGTGATGATATAGGGATATTTTGAATGTACATCCAGGCTGTTCCTTTCAAGATATGTATCATTTTAAATACGCCCTTTATTAGAATAGTGCTCATACATTTTTTGAGATTCTTTAGTAATACGTGCGTTAAGTAAAATTGTTAACAATAAAAACACTCCATATTTCCCCCCTGTAGCTCCTATGATAATCACACTACTACAAACAAGCACAATTAATAAGATAAACGAAACTAAATAAATACAGTCATAATTCTTTGACATTTCCTCGTATTTTATGCGTTCTTTCCTTGCATCCATCTAAATTATCCATTTCACTATAAAATAAATTCCGACCTTAAAAAGAAAAATCTGTCCATTTAAATAATTAGTTTGTTTTTTTAGCAACTAATGTATATAACATGAAAAGAAATCCTACCAATGTTAAGCTTTCCACTATGATAATCCCGACCCTCTCCTTCCTATTAACCCCAACACATCAGATGAAAATTATGTGTACCCCATATTAGCTGCAGCAAACAAAAAGGATCCTCCCTTCTCTTAAAGGCTGATCCTTTTCTTCGTGCATTCAACTATTTTTAGCTATTCTTGATTAATTAGAATAACAGCTGGTCCATCTACACGAATTCCACCAACTTCGATTTTTTCATAAGGCTCAACTGTAATAGAAATGACCCCTTCCCGCTTCTTTAATTCTTTACTTAATTCTTTGGTTAACATTTTTTTCATGTGTGCACTCCTTCTTACTGCTTAATTTACTATTGTTATGTAAATAAAATTAAAAGTGGTTTCCTGGTCTGGAAACCATTTTTTGTAGTTAACCATATGGTGTTACCAGTTCGCTTATCAATTTTACGTAAAGAAGATAAACAATTACTATTCACTGTCTCAGTAGATGTAAGAAATTCTTAAAGATAGCGGTGAGATTGATTGTTTTTTCTTCTAGAAATAATGACTTAGATAGTATATTACCTAAAACAATGAAAGCCCTACCTCTCTTTCATCCTTACGGCTCCTTGTCCGT
>NZ_PCOH01000008.1:0-188512 GCF_002976445.1 Bacillus sp. MYb56
GTTTATAGGTGAATCCCATTCCTAAAAAACCTAACTTAATCATACGAGGTGGTGAAATCAATGGCTAGAAAGAAAGCAGTGAAAGTATTACGTAAACAAAAGAAAAGAGAAAACATGCAACGCTTCACACAGAAACAGAATATCGGACGAGCTTGCCTTACTGCGAAAGAATTTCGTTTACTGCAACGCATGTCACATAGTTCAAAAGCGTTGCGAAATGTTGGATTGTACACGATTAAACAAAGTTATCTGAATAATAACAAGATGGCTACTGTAAAAGAAGTGGACACTGCCATGCAAGCCGATATGAACTACTCGGGCGTCCAATCAAACTCTGTTCAAGCGATTCGTAGAGCCTTATTTACAGAAGTAAAAAGCTTTTTTAAAGCATGGGAACAGTGGAAGAAAAAACCGGAAACATTCACAGGCCGTCCTAGGTTTCCGAATTATTCTGGTTCAACGGACAAACGAATCATTGAAATCTATCAAGTTCCAAAAGTGGATGATAACGGGTATTGGATGATTCCGATGAATGTGGCATTCAGAAAAAAATTCGGTTCCATTAAAATACGTATGCCTAAAAACGTAAGAAATAAAAAAATCTCCTACATTGAGATTGTACCGAAGCAAAAAGGTCGGTTCTTTGAGGTGCATTACACATATGAAATGCACGTTTCTCAAATGAAGAAGCAATCCACGACTACTAGTAACGCTTTGAGTTGCGATTTAGGTGTAGACAGATTAGTAAGTTGCGTAACAAATACAGGTGACACATTTTTAATTGATGGAAAAAAACTTAAATCCATTAACCAGTACTTCAACAAAATGATACGTAATCTGCAACTGAAAAATGTGGAAAATGGACTTTCAAAACGAGTTGTAACGAACAAAATGGCTGCACTTTGGCATAAACGAGAAAGACAAATAAATGGTTACATTTCACAAACTGTAGGTTTTTTGTTCAAAAAAGTGAAAGCATTCAGTATAGATACGGTTGTCGTAGGGTATAACACTGGTTGGAAACAAAAATCTGATATGGGAAAAAAGAATAACCAAAAATTTGTTCAAATCCCATTTCATAAACTGATTGCAGCAATTGAGAATAAATGTGTAAAAGAAGGCATCCGATTTTTGAAACAAGAAGAAAGCTATACTTCAAAAGCTAGTTTTCTTGACAAAGATAGGGTTCCAGTTTGGTCTAAGGAAGACAGGACGCATTATCGCTTTAGTGGCAAACGAATCACTCGTGGAATGTATCAAAGTAAATCAGGAAAATGTATTCACGCTGATATTAATGGTGCGTTGAATACATTGCAAAAATCAAAAGTTGTAGAATTGGATGACAATCTCAAAGTAAAAACGCCGATTCTATTAAAAGTGCAAAAACGTAAGGCTGTTGCTTTGTGCATAGCTTAGTGGGTGCGTCAACCATCCATGTGTACTCGACTTGTCGGGGCTTGTAGCACACGCCGGATTCATCTGAGTGGTGGCTTCTTCTATAAGGAAGAACTGCTCTTTTTCGAAAGGGTGGTGCAAGTGGGGAAACGATTGTTCGTTTCTAGTACCAACCAAAAACATACTTGGGGTGTTACTGTAAGGTGGCATGAATTCTAGAGCGTCAAACTGTCTAGCGATAGACGAAAAGACCTAGCGTTCTAACTCAAGCCCCCACTGAAACGCTTCATCTCAGTGGGGGTAGTTGACAAGAGTTTAGGGAAGAAATATAAGAAATGATCTGGTGAAAAAGGAAGTGGAAATATGAGTGATGAGAAAAAATATACAGTGGTAGGTACTGATGTCGAGGAAGTAAAGCGTTTAAACAAAAATTCAGGGTTAACGTATAACCAAGTGAAGGAATTGTTAGCGAAGCAAATGCAAAAAAGAAATAATTAAGCTTTTCATTTAGCATTTTTCTAGAGAGAGTTAAGTAATAGATAACTCTCTTTTTTCGATATGAAAAATCTACTAAGGAGCAACAATCTAAAAATAGAAGATCTCCTAAAATATAGAGTTGATAAAGTAGTTTTTAGAAAAGTATTAGATAAAAAAATCCGACAATAAAAAAGAAAAAAAGGATTCTTTCCAATTAGTAAGAAAGATTGTCTATAGAAGTTCATAAAATGTAATATATCCGATTTCCATCCATTGAAGGGAGAGGTTAATTCTTAATGAATGAAGTGAAAAATTTCTTTCGAAGCAGAGGGTTTCAACGGTTTCTCGTTTTAATAATATTAGTGCTTGTATTGTATGGATTAAAAAGTATGATTAATTTAATATTAATTACGTTTATTCTCACGTTTTTGATGGATCGATTTCAAAAGTTTATTTCAAAAAAATTGAAAGTAAATAGGAAAGTGGTTATTGCTGGTTTATATATTGTGTTAGTGACGTTTATTGTAACTACACTATATAAATATTTGCCTGTATTAACGATACAAATTTCACAATTAATTTATCAATTTAAATTGTTTTTTCAAAACCCACCTGATAACGAGATAATTAAATATGCACTTTCGACAATTAATGGAATGGAAGTATCGAAATATATCGAACAAGGTGTAGATGTCATTTATCAATCGATAGCAAACATAGGAAAAGTCAGTTTACAAATACTACTTTCTCTTATTTTAAGCTTATTTTTCCTATTAGAAAAAGAACGCATTATAGCATTTACTTCGAAATTTAAAGATAGTAAGCTGAAAATTTTTTATGAGGAGATTGCATATTTCGGTGAAAGGTTTGCAAGATCGTTCGGAAAAGTGATTGAAGCACAGTTTTTAATTGCGGTTGTAAATTGTGTACTCACTGTAATTGCACTTGTCATTTTAGGATTTCCACAGCTTCTTGTATTGGCTGTCATGGTCTTTCTACTCGGTTTGATTCCGGTTGCTGGTGTTATTATTTCCTTGTTTCCACTTTGTATCATTGCCTATAACGTCGGCGGGGTTGTGTATGTTGTTTACATACTAGTGTTCATTACAGTAATCCACGCTCTTGAAAGTTATTTATTAAATCCAAAATTTATGTCTGCAAAAACGAATTTACCTGTTTTTTATACATTTATGATTCTTATCTTTTCAGAGCATTTCCTCGGAATATGGGGGCTTATTATTGGGATTCCAATCTTTATCTTTTTATTAGATGTACTTGATGTAAATAATGATGAACCGATTAAAGATAATAAGTGATAGAAAATGACCGATGTTTTCTCTTGATGAAAACATCGGTCATTTATTATTTTTTCTTTGGAGGAGGTAGTTTAATGAAGGTATTTGCAATTAAAGCTATAATAGCTGCAGCAAAAATAAAGACTGCGATTACACTAACTCCCATACCTGCCCATCCTCCTACAAGGAAGATACTTATCGGTATTGCTAACAAGCTTAAAATAATTAGAATCAATCCGAGATTCTTATCATATTTTTTAGTTGGAAATAGCGTTCTGATGATTAAGAAGAGGAAAAGTATTAAGGATGCTACAGCTAGCAAGAGGATTGCAATCGTCAAAGAATCATTCATGAAATCACCCCTTTTTATAGATAATATTACCGTTTAAATTGAGGGGGAACTATAAAAATATAAAAAAGCAATCCAATATAAATCGGATTGCTTTTTTGATTGAAAAATATGATTAAAGAACAGGAGCCATTGTTTCTTTCAACACTTGAACAGAGTGATCGAATTTTAATTCTTCCTCTTCACTTAGTTCAACTTCTAAAATTTCACGAACACCGCCGCGGTTTAAAACAGCAGGTACGCCGATATAAACATCTTGTTGGCCGTATTGACCTTCAAGATATGCTGATACAGTTAATACGCTGTTTTCATTGCTTAAGATTGCTTTCGTAACACGTAAAAGTGACATGCCGATGCCGTAGTATGTAGCACCTTTTCGTTCAATAATGTGATAAGCTGCATCACGAACGTTTACGAAAATATCATCTAAATCTTTTTGGTTATATGTGTTGTCTTTTTCAAGAAGCGTTTGTAGTTTTTGAATACCAATTGATACGTGACTCCACACAGGAAGTTCTGTATCACCATGCTCTCCGATAATATAAGCGTGAATGTTATGAGGTCCAATATCGAAGTACTCACCTAACATATAGCGGAAACGAGCTGAGTCAAGAGTTGTACCAGAACCGATTACGCGTTCTTTCGGTAAACCAGATTCTTTCCAAGTTACGTAAGTTAAAATATCTACAGGGTTCGTTGCGATTAAGAAGATGCCATCAAAGCCGCTATCCATAATGCTACGAACAATTTGCTTGAAAATTTTAGCGTTTTTCTCAACTAAATCTAAGCGTGTTTCACCTGGCTTTTGTGGCAATCCAGCTGTAATTACAACAAGATCTGCGTCTTTACAATCTTCATAACTACCTTTCCAAACTTTTGTTGGAGCTGGTGCGAAAGGAACGGCATGGCTTAAGTCCATTGCTTCTCCTTCAGCTTTTGCTTCATTTACATCCACTAAAACAAATTCTTCAGCTACAGCTTGGTTAATCATGCAGTAAGCATAACTACACCCAACTGCTCCTGTTCCTACTAATACAACACGGTTAATACCTTTTTTCATTTCAAAATTCCTCGCAATTTCATTAATTTTATTATGTAAGATAATACGTCTTACTTCTATAGTTTCATATCTATTTTATTACATTTTATAAAAGATATTCAAGTAATTGAAAATGTATCCGCTCAATTACTTGAATGAAACATAGGAATCCTGTTAAACGAATATAATTCATTAAAATCCTTCATAAAAGGGGAATTGGCATGGGGAATCCATTATCGATGGAAGAAATGCTTCAAATTATTCATGAAGGGCTTGCCAAAACAAATAACCCCAAACGGATTACAATTGCCGGTGCAGGGATGTCTGGATTAGTTGCAGCATCTTTATTAAAAGAGGCTGGACACGAGGTAACGATTATAGAAGCGAATAACAGAATAGGTGGCAGGGTGTATACGATTCGTGAACCATTTAGCGCAGGGTTATATTTTAACGCAGGCCCTATGCGTATTCCGGATACTCATGATTTAACTTTAGCCTACATTCATAAATTTAAACTACCGTTAAACCTTTTTATTAATAAAACTTCTTCAGATATAATTTATACGAATAACAAAAGAACGAGATTGGATGTGTTTGAAAAGGATCCAAGTGTACTTGGATATCCAGTTTTAGATAAAGAAAGAGGGAAAACAGCAGAAGGGTTAATGTTAGAGGTATTGGAACCGATACTTAATTATATTAAGAAAACTCCTAATAAAAACTGGATTATTGTTGAAAAAAAGTATAAAACATATTCGCTCGGTTCATTTTTAACCGAGTATTATTCAGATGGGGCAATAGATATGATCGGAGTACTTCTTGATATGGAAGCATACATGGGAATGTCATTAATTGAAGTATTACGCGAAATGATCTTTTTCACTTCAACGACGAAATATTATGAGATAACGGGCGGAATGGATAAATTACCAAATTCATTTTTACCAGAGCTAAAGGATAATATTTTTATGTCGTATAAAGTAGAAAAAATTATACAGGAAGATAATAAAGTAATGATGCAAGTAACACATGAACAAACGTTAAATTCATTTATAGTAACTGGTGACATCGCTATTGTCACAATTCCATTTTCAGCTTTGCGATTTGTAGAAGTTCAGCCATATCATTTATTCTCTTATTATAAAAGGCGGGCAATTCGTGAATTAAATTATATTGCTTCAACTAAAATTGCGATAGAGTTTAAAAGTAGATTTTGGGAAAGAGCAGGACAATATGGTGGTAAGTCAATTACAGATTTACCTATCCGCTTTACATATTATCCGAGCTACGGCATTCATACACCAGGGGCGGCTATCGTTTTAGTGAGTTATACGTGGGCAGATGAGGCGTTAACGTGGGATAGTCTCTCGAATAGAGAACGTATTCGTTATGCGTTGAAAAATTTAGCGCAAATATATGGAAATGTGGTTTATAGTGAGTATGTTGCGGGAGAATCTTTTAGCTGGAGTCAAAATCCGTATTCTTGCGGAGCATTTACAGCTTTTGAACCAGGGCAAGAGCTTGAATTGTTTCCATATATTACGCCGCCAGCGGGTAGAGTGCACTTTGCAGGAGAACATACGACATTAACACATGGATGGATGCAAGGGGCAATCGAGTCTGGAATTAGAGTTGCTCATGAAGTGAATGGAAATGAAACGATAATCTAGCAGTTTTGTTTACAAATAGGTATTCTTTTAATAAAATGATAAATATAAATCGTAATAATTACGCTTTGAAGAAATTTGAAGTAGAGAAATGGATGGTCGGTCGAATGAGTAAAGTAGAAATTCATATATTAGGTGGTTTTTTAGGTAGCGGAAAATCAACATTGCTGCAAAATTTATTATTAGCAGAAAAGAAGAAAAATCGAAAAGTTGCAGTTTTGATGAATGAAATCGGTGAATACTCGGTAGATACAGATATTATTGGAAAAGAGAATGTGTTAAGGGAACTTCTGAAAGGATGTATTTGTTGTACGTTAAAAGAAGAGCTTGAAATTCAATTACATTCTTTATATCAACAAGAAAGACCAGATGTAATTTATATAGAAACAACAGGTGTCGCACATCCAATTGAAGTGTTAGATGCATGTGTATCACCAATTTTAGCTCCTTTCCTTGAAGTGAAATCAATTGTCGTCGTTTTAGATGCAGTAAGATGGTTAAACCGAAGTATATTAAGTGCAAATGTACAACAGCTATTACATGAGCAAATGAAATATGGAAGTCATATTCTTATTAATAAATCAGATTTATTAACAGATTCGGATAAGAACAAAGTACTTGAAGACGTGAAAGCAATAAATAATCATGCGAAATTGTTTGAAACAAAATATTGTAATATATCTTTAGAAGACATAGAAGAAGCTGAATTTACGAATGATGGGGAACATGAGACACTACATGTCAAACAGCATTTACATATACAAACGATGACGTATCAATTTACGAAATCGATTGATCAAGATAAATTATACGAATGGCTTTCGAATTTACCAGATAGTATTTATCGTGTAAAAGGATTTGTGAAATTCCATGGAGATAAATACCCTCACTTATTCCAATATTCATTTGGCGTACCAACTTTACTGGAACAAGACTTCGGTTTCCCGACAAACTTGGTAGTAATAGGGGAAGGATTAGATAAGAAGCAATTGGTTGAGGGGTTAGAGAAAGTAGAACTTAATTCTAATTAAGATTAAAGGACTAACTTCAAAATAAGTTAGTCCTTTTTTGTATGTAGAAAAACGCTTGCGGATTTTGTCTGATAAAAATAATTGAAAAATTCAGAAATATATTTATAATCAAATCTAAGAGGTGATTCAGGTGTCAGAAAAAATAATAATGGATGTAAAAAACCTAACAACAAAAGGGTTAGAAACGAGAGAGAAATTATTGTGTGCTGCAGAAGAGGTATTTGGTAATAAAGGATATTACGAAGCTTCTATCGTGAATATTACACAAGAAGCAACGGTAGCGCACGGAACTTTCTATAATTACTTTCCATCTAAAAAAGATATATTTGATGAATTGATTCGCAGATTGAACCGTGAGTTACGCTTAATTATTAAAGAAGAAATGAAGGGGATATCAAGTTATGAAGAGGCACAAAGAAGAGGTTTTCAGGCCTTTTTTCGATGGGTGAAAGATCGTCCTAATCTATATAACATTGTACAACAGGCGGTAGTTGTTGATGATAATTTATATAGATGGTATTATGCAAAGCTAGCAAATGGATTTTTAAAAAGTTTATCGGCTGGCATGGAAGCGGGAGAATTTAAACAACTTGATAAAGAAACAATTGCGTATTGTCTTATGTCAATTGGTCAATTTTTAGGAATGCGATGGGGCTATTGGGAAGAGAAAGATGTTCCGGAAGATGTATTTGAAGCAGCGATGTCATTAATATTTGAAGGATTGAGAAAGAGATAAGGGAGTGGGGAAAATATGCAAGGCATTGCTTATTGGATTGAAAAACGGGCCTATTTACATCCAGATCGCATTGCCATTATTACAGAAGAGGAGGAAATGACATATAAACAGTTACATGAGTATGTAAGTAAAGTAGCAGCATATTTAATTTACGACTTAAATGTGCAAAAAGGAGAGAGGATAGCTATTTTATCACAAAATAGCTTGGAATATATTGTACTTTTATTTGCTATAGCAAAGGTAGAATGTATTGCTGTTCCACTGAATATACGGTTAACAGAAAATGAACTTATATTTCAGTTAAAAGATAGTGGAGCTACAGTTTTATTTGTAGAGGAAACATTTCAAAATATGGCACTGTCAATGCAGAATGTAACATATGTACAAAGAGTTATTTCGATTAAAAGTTTAAAAGAAATAGAAGATAGAAAAATTGACAACTTTGAAGAGATAAATGAAAGCGCATCCTTTATTATATGTTATACCTCGGGGACAACAGGACAACCGAAAGGAGCTGTACTTACACAAGAGAATATGTTTTGGAATGCGCTTAATAATACATTTGCGATTGACCTAACTGTTCATGACCGCTCCATTGTGTTATTGCCTTTATTTCATATTGGTGGGATTGGTTTATTCGCATTTCCAACTTTATTTGCAGGTGGAATAATCATTGTTCCGAGAAAATTTGAGCCAACCATAGCTCTTTCTATGATAGAAAAATATAAAGTGACTGTTGTAATGGGAGTACCTACAATTCACCAAGCATTAATTAATTGCGCAAAGTTTGAAACTACAAATTTACAATCAGTTCGCTGGTTTTATAACGGTGGTGCACCATGTCCAGAAGAGTTGATGAGAGAATTTATAGATAGAGGATTTTTATTTGGTCAAGGCTTTGGTATGACTGAAACATCACCAACCGTATTTATGCTTTCAGAAGAAGAGGCAAGACGTAAAGTAGGCTCAATTGGAAAACCTGTTCTGTTTTGTGATTATGTACTTATTGATGAAAACAAAAATAAAGTTGAGATTGGTGAAGTTGGAGAGTTACTAATAAGAGGACCAAATGTAATGAAAGGGTATTGGAATCGTCCAGATGCAACAGAAGAAACGATTCAAGATGGTTGGTTATATACGGGAGATTTAGCTAAAGTTGATGAAGAGGGTTTTGTATACATTGTCGGTAGAAAAAAAGAAATGATAATTTCCGGTGGTGAAAATATTTATCCCCTTGAAGTAGAGCAAGTTATTAATAAACTATCAGAAGTATGTGAGGTAGCAGTAATTGGTACACAACATGTAAAGTGGGGAGAGATTCCAATCGCCTTTATTGTGAAAAAGAGTTGCAGTGTATTAACTGAAAAGGAAGTCATTGATCATTGTCGTTTATTTCTAGCCAAATATAAAGTTCCAAAAGAAATTGTGTTTCTAGAGGAATTGCCTAAAAATGCAACTGGTAAAATTCAAAAAGCACAGTTAGCAAATCAACTGAAAAGTAGGTGAAGGGATGATTATGTATAGTTCCGGTCAACAGGCATCATGTAGTAAAACAATAACAGAAACGGATTTTGTATTATTTGCGGGTTTGAGCGGGGATTTTAATCCAATTCATATTGATCATGAGTATGCAAAACAAACTAGATTTAATCAAAGAATCGCACATGGTTTATTAACTTCTAGTTTATTATCACAATTGTTAGGCGTTCATTTACCAGGAAAGGGTTCCGTTTATATGGAACAAACTATTAAATTTACAGCGCCAGTTTTTATAGGAGATACGATTACAGCTACGGCAACAGTACAAGAATTTATGATAGAAAAGAGAGTTTTGAAATTGTTAACTGAGTGTCATAACCAAAAAGGAGATTTAGTGTTAACGGGTGTAGCGACTATGATGGTGCCAAAAAAAGGAGGAATTGTCTAATGAGAATTGGGATTGAAGCAACTGGTGTTTTCTTCCCAAAAGACGTAGAGACGGCCGCAGATTTATCTAAAAAAACAGGTATTCCTGAGAATATTATTATAGAAAAGTTTGGGTTATATGAAAAACATGTCGCAGGCGAAACGATGCATGCATCAGATTTAGCTATTGCTGCTGCAAAGCCAATATTATTACAAGTAGATCCTCAATCTATTGATGTAGTCATTTATTTTGGCAGTCCACATAAAGATTACCACGTATGGTCTAGTGCCCCAAAAATTCAGCATGAACTTGGATTGAAAAATGCTTATGCTTTTGAAATTATGAATGTTAGTTCTTGCTTTCCAATCGCTCTCAAAGTCGCAAAGGATATGCTCTACTCTGATAAATCAATTGAAAATATATTATTAGTAGGTGGATGTAAAGAATCTCAAATTGTAGATTATGATAATCCACGCTCACGTTTTATGTTTAATTTTGCTGATGGCGGAAGTGCAGCTTTAGTAAAAAAGGGAGCTAGCAACGGTGAAATATTAGGCAGTGCGATTATAACGGATGGTTCATTTCATGACGATGTTCGTATTCCAGCTGGTGGATCGAAGCAGGTTGCGAGCTATGATACAGTTGAGAATCGACAACATTATATTGATGTAATAGATCCTATTAGTATGAAAGAACGTTTAGATCCAATTTCAACCCCTAATTTTGATAAGGTTATTCGGGAGGCGTTAAGAAAAAGTGGATTTACTCCTAAAGATATTAAAGTATTGTTACCACTGCATACAAAACGCTCTATGCTAATAGAATTGTTACAGGGACTGGGCTTAGTAGAAGAGCAAGTTGTATATTTAGATCATTATGGGCATATGTCAGCACTTGACCCATGTATAGGTCTTCATTTTGCAAATGAGCAAGGGAAATTACAGCCTGGAGATATTGCAGTAGTGGTTAGTGCAGGTACTGGGTATACTTGGGCAGCTACTGTGATTAGATGGTAGTAAGCATGGATTTTATCAAAAAAATTATATGTTGTTTTTTCATTGTTATTGTGAGTCTAGGGATGTTTGCTTCTGTAGGAAGTGCCTCTGCTGTAAAATATGTGAAATCATGGGGGAGTGAGCTAGATACTTCTAAGTTACTAAGGACACCAGTGGCGATGGCAAGGGATGCAAAAGGATTTTTGTATGTTGTTGATATGGGGAATAATAGGATTTTGAAAATAGATAAGAATGGAGAAGTTGTTGATGCTATAGGAACTTTAGGTGAAGGTCCGGGACAGTTTAATATGCCATTTGGTATTGCTGTTGATAAAGAAGGTAACATTTTAGTTGCGGATACAGCGAATTATCGTATTCAAAAATTTAATGAGGAGTTTCAATTTATTAAAAGTTGGGGCACAAAAGGTAAAGGAAGTGAGCAGTTCTCGTTTCCTAGGGAAATTGCAGTAGATAGCGATAACAATTACTATATTACGGATGAATACAATCATCGTATTCAAAAATATAGCCCGGATGGGCAGTATATTCAAACAATAGGGAGTTATGGAAAGGCGAATGGAGAAGTGGCTTTACCACAAGGAATTGCGATAAATAAACAAGACGAGGTCTATATTGCAGACACATTTAACAATCGTATTCAAGTGTTTGATAAAAAAGGGGAGTTTCAGCGAGTAATCGGAACAGGAATTGCAGGTTTAGGCCCATATCAATTCTACCATCCAAGAGGAATAAATTTTGACTCAACATCTGGATCGCTATATGTAGCAGATACATATAACAATCGGATAATGAAATTTACAAATAAAGATCAATTTTTATATACAGTAGGTAACTTTTTTCAGTTTGTTTATCCTAATCAAGTTTTTCCGGATGGTAAAGGGAATATCTATATAACAGATACGGGAAATAATCGTGTACTTTTATATAATGAGGTAGGCCTAACAGCGGTAATGAAGAAAACCATAGGTAATGAAAGGAATGGAAATACACAATATGCAGGACCTTATGATGTCGAAAGAGACACGAATGGAAATGTTTTTGTATCTGATTCTTTTAATCATCGAATTTTGAAATATGATATATCTGGGAAGATTGTTGCTAAGTGGGGAAGTTTATTTGGTACTGGTGGGCCACTTGGGTTCGGAAGTCTTCCAGGACAGTTTTTTGTTCCAAGACAGATTGCAACGGATCGTTACAATAATGTGTATGTATCTGATTCTGTAAATCATCGTATCCAAAAATTCACCAATTCAGGGATAGCGCTTGCTTCATATGGTTCATTTGGAGTATTACCAGGTTTTTTTCAATTTCCATCTGGAATAGCTATTGATAGTAAAGGAAACATATTTATAGCTGATTCAGAAAATCATCGTATTCAAAAATTTAATCCATTCTTTGTATATATGAAAGAATGGGGGAGAAAAGGAAGTAGAGAGGGAGAGTTTTTTCAACCTATGCAATTAGCAATTGATTCAAAAGATAATGTTTATGTTGTTGATCGGATTAATAATAGGGTTCAAAAATTTGATAATGAGGGTAATTTTCTTACAAAATGGGGTACAAATCATGGAGCTGGAAACTTAGATCCACTAGAAAATTGGAGAGAGGGTCCAGGAGATCTTTTTTTGCCAATAGGAATTGAAATCGATATAAATAATACGGTATATGTCACAGATACTTCTAATAATCGTGTGAATATTTACAATGAAAATGGGAATTTTTTAGAGTCTTTTGGAAGTTTTAATGGTATGTCAGGGCAGTTTTTCTCACCACAAGGAATAGATGTGGATAGTCAAGGGAATATCATTATTACAGATGGTTTACTCCAAAGAATTCAATTTTTTAAGAAAGCTAATTAATATTGGAGACTCAAAATGCTTGTTAGAAAGGATAGAAGTTTAATAGTTTGGGAATGCGGTATAGGTAGGAATAAAATATTTATATGAAATTGTAAAGGTGTTTAATGGAAATCGGAGAAGATACATGTATACTAACAATCTCGTTTATATTATTCAAAGGAAAAGTCATAATTACGGATGGGTAACTTTGGCGTGTTTGACTCTATCAGAAAGTAAAGTATGGGGAGGATCACAATGTCGATGAAAAAACGTAAATGGCTAAAAATGGTGGCTGCTGGTTGTGTTTTAGGTTCGTTATTAATAACGGCAGCTTGTTCAGGAAAGAAAACAAGTACAGAGGATGAAAAGACGATTAAGGTAGGGGTTCTTGCTTCATTAACAGGTCCATTAGAATCATATGGAAAACAAACAGTGAACGGATTTGAATTAGGGTTAGACTATGCAACTGGTGGAACTGGGAAAGTGGAAGGGAAGAAGATTAAGTTTGTTGTAGAAGATACGGAAACGAAAGCTGATGTAGCGGTTAAAAAAGCTACGAAGTTATTAGAAGAAGAGAAAGTCGATTTTTTAGTCGGATCGTCTAGTTCAAGTGATACATTAGCGGTTTTACCACTTGCAGAGGAATATGAAAAAATAATGGTTGTAGAACCAGCAGTAGCTGATAGTATTACCGGGAAGAACTGGAATAAATATATTTTTAGAACAGGTAGAAATTCATCTCAAGATGCAGTCGCTGGTGCTGCGGCAATTGCTAAAAAAGATGTAAAAATAGCAACGTTAGCACAAGATAATGCTTACGGCCGTGAGGGAATTGCGGCATTTAAAGCTGGAGCGAAGAAATTAGGTGCGAATATTGTAAACGAGCAATATGCTGATACAAATTCGACTGACTTCACTGCAAATATTCAAAATATTATTAGCTCAAAACCAGATTATTTATTTATCGTTTGGGCAGGTGCGAATTCACCTTGGAAACAGTTAAAAGATATGAATGTGGAAGCGCAGGGTATTAAAATTTCTACCGGTGCACCAGATATACCGGCATTAAAAACGATGGATGCGTTAGTAGGAATGCAAGGTTTTTCTGTTTATTATCACACACTTCCGAAAAATAAGGTGAATGATTGGTTAGTTGAAGAACATAAAAAACGATTTAATGGTGCGGTGCCAGATTTATTTACAGCAGGAGGAATGTCAGCGGCAATTTCAATTGTAGAAGCTTTAAAGAAAACAAAAGGTGATGCAGATGTAGATACATTGATTAAGAAAATGGAAGGAATGGAATTTGATACACCGAAAGGAAAGATGAAATTTAGAGAGAAGGATCATCAAGCGATGCAGACACTTTATTCTATCACATTGAAAAAGCAAGATGGTGTTGATTATCCGGTGCCAGTATTAGAGCGAGAATTAACGATGAAAGAGACAGAACCCCAAGTTCAAAATAAATAGATTGAATTTTCTGTTGTTTTTGTATAAAGAGGGAGTACACCCTCTTTATACGTATTTCTTTCATACTTAAAGCTTTAAAGGGAGGGATTTCGTGACACATTTGCTAGAAACGAAAAATCTTTGCGTATCTTTTGGCGAGCATCATGTTATTAAGGATGTGAATTTAACAGTACAAAAAGGAAAGCTCATTTCAATTATTGGACCAAATGGTGCAGGAAAGACAACGCTATTCAATTTACTAAGTGGACAAATTTCTCCAACAAAGGGTGAAGTATATTTTAAAGGACAAGAGATTACAAATTTATCAATTTCGGATCGTACTCGATTAGGAATTGGTCGTTCTTTTCAACTTACAAATATATTCCCAGAGTTAACGGTACTTGAAAATGTTCGTTTAAGTGTTCAATCATTTGTGCAAGATTACTATAGTTTTTTTCCGAGTTCGGCAAAATTTAAGCAACAAGTTGGAGAGGCGAGACGTTTCTTAAAAACAGTATTACTTCACGAGAAAGAACATGTATTAGCGAAAGATCTAGCGCATGGGGAAAAACGAAAGTTAGAGCTTGCGATGTTATTAGCTTTAAAAACGGATGTGTTACTACTTGATGAGCCGACGGCAGGTATATCAGTTGAGGAGGTACCGGCTATTTTACAAGTGATTGAAAATATTAAGAAACATCCAGAGAGTACAATTGTACTTATTGAACACAAAATGGATATGGTACTAGGTTTGTCAGACCATCTTATCGTTTTATTCCATGGAGAGTTATTGGCTGAAGGTTTGCCCGAAGAAATGATGAAAGATGAGCGTGTACAAAGTGCTTATTTAGGGGGATTATATAGTGGCACTATTACAAGTGAATAATATAGAGACGTATTTAGAGCAGTTTCATATTTTACAAGGGGTATCTCTTACTGTTGAGAAAGGAACGATTACTGTACTGTTTGGAAGAAATGGGGCAGGGAAGACTACGACATTACGTTCGGTTATGGGATTTCACCATATCGCACATGGTGAAATTTATTATGATAGTACACAAGTAAATGGATTATCTACACATTTAATTTCAAGGAAAGGAATAGGGTATGTACCAGAAAATCAAGGTATTTTTCACGACCTGACAGTAGAAGAAACATTCGCTCTTGCTAGGGGGAAGGGAGAAGAAGCGGAAGAAAAAATAGACTGGATGCTTGAATTATTTCCAGATTTAAAGCAATTTTGGCACAAAAAAAGCGGACTCTTAAGCGGAGGGCAAAAGCAAATGCTAGCAATTTCAAGAGCATTTATTAATAGTGATGGTTTATTACTTATTGATGAGCCGAGTAAAGGCTTGTCGCCCATTATGATAGAAAAATTAATGATAGCCATTTTGAAAATGAAAGAGAAAACAACAGTTTTACTCGTTGAACAAAACTTTATGATGGCTAGTCAAATTGGTGATTACTTTTATATTATGGATAACGGAAGAATTGTTCATAACGGTTTTATGCATGAATTAAAAGAGGATAAGGAAATGTGTCACAAATATTTAGGAATCTCTTAACATGAATCCGGGGTGAGAAGGATGGATGTGTTAATCAATTTATTTGTAAATGGGATTTCAACAGGGATGCTCATTTTTTTATTAGCGTCAGGTCTTTCACTTATTTTCGGTTTAATGAGCGTTCTAAACTTCGCACATGGTGGGTTATTTGCATGGGGAGCTTTTACAGGTGTATGGATATTTAATACAACTGGAAGCTATTTACTCGCTTTAATTGGAGCAATTGCTATGGGGATGTTTCTTGGATTCATTTTAGAAAGATTCCTTATTAGACCGGTATATGGAAATCATGTTCGCCAGCTTCTTGTGACGCTTGGAGGAATGCTTGTACTTAGTGAATGTATTAAAGTATTTTGGGGGCCAAATCCAATTGGTGCTAAATTACCGTTATGGTTACAAGGTAGTTATACATTTGAAGGCGTTATATTAATTAAATATCGTCTATTCGTTATTTTAATTGGGATCATCATTTACATTGCCTTACTATTATTGCTCAAAAAAACAAAGATAGGACTTATGATTCGCGCTGGTGTAATGGATAAAGAGATGGTTCAAGCGCTCGGTATTAATGTAAAAGCGATATTTTCTTTCGTCTTTTTATTAGGAGCAGGGATGGCGGCTTTGGGAGGCTTCTTATTAGCACCGTATTCAGGTGTTATTTTCGCCGAGATGGGTATGCAGTATGCGATTTTAGCTTTTATAGTAGTGATAATTGGAGGATTAGGAAGCGTACAAGGTTCAGCAATCGCTTCTTTAATTGTTGGATTAGCTGGTGCTTTTACAGCATATTTTATACCGGATTTATCACTTGCAATTAATATGTTAATGTTACTATTTTTCTTAATAGTGAAGCCAACGGGACTTGTTGGTGAAAAGGGGTGAAATGGTGAACAGCACATCGAATCGAATTAAAGTATACTTCGGAGTATTTATGCTCATTTGTTTAAGTGTATTTCCATTCGTAAATGATTCACGGAGCTTGTTAATTTTGTTCACTCAAATCTTCATCTTTGCTATTTTCGCTATGAGTTTTGATGTTCTCCTTGGATATACAGGTATTGTTTCATTCGGTCATTGTATGTTCTTTGGTATAGGGGCGTATGGGGTAGCACTTTTATTTGATCGACAAGGGGTGTCTATCACAAACTTTTTTATAGGAATAGCAGCCGCAATTATTGTATCAGCCATCGTTAGTTATATAATCGGTTTGCTTTCTTTACGGCTGAAAAGTCATTTTTATGCAATGTTAACGCTCGCTATTTCCCAGCTGTTTTTTGTACTTGCTGAAAAATGGCGTTCACTGACTCATGGAGGAGATGGATTTACATTTCGTGTACCAGATATATTCCGTGATCGTTTTACATTTTATTATATAACATTTATATGTCTAATCAGTATTTTCATTTTGTTACGTCTTTTCACAAAATCTTCAATTGGGAAAGTGTTAAAGGCGATTTCACAAAATGAACAACGAGTTGAAGCACTTGGCTATAAAGTTCTTCATTATAAAATTATTGCTAGTGTTGTTGCAGGAGTAGTTGCAGCGATTAGCGGTGGTTTATTTGTTATCACTTTACGCTTTGTTAATACAACTGTATTTTCAATTGAAATGACATTAAATGCATTATTGATGACAATGATTGGGGGAGTTGGAACTTTAATCGGAGCAATCGCTGGAGCTGGGATTATTGAATCATTGAAATATTATTTATCCGAATTAGCGACGGAATATCCGATTTTTGAACGATGGACGATCATTCTTGGTTTATTATACATTATCGTGCTACTAGTTTTTCCGAAAGGGTTAGTTGGAACAGTTAAGAAGTTGAAGAATTTTAAAAGAAGTAAGAAGGAGAAGAGTACAGGGGTGGAGCAGAACGTGTGAAATAAGTCTTCAAGATGGAAAGGGATGTCCTAGTAGTTAAACATATTAACTACTAGGACATCCCTTTTTATTTTATTAGGCCGTACGATAGTATATGAAGTTATATTAGCGATTCGACAAGGGATATCTATTTACCCGTAAAATACGACAAGTGTAGCCTCTTTATTAATTAAATAGTTCACCTGGAATCACTTTATCTAAGTCTCGAGTTGTAAAGAAGTTAATAGGTAGTTTTTCAACCGCGACATTTTCAACTGGAACTAATTTATCATTTCTAATCGGTAAAAAAGCTATCCCATTTCCCTCAACAATAAACTCTTCAATAAGCGAATAAGAATCTAACTGTTGAAGTTGATGCTGAGATAGATTGTTTTCTTTTAGAAATTGTATTGTCATATTTCTAAAAGGGCACTTTTTATCGTTACTAACAAAGAAAAGTTCTTTTGAAAAGTCAATGTTACACTGTTCTTTCGCTTTTAATAAACCTACAGAAATTGAAGTGGTGAATACTTTTTTAAACGCTGCGTCGGGATAATCCTCATAAGTTATGACCATATCAACTTTTTGTTGCTGTAGTAGTTTTTGTAAATGGCTACTACTTTCTATATAAATTTGATAATTCCTGAAATTTTCTTTAATACGCATACTTAAATAATTAGTCAAAATAGATTGTGACGTCGCTATTACATAAGAAGATGCACTTGTTTTAATTTCATCTTTGGCTTCTTCTAAAAGAGCTAATATTTTATTCGTGTAGTCTAATAAAATGTCACCAGAAGGTAACAGGGAGACACCTTTGTTATCTCTATGTAGTAAAGGCGTTTCTAATTCTTGTTCTAATTTTTTGATTCGCTCAGTTACATTTGGTTGTACATAGCCTAGCTCTTTAGCGGCTTTACTAATAGATCCTTCGTTAGCTACAGTTTTAAATATGATAAGATCATTTATTTCCATTCATTTCAGCCCCTTATACGGTATCATTATAAATGATATCAAACATAATTTATACCTATTTTACGTCAGCCGATCATCGGTTTATCATTATATATATAAGATCGAAAGTGAGTGATAAACATGATTGGTATGCAATATAAGGTCATTTTGCCAAAAGATTATGATATGGGGACTATTAGAGAAAGGGTGAAAAAGAATGGTTATAAAACGGATGGTTTTCAAGGGTTGAATTTTAAGGCTTATTTAATTGCTGAGGCAGGTAAGGATGGGGGTTTCCATAATTGTTATGCACCTTTATATATTTGGAATGGTCATGAAGGGATGAATAAATTTATCTTTGAAGGGTATTACGATAATATTTTGCAATCGTTTGGGTGGCAACAAATAAATATAGGTGTTCCATTAGTTGTTAATTTAAGTAATGATTTTAGAAAAAGTAGATATGCTGTTGAATATGCAGGGAGTATTTCTCAAAGTAAATCGCTGATTGGGACGCAATTAAATAAAGTAAATGAAAATGTGCAAAACATAGAAAAATGTTTAGGGAATGTAATAGTTTATAATCCGGATAAGTGGGGATATAGTCAATTCAGTTTTTATAAGGAAAAGCCTGAAATAGATGTAATGGACGATGTTACTATTTATGAGATTTTACATATTTCACGAGGATATGTTGTTGAATGCTAAATTAAGAAAAAGGAATGAAAATCTATGCCTTTTGTGAACGTTTATTATCATGAAGATATATTAAATAAAGAAGAGTTGAAAAAGATAGGTGAATGTATCCATCTTTCATTAATTGAACATTTCGACATCCCTGAAAATGATTATTTTCAAATATTTTTACCTTATCAACAAAATCAATTTTTGTATAATCCATATTATTTGTTGGAAAGAGGAGAAATGAGAACTGAGAATATGATTCATGTTTCTATTACATGTGGACCTGGAAGAACAGTGCAACAGAAAAAAGGTTTGTATCAATCTATATCCTTTGAAATTTCAGCATGTTCTAATGTGAAAGTTACTGACATTTTTATTACATTACATGAGATAGCTGCTGAAAACTGGTCATTTGGTCAAGGGATGGCACAATTGGTAAAAATGAAGGGAGCAAAATGATGAATGAACCAATTGAATTCTATATTCCAAAGAAAATGAGAGAAGTAGCACCTGTATTTTCTCATTATAGTGAAGAGATATTATTTGAGGAAGTGTGGCGGGATGCCGCTTTAACATTAAGAGAAAGAAGCTTATGTACATTGTCGGCACTAATCAGTCTTGGTAATACAGAACAATTACCATTTCATCTGAAGCTAGCTAAACAAAATGGGATAATGGAGAATGAATTAGTTGCATTAATAACACATATGGCTTTTTACGTTGGTTGGCCAAAAGCTGTGGCAGCTTTAAATATAGCAATGAATGAAATGGAAAGTTAAGAATAATGATTTTGGGAGGTATTTTTAACATATTTCTACTTGCATTACTATCACTTGAGTGGTAAAGTGATAGTAAGATCAACGCTAGGAAGTGATGAAACATGCGTGAAAATACGATAGGATCGTTAATATGGCTACGTTTAATACGATTTACGAACCAAAGTAATCAAATGTCAAATGAGTTTTTAAAACGTTTTGATTTAACAACAGCCCAATTTGATGTGCTTTTGCAAATACGGACTTATCAGCCATTAACACAAATGGAGTTAGCAGAAAAGGTTACCGTTACACAAGGCGGTATTTCTCGAATGTTAACACGTCTTGAAAAAGAAGGATATATTATACGAAAACAAGATTGGAAAACGAAAACAATTAGTCTTACAGAGCAAGGGGAAGCGGCTTTAGAAAGAGCATTGCCAGAGCAACTTGCATTTCAATCATCATTTTTTGATGATGTATTAAATGAAGAAGAGCAGAAAATACTATACGAGTTGATGTCAAAAGTTCATAAGCATAGTGAAAAAAAAGAATTACCGAATGAGTAATTTTTTTTACTCAATCAATTGACTAATCAAGTGATAAAGAGGAGGAAGTTTTATGTATACAATTCCAGGACATCACCACATTTCTATGGTGACTAAAAATGCGAAAACGAATAATAATTTTTATCGAGATGTTTTAGGATTACGCCGGGTGAAAAAGACAGTCAATCAAGATAATCCATTTATGTATCATTTGTTTTATGGTGATTTAACAGGGAGTGCCGGAACTGAATTATCATTTTTTGAAATGCCGAATGTAGGTAGAACAATCCGTGGTACAAATGCAATAACACAAATAGGCTTGCTCGTACCTTCAATAGAAAGTCTTACATTTTGGAAGAGACGTTTTGAGTCACTCCAGGTGGCGCATGGGGAAATTACAACTTACGCCGGAAGAGACGCACTGCACTTTGAAGATCCAGATGGTCTACGGTTAGTGCTGTTAAATAATAAAGATGAAGAGGTGCCTGAATATTGGACTGCATGGGATGAATCTTCTGTAGAGCAGAATCATCGTATTTTAGGCATGGGAACAGTTGAAATGACAGTGCGCAGTTTAAATAAATTATCAAAAACATTAACAGGTTTGTTTAGTTATAAAGAAGTATCTCGTTCAGACGATGAGGGGATTTATCAATCTATCGATGGTCAATCTTTTGGAGAAATTTTGGTGAAACAGCAAGATGGAGAGAGTGAAAGACCAGGAAAAGGAAGTATTCATCATTTAGCTATTCGTGTGAAAAATGATGAAGAACTGAGTTATTGGAATGAAGCGGTGAAAGATAAAGGGTTCCAATCAACAGGGATTATCGATCGCTTTTATTTTAAAAGTTTATATTTCCGTGAGTCAAATGGCATTTTATTTGAGATTGCGACGGATGGACCAGGATTTATAGTAGATTCAACAGTTGAAGAATTAGGAAAAGAGCTGGATTTACCACCATTTTTAGAAGAGAGAAGAAAAGAGATTGAAGAGAAATTAATACCGCTTTATTAAAAGGGAGAGAGCAACTATGGAAAAATACCGTATTGATACAAGTAAGGGAATTGAATTTGGATTATATTCAATTGGAGATCATATTTTAAATCCGCATGATGGTTCGAAAATAAGTGCAGAAAAAAGAATTCATGAACTAATTGAAACAGCTAAGTTAGCAGATGAAGCTGGAATTGATGTGTTTGCTGTCGGTGAAAGTCATCAAGCGCATTTTACAACGCAAGCTCATACAGTTATTTTAGGAGCTATTGCACAAGCTACGAAAAACATTAAAATCGCGAGTTCTGCAACAGTATTAAGCACGTCAGATCCGGTTCGTGTATATGAGGATTTTGCCACAATTGATTTAATTTCTAATGGTCGTGCTGAAATCGTTGCTGGTCGTGGATCTCGTATTGGGGGATATAGTTTACTTGGTTACGATGTAAATTATTATGAAGAACTATTTGAAGAGAAGATGGATCTTTTATTAAAAATAAATAAAGAAGAAAGTGTAACATGGAAAGGGCAGTTTAGAACGCCACTTGAACATGCGGCAATTATACCGAGAGCTAAAAATAACAATATGCCAATTTGGCGTGCTGTTGGAGGGCCACCTGCTAGTGCAATTAAGGCAGGACGCGCAGGTGTACCAATGATGCTTACGACACTTGGTGGCCCAGCTGTTAATTTTAAAGTTTCGGTTGATGCATATCGTGAAGCAGCTGAGCAAAGTGGTTTTGATCCAGCAACATTACCAATTGCGACAACAAGTTTATTTTATACAGAAGAAAATTCACAAGATGCACTTAGTGAATTTTATCCTCATATTAATGCTGGTATGCTTGCGCTACGCGGTGGTGGGTATCCAAAACAACAATTTACTAACGCAGTAGATCACCGTGATGCGTTAATGATTGGTAGCCCGCAACAAATTATTGAAAAAATGCTTTATCAATATGAATTATTTGGACAGCAACGTTTTATGGCACAGATTGATTTTGGCGGTGTACCATTTGATAAGATTGAGAAAAACATTGAATTAATTGCTACTGAAATTATGCCGGCTGTTAGAAAATATACAACGAAATAATGAAAAAAGTACCGGGAATATAATCTATTCTCGGTACTTTTTTATTTAGTCAGTTTGAAAAATGACAAAAAAACGAATTTTATGTCTAGAGAAAGGGGAGTTTTTTTCTATTTGTGAATAACAATATTGTTGATTTGAATTTTGGAAATACATTTTTCTCTTGACAAAAATCTAACGTGTTTTCAGGTTTGGTTCAAGGACATTTTTCAAAGGGAAAGTCAAGCGTATGAAGAGAAAAACATAATAACAATTGATATAAGAGTGTGTTGTATGTTTGAAAAGTACGTTTTTAAAATGTGAGAAATCTAATTCAAAAAAATTACAAAAGACATATTTCAGACAAAATCCTGTCAATAATACGTCAAAAATCACCTGAATTTATTATGTAAGTATATTATACAATTCGATTAACGAATAAAACACTACTGAAATAGTGAAAAGGTAAATCGTATGAAGAAAGTTCTTTTGTAATTATCTAAAAAACTGACAATCTATATTTTCAGAAAGTACATAAACGAATTTATCTTTTTGTATTTCCAAATGATTGAATTGTTCGTTATGAAGTGAATTCATACAATTCAATCGATATTACGATATAAAAAAATATGGAGGAAGTGACTTTAGCATGGAAACGCTCGAATTGGCACGAATACAATTTGCATCAACAACGATTTTTCATTACTTTTTCGTTCCGCTGTCTATAGGTTTAGCTTTTATCATTGCGTTAATGCAAACGTTGTATGTGGTAAAGGGACAAGAAATTTATAAAAAGATGACTAAGTTTTGGACACAAATATTCCTTGTTAACTTCGCGGTAGGTGTTGTAACAGGTATTTTACAAGAATTTCAGTTTGGTATGAACTGGTCAACGTATTCACGTTTTGTTGGTGATGTTTTCGGACCATCACTTGCAATTGAAGGTTTATTAGCATTTTTCATTGAGTCTACATTCCTAGGTTTATGGGTATTCGGTGAGGATAAACTTCCGAAGCGAGTTCACCTTTTATGTATTTGGCTCCTCTCAATAGGAACAATGTTATCAGCATTTTGGATTTTAACTGCAAGTGCATTTATGCATGCCCCAGTAGGATATGAAATGGCAGCAGATGGACGTGCACAGATGAATGATTTTTGGGCGATTATTCAAAATCCACAATTATGGGTGCAATTCCCACATACAATCACAGCGGCAATTGCAACTGGTGCATTCTTTATTGCAGGTGTAAGTGCATGGAAAATATCAAAAGGTCAAGAAACTGCGGTGTTTAAAAAATCGTTCCGAGTTTCTATCGTTGTTGGAACAATTACAACTGCATTGGTATTATTTTTCGGTCATGCACAAGCACAAAATTTAATTAAGACACATCCGATGAAAATGGCAGCAGCTGAAGCATTATGGAATACGAGTGAGGATCCAGCGCCATTTACAGTATTTGCAAAAATTGATACAGAGAAGAAAGAAAATTCGTTTGAAATTCAAATCCCTTATATGCTAAGTCTATTGTCATACGATAAATTTAGCGGTCAAGTTGAAGGGATGAACCAAATTCAAAAACAATATGAAGAAAAATATGGACCTGGAGATTATATTCCGCCAGTACATACTATGTTCTGGAGTTTTAGAGCGATGGTAATGAGTGGAACATTCATGCTTCTTTTAGGAATGTACGGCTGGTTCTTATCAAGAAAAGATCGCTTAACTGAAAACCCTTGGTATTTAAAAATAATGGTATATGCAATTGCACTACCGTTTATCGGTAATACAGTAGGTTGGATTATGACTGAAATGGGACGTCAGCCTTGGGTTGTCTTCGGTGTTATGAAAACAGAAGATGCTGTATCTCCAAACGTTTCATTTGGAGAAGTATTATTCTCTCTTGTTTCATTCACATCACTATATTTAATTGTTGGAGGAATTACTGTTTACTTATTCGTTCGTATCATTAAAGGACATGCGAATAAGAAAACGAAAAAGGATTATCAAAGCCATGATCCATTTGATAAGGAGGAAGAGTATGTTATCTCTTAATGAGTTGTGGTTTCTAATTATCTCAACCTTATTCGTTGGCTTCTTTGTACTTGAAGGTTTCGATTTTGGTGTAGGAATCGTTTCAAGGTTTTTAGGGAAAAACGATTTGGAAAAACGTATATATTTAAATACAATTGGGCCGTTTTGGCACGCAAATGAAGTATGGCTTGTTTGTGCTGGTGGCGCTATGTTTGCGGCATTCCCGCACTGGTATGCAACTTTATTTAGTGGGTTTTATATTCCATTTGTGTTTATGCTTCTTGCATTAATTATAAGAGGTGTTTCCTTTAAATTCCGTGCGAAAATAGAAAATCATAAATGGAAGAGTTTCTGGGATTGGGGCATGTTTATTGGAAGTTTGCTACCTCCTATACTTTGGGGAGTTGCAATCGCGAACTTTATGACAGGTGTACCAATTGATGGAAGTAAAAATATGGTAGGCGGATTTATGAAATTACTTCACCCATTTGCGTTACTTGGGGGAGTTATGTTTCTTCTTCTATGTATTGTTCATGGTTTGCAATTCCTTACTATACGTACAACAGGAAAATTACGAGAACGCGCACGTATTGCCGCGACAAAGATTGCACCTTTTGCATTAATAACACTTCTTGTTTTTGCAGCTGTAGGGTTATGGAAAACAGATATTTTCACCGCACATGGTTCAGAGTGGCTAATGGTTCCAATTGGAGCTTTTGTAGCGCTATTTGTTTCTACTTTATTAAATAAAAGAAGAAGAGATGGTTGGGCTTTCTTTATGACGAGTTTAACAATCATTTTGTTAAGTGCAAGTGTGTTCATCGGTATGTTCCCGCGTGTCATGATTAGCTCATTAGGAGCGGTAAATGATTTGACAATTTATAATGCGGCATCAGGACCTTATGCATTAAAACTGATGAGCTATTTTTCTCTTGCTATTTTACCGTTTGTTATCGGTAGTCAAATATGGAGTTTCTATGTATTTAGACAACCTGTTAAGTCAGACAAAGATTTGGAGTACTAATGAAAAGAAAAAGAGGACTTCCGTCGTATCCTGGTAGCCGAGTTTTATATGTAACTTTAAGTCTTATTAGCATTTTAGAGGCGTGTAGCATCATTGCGCAGACAGTATTTTTAGCACGAGCAATCACATTTTTATTTCATGGAGAAACAGTGCAAGCTGTGCTAAATGAAACTGTTTATTTTGGGATCACGTTTGCAGCACGCCAAATGTTAGTGCGAACATCGCAAATATTGGTTGAGCGTTTCGCTGAAAAAACAGGATTTGCATTACGTAAACAGTTAATAGAAGCATATTTTACGTTAGGGCCGAGATTTGTCCAAACGAATGGGACTGGTCATCTGGTTACTTTATCGATAGAAGGTATTGAGAAATTTAAAACATATATTGAATTGACAATTCCTAAAATGATTAGAAGTAGTATCGTTCCAGGGCTAATTGTTCTATATGTTTTTACACTGGACATTAAGTCTGGAATCATTTTAGTTGTAACGATTCCAATTGTGATCATATTTATGATCCTTCTAGGATTAGCAGCGCAGAAAATGGCGGATAGCCAATATGAGACATATCGTGTACTTTCTAATCATTTTGTAGATACGTTAAAAGGATTAGAAACATTAAAGTATTTAGGGAAAAGTAAACAGCACGAAGGAAAGATTGAAAAAGTAAGTAAACGATATAGAAAAGCAACGATGCGTACTTTGCGAGTTGCTTTTCTTTCTTCTTTTGCATTAGATTTCTTTACGAGTTTATCAATTGCATTTGTAGCAGTTGGATTAGGGATACGGTTAATAGATGGGACAATTATACTGTTGCCAGCTCTTACGATTTTAATTTTAGCGCCGGAATATTTTCTGCCGATTAAGCAAGTTGGAGCGAATTATCATGCTACATTAGATGGACAACTTGCAATGGAGCAAATAGAAGAAATTTTACAGAAACAAAAAGAAATAGAAAAGAAAGATTCAAATGTAGATATAGTATGGAATTCTTCTAGTAGTTTGAAATTACAAGATGTAAAAGTAAATAATGATGAATCTGAAAAGGCTATATTAGAGGGAATTGATTTTACTTGGCAAGGTAACGGTGCTATAGGCATTATTGGTGAAAGTGGGGCAGGGAAATCAACGTTAATCGATGTGTTAGCAGGATTTCTACCGCCTTCGGGTGGGAAGATGTTAGTAAATGGTGTGGAAATTGGTGAATCTACTCGAGAAGATTGGCAAAAAAATATTGCTTATATTCCGCAGCAACCTTATATTTTTCCGCTTTCATTAAAAGATAATATTTGTTTCTATGAAACGAATACAATTGATGAAGAAGTTGAGAGAGTTATTAATGAAGTTGGTCTTCGTTCGCTCGTTGCATCATTACCACATGGGATGTACGAAAGAATTGGAGAAGGTGGACGTATGCTTAGTGGCGGACAAGAACAACGTGTCGCTATGGCACGTGCACTTTTAAGTAAAAAGCCAATCATTTTATTAGATGAACCTACAGCACATCTTGATATTGAAACTGAATTTGAAATAAAGCAATCGATGTTACGTCTGTTTGAAGGTAAGTTAGTATTTCTTGCAACGCATCGTCTGAATTGGATGAAGCAAATGGATCATATTCTTATTTTAAATAAAGGGGAAATTAAAGAAAGTGGAACATATGAAGAACTTTTAAAGAATGAGACATTACATTTTCATAGGGAAGAGAGGGGAGAGCGATGAGTAATTGGATTAAACCTTATATACAGCAAAATAAAGGTAGAATGACGTTGACTATTTTCCTCGGGCTTCTTGGAGTTAGTTCAGGTGCGATGCTACTTTTCATTTCAGGTTATTTAATTTCTAAATCTGCTCTCAGACCAGAAAATGTAATGGCTGTATATGTTCCTATAGTTGCAACGCGTGCGTTTAGTATAGGGCAAGCTGTCTTTCATTATTTAGAGCGTTTAGTAGGGCATGACGTCGTTCTACGAATTTTAGAAAAAATGAGAACAAAACTATATAGAATTGTAGAACCACAGGCGTTATTTTTACGCTCTCGATTTCAAACTGGTGATGTACTAGGTGTATTGTCTGATGATATAGAACATTTACAGAATCTATATTTACGTACAATATTCCCTAGTATATTAGCGTTAGTTGTATATAGCATTTTCGTAATTGTTATCGGTGCATTTGACTTAGTATTTGCACTTATCGCAGCTTGTATGTTAGCTGTTATTGTTTTTCTTCTCCCATTCGTATCACTACTTTTGATGAAACGACATCATGTTGCTTTGAAGCGAGGAAGAAATCGTTTGTATCAACAATTGACAGATGCTGTATTTGGGTTATCTGATTGGCAGGCGAGTGGTAGAAAAGATGAATTTATTAATGCGTATGTAGAGCAAAATGTCCAGCTGTTAAAGACAGAAAAGAGAGTGAAACGCTGGTACCATATTCGAGACAGTATCATTCATTTAATAGTCGGCATTGTAGTTATTTCAATGATTATGTGGACTGGAAATCAAGCAGCAAGTGAACAGATTGCACCTACAGTTATTGCAGCGTTCGTATTAATGACATTATCTGTGACAAATGCGCTTATCCCTATATCAGATGCTATTGATCGAATTCCATCTTATGTAGAATCTGCTCATAGGCTTAAAAGCGTAGAAAGTGATAGCATTTTGCAAGATGGAAATGAGTTACCTGGAGATAAAGATTACGTTGCACTAAAACATATAGATATTGAACTGAGTAATGTGTCGTATAATTATCCGGATAGTAATGAACCTGTATTAAAAGATGTATCATTGCAAATAAAGGCAGGAAAGAAAATTGCTATTTTAGGTAGAAGTGGAACAGGAAAATCTACTTTACTAAAACTGTTAACTGGGGCGCTACGTCCGGTGAGTGGGCAAGTTATATTGAATGGTGAACAAGCTCATACGGATTTTTTGTCAAAATATATTTCTGTCTTAAACCAAAAACCACATTTATTCGATACGACAATTGGAAATAATGTGCGGATCGGTAAACCAGAGGCTAATGATGAAGAGATATGGAGAGCTTTAGAGAAAGCACAGCTAGCACCACACATTGCTGCTCTTCCTGATGGATTACAAACAAAAATGCATGAAATGGGAAAGAGGTTTTCTGGCGGAGAAAGGCAAAGGGTAGCATTTGCAAGAACTCTTATGCAAGAAGCATCGATTATTGTGCTTGATGAACCGACTATCGGTTTAGACCCTAAAACGGAATTAGCCTTAATAGAAACAATGTTTTCTGCAACAGAAGAAAAGACTGTTATTTGGATTACACATCATCTTGTAGGAATTGAACATGTAGATGAAGTTATTTTCCTTGATAGTGGCCAAATCGCTATGCAAGGTAGTCACGAACAGCTACTGAAAGAAAATGAGAAATATCGTAGGTTATATGAGCTTGATAAAGGTATATAGGAATGAAATGCAAAAAAACACAAATTCTTGGTAGTTCAAGGTTTGAGTTTTTTTGTATTTGTGGTGAAATCATATAAGCCGTATAAGCTATTTGATCATGAAATGGTTATATATTGTTAGAAAGGGTGTTTAAAACCTATCCTTTCAAGGCAATACTTGAGCCATAGTGAATGGATTGTTGGAAGGCGTGATTATATGTTTGAAGAGGATGGCATTGTTTTAATACTGGAGCCTGCTGATGAGCGGAATATGAGGAAATTTATTTTTACAGTACCGAAGTCAGTTTATGAAAAAAAAGAAATTTTATTACATTACGGAACACCTTTAGGTCAAGGATATACGGACATTATAGAAGATATTATTAGTGTACATATAGACATAGATATTATAACAGTAATAGGGCATGTGAGAGGATAAAGAGAAACTTTAATTAGTGAGAGCTATACGTACTTGGAAAACAGACGTACTTAAAATAAGTATGTCTGTTTTTATATTTAAATGAAGATAGTTTCGAGGTACATGTTGAACAGGATAATAATGATTTTTCTAGAATGTATAAGAGGAAGATTAAAAAAATAAGATATGATGTGATAAAGTGTATAAGAAGAAAATAAAGTGTTTATAAATGAATAAAAGTATGGCAATTATTTAGGAGGTAAAAATGAAGTTTACAAAAACAATGTTACTTTCAATTGTAGTTTCAATTGGTTTGATGGGATGTTCGCTAGTAGAGGAAGGGAAGAACTCCATAGATTACGCTCAAAAAGCGACAGACTATGTAAATGAAATAAGTGCATTTGCAAATGAAGCGCCAGCATTAGCAGAAAAGGCCGTTAATGATGGGAAAGCCCGGAAAGAACTAGAAACGAAGCTTACTGAAATTAAACAAGATATACCAGCTTTTAATGAATTAACACCACCAGATGTAGCGAAGGATCTTCACCAGCAAATCGTCGGGTATAATGAAAAGTTAAATACATTAATTGATACATCTATGACAAAGATAGAGGAAGGGAAAATGAATGTAGAGCAGTTTAAAAACTCTGAGCTTATGCAGACGATAGAACAAGTTCGTGATTTGAAAGATAAGGTTCAAAATTTAGGGCAATAACAAAAAGATCCGTTTATCATAAACGGATCTTTTTGTTATTGTATACAATAGATGATTACACCAATGACAATAATAATGTTGCCAATGATTTTTCGTTTCGTGATTTTCTCCCCTAGGAAGTACCAACTGAAAATTAAAATGATGATATAACTTAATGATTCTAATGCAGATGCTTGCTTTAACGCCAAGCCCTTTAAGGCGATCACATTTAATCCGGCATTAATTACAAATAAAAAGTAGCCGATGATAACATAAGGATTCGCATATTCTTTTATTCTAGAATCGTATTGTTGTAAAGTAGCCTTTTTTAATAATATTTGTGAGTAATTGGCTAAAATTATCCCAAAAATAAATAATAACATATAACTATTCATCTTTTGTCACCACCACAATTCCGACGATAATAATAGCTGCGCCAAGTATGTGATTCCACTGTATCGTATCTCCAAATAGGAATACTGACCAAAGCATGGACCATAGTATGATAATCCCACGGTGTGAATATGCTCTAGAAATTTCAAAATTCTTAATGACTTGTTGCCATAGAATTGCATATCCGAATAAAAGTACAACAAGTCCGAAGTAAGCAATAAAAAATGAGATTGATGCAACAGGGAATTGAGCTGCCCATTTCATGTAAACCATAATGATAGAATATATCAAGAAGGCTACATGTAGAAATACATAGTTTTTAATAGTTGGTTTCATATATTCACTCTCTTTTACATATAAATACATACATTTGAAATGAATGTATGTAATCAATAGTTTCTTATTACATAATGTACATTGAAATTGTTTTTTCAGTACATATCATAGATTGTTGCTTATCATTTCACATTCCAAAATATATAGTAACATGTCTTCTATTGTAAAACAACAGAAGACATTAGGCACTATTTGTTATGAGTGATATCCACTTCCTTCTATTAAAAATGTAATTGTATTTTTAAGCATTACAAGATAGTGGAATAAGTGTCGTTAGTCTCTCCATCGCTCTATAATTTGTATCGTTTTATTTGTTGCATCCATCTCTACTTGAATACCTATTGGCAAAGTAATCATTGGATGAGTATGACAACAATCAAAATCGGCTAGAAAAGGAAGTCTTTGATTTTGTAATACTTCTAATAATATTTCGTAAGGTTTTCTATTTGTACCACAATCATCAAATTGCTCATGTTTTCCAAGGATGATACCTGAAACTTTATCAAAAACGCCGTTAATTTTAAGTAATGAAAAACTTCTTTCGATAGTAGCTGCATCTTTTGAGCTATCTTCAATAAAGAGAATGTCACCATCTTGAATAAGTGGCATATAGGGGCTACCCCAAATACCTTGTATAGTATTTAAATTCCCACCAATAATACGTCCAGTAGCTTTCCCACCAATTACTGAAATCCAATTGTTCGGTCGAAGATCTTTTTCTTTCGTTTTTTCTTCCCAATTAATAAATTCATCTGACCAAAATAACGGCTGGTTTATGTTGTAAGGAAGGTGTTGATCAGTTAATAAAGTATCCGCAAAATATTTGTACGTGCAATCTACGAAAGGCTCAAATTCACCAAAAGAAGGAACAAGTGCTGGACCATAAAATGTAGGAATTCCTGTTTTTGCATAAATTCCTAGTAATAATGCTGTTGTGTCTGAATAGCCAATCATTAATTTAGGATTCTTTTGAAAAGTCTCATAATCAATATAAGGTAGTAATGAATTTGAATTCAGTCCCCCAATTGTCGACATGATACAAGAGACGTTAGGGTTTCTAATCAAGTCATTTAATTCATCAGCACGTTCTTTAATGCTCCCGGAGCGATAATAATCATATTGACCTGTTAGTGAACCTTCTAATATATGAAAACCTTTCTGTTCTAAGTATAATTTTGCTCGCTCAAATCTCTTTGGAGAAGTATAGGTTACTGGTGAAGAGGGAGAGTAGATGCCAATTGTATCGCCATATTTTAATGCTTTTGGAAGTATCATTTGTATAAATCCTTTCTATTATATAGTGTTTTTGTGGTTCGGTATTATTGAATATTCTTATATTTTGTTGTTTTTAGTGTAACACATATGAAAAAGAGAACGAGGTTGAAATTATAATTGCTGTAGATGAATAAATATACTTTTTACCTTGACGATATAAAGTAATTGTTGTTATGGTTAAACATGAGTGTATAAAAGGTTTGCTAAAGGAGTTTTAGAATGAAGTGGTTAAAATGGGGAAGATTAACAATCCTATTAGTAGTAATTCTGGGTATATGTTGGTTCTTTTTCCAAGGGGTTCAAAAGAGTGAAACAAATGTAGATACTCAGCCTTTACAAGTGGCAGAGCTACCTAAAACAGGGCTATCTGAAAAAGTAGTTCCACCAAAATATATACCACCAGAAATTGATGCAAAAGCAGCTATTATTATCGATGCGAGTAATGGAGAAGTTATTTATCAAAATAATGAAAATGAAGCTGTTGCCCCTGCTAGTATGTCAAAAATGATGACAGCATATCTCGTTTTAGAGAGTATACATAATGGGAAAGTCCACTGGGAAGATCCAGTGAAAATAAGTGCAAAGTCGGCACAAACAGAGGGTGCAAAAATCCCGATGCAAGCAAATGATACATTAACTGTTAAGGACTTATATCATGCGTTAATGATTGAATCGGCTAATAATTCGGCTGTCGCTTTAGCGGAACATGTAGCTAAGACAGAAAAAAACTTTGTTCAACTTATGAATGCAAAAGCAACGCAGTTAGAAATGTCAGATAAAGCTAAATTCGCGAATGCTTCCGGATTGCAGGAGCCCGACGGAAGTGAAACAAAAATGACAGCAGCTGACGTATCGAAATTAGCGTACCATCTTATAAAAGATTACCCAGAGATATTAGAAGTGACTCACTTACGTCAAAGTCAGTTAGCATTTAATAATATTAATGTTACAAACACAAATGAGATGTTAAACAAAAATAATGAAGCTTTATATATAGAAGGAATAGACGGTTTAAAAACAGGGTTTACAGATAGCGCAGGGTATTGTTTTACAGGTACTGCAAAACAAGGCGATAATCGTGTTATTACAGTTGTTATGGGGACAAAAAGTAAAACAAAACGTTTTACAGAAACAAATAAATTAATGTCCTATGCATTTCAATTGCTTAATTAGGTGAAGAAAGAAGTAATTTAGATTGTTATAAAAATAAGACAGACAGTTTATTGAACCTTGATTTTGGTGACAATAAACTGTTTTTTTATTTTTTGACGTATAGGAAGTGAAAACTCAAGTGATATCATTTGAGTTTGTTTTTGTTTGTTGATATTATTAAGTTAAGAACTTATTAATAATAAGTTCGAGAGGCATTATATGCTTCGTACATATGATATTGCCTCAAATGAAAATTGGAGGGAATTGTAATGGCAAAAGATTTTTACTCAGCAATTGAAGACAGAAGATCTATTTACGCGATTAGTAAAGAGCAAGTAGTTTCTGATGAAAGAATTCAAGAAGTGATTTATCATGCTGTGAAACATACACCTTCGGCTTTTAATTCTCAAAGTGCAAGAGTTGTTGTATTACTAGGTGAACAACACGACAAATTATGGAATGTTACGAAAGAAACGTTACGAAAAATTGTGCCTGAAAATAATTTTGCACCTACTGAAGAGAAAATGAATGCATTTAAAAGTGGCTATGGAACAGTTTTGTATTTCGAAGATAGTAAAGTAGTAGAAAGTTTGCAAGAGAACTTTGCACTATATAAAGATAATTTTCCTACATGGTCTCAGCAATCTTCTGGAATGTTGCAATTTGCGATTTGGACAGCATTAGAGATTGAAGGTTTTGGTGCTACACTACAGCATTATAATCCGTTGATTGATGAGGAAGTAAAAAAAGAATGGGATGTACCTGAAAACTGGAAGTTAACTGCGCAAATGCCATTTGGTAAACCGGTAGTTTCGGCAGGAGATAAAGAATATCAGCCATTAGAAACTCGTGTGAAAATTTACAAATAAAATAAAAAATAAAAGGTGAACAGAGATATAATCTGTTCACCTTTTATAAGTAGTAAGGATTTTTTTTGTAGGAATTTTTCATCTGATTTTTTAATTTGTTTTTACGTGTTTCAATAGTCGATACTTTTTGTAATGTTATAATTGAAACGAATTGAAAAAAAGCATAGTACAGTTCTATATTTTTATTTATAGGATCATCTATTATGTTTTTCATAAATATATCTCCTTTTTTTATCTCACTATTTGCGGGCAGTAAGGCTTCCATATCAAAATTCAATGATACGTATAGAATACCGACCTGTAAAAGTTCGATTGGTTTCAGTGTGGGGTGAATAAAATTTGTATGGATTAAAATCCTACTTTATATATGATAATATAAATATCCTGAAAATTCCATGGATAGTGAAAAATAGATAGTGGAATGTGTATTTTCGTCAAATTAGAACAGAATTTTTGGAGTTAAATCTTACAAATCGTCAAATCTTTTAAAAACGATGGATAATATCAAAAATAGTTTTCTAAAAATATTATACTATTGATAAAAAAGCATTTTTTGTCATGATAAGAGTATGCTTCATGGAAGGGACTTTACTAGAAAATACATTCTTTGCATTGTATTAGATTAATAGAGTTTTTTAAAGTGGATAGCAAAAGAAAAATATATATTAAGATAATGAATGGAATGTCGAATTTTCAATGAAATACATAAGAAATTTGAAAAAAGCATTGCAAAAACACACTGTTTAATGATAAAGTTCACATGAAGTTCACACTAAATTCACTTCAATCGTTTAAAATAAACGATGTGTGAAAAATAAAACTCTTGCTAAAAAATGGAACTGGATGAATATTTTACTTTGATAATATTGTAAAGTACTAAGTTTATAGTTTTCTCAAGAGGATAGTAGGGAAAGGAAGTAAAGACAACTTATGAAAAAAGTAATCGCAGGTTTAGCAGCAGCATCTGTAGTAGGTGTAGCAGTTCCTGGAATGGATTCTGCTCATGCACAAGTTTCAAATGATGCGCTAAAAGAAATTAATGGACAAACTCAAACTCAAACGACTGTAACTGAAACAAAAACGGTAGAAACAACTTCTGAATTAAAATACACAGTAACAGCTGATGTATTAAATGTACGTTCAGGTGCTGGTACAGGACATAACGTTATTTCTAAAGTGAAATCAGGTCAAGTACTTCAAGTAATTGGACAAGAAAACGGTTGGTTCAAAGTTAGTGTAAACGGTCAAACAGGTTATGTAAGTGGGGACTTCGTAACAACTGGTGGCAACAAAGGAACTACTACTACTGTTCAGCAAGGAACAGGTACTTACACAGTAAACGTTTCTTCATTAAACGTACGTACAGGCCCAAGTGCATCTCATACTGTTTTAGGTTCTGTAAATAAAGGGAAAACAGTTCAAGTTGTAGGTGAAGTTCAAGATTGGTTTAAAATTAACTTCAATGGTGGAACTGGATACGTAAGTAAAGACTTCGTAACAAAAGGTGGTTCAGCTGTATCAAACCAAACTCAGCAACCAACTACAAACAACAACAATACTACTACAGTTCAAACTGGTGGATCTTATGTTGTTAACACAGGTGCTTTAAAAGTACGTACAGGTCCAGCTACATATAACCCTGTAATTGGTGGGGTAACAAATGGTACAGTATTAAACGTTACTGGCGCTGAAAATGGTTGGTATAAAATTAACCATAATGGCCGCACTGGTTACGTAAGTGCAGACTTTGTTAAGTTTGTAAAAGGCGGAGTGAATAATGTAGTTACTGGTGGTAACCAAGGTACGAACCAAGGTACGAACCAAGTACAAAAACCAACAGCACCAACAGGTGGAGATACATCTTCAATCGCTGGATTCGCTAGATCTTTAAATGGTTCACCATACAGAACTGCTGGTACAACACCTGCTGGTTTTGACTGCAGTGGATTCATTCACTACGTATTAAATCAAACTGGTCATAAAGGCGCTCGTCAAACAGTTGCTGGATACTGGAGCTCTAAAACAAAGACTAACAGTCCACAACCAGGTGATTTAGTATACTTCCAAAATACTTATAAATCAGGTCCTTCTCACATGGGCGTTTACTTAGGTAATGGACAGTTCATCAGTGCAGAAAATGACGCAACTGGCGTACGCATTAGCTCTGTAAGCAACTCTTACTGGAGTAAGCACCTATTAGGTTACACAAAAGCATACTAAGAAGAAGTATTTTATATACTATTCGTATAGAGAAAAGGCTTTCCAGGGAAACTTGGGAAGCCTTTTTCATAGTTGGATAAACTAACAGTATAGTAGTATTTATCCTGCTATTTGCGGGATAATAATCAGCGGGGGATGGACAAATCCCCCGCTGATTAAAGTTTCACTTTATGTCAATTTTCCATGCAAAAACTTAGCATATAAATCATGAAAATAGTTTGGACGGAATAAGTTTGCTGCATGACCTGCTAATGGGATTTCTTTATATAAAACGTTAGGAAGAATGGACTTCAAATCAAAAAGACAAGATTTATAGAGATGATCATGTTCTCCCATCACCCATAATATAGGATGGGGAAGTGCTTTTAATTTAGATTTTAAGTCGAATTCTAAGCGGTGTCGTAATGACTCAGCAATAATGGACGAGTGTAATTGTAATCCGAAACGGTAATAAATATTTCGTGAAATAACAGCGAACGGATTTGCCCTTAGTATTCCACTTGGAAAAATAGTACTAGCATACTGAGAAAGCCAAGATGAATATTCATCACCGCGTTTTTCCCAAAAATTCTGAAAAACATTATATAAACGGGAAGGGTTATTATAATGTCCACCAATATGACAAATACTCAATACTTTTTCTGGGTGCATTTGTGCAAATGTCGTAGAGATATAACAGCCATAGCTTAGAGCACAAATATGAGCCTTTTTAATTCCCTCTTTTTCATACAAGTTCAATAATTGATCTACGAGGCGCTGTATTGAAAAGTCGATAGCTTCTCCTTTATCGTCGCCGTGACCTAATAAATCATAAGTTATAATGTTGTAGGAGGCAGAAAATCGTTTATGCTCTTTTTTGAAGGCGCGGCGATTTCCAACTAATCCATGAATAAAAATGATTGTTTCCTTTTCGGAATGTTTATTTGTTTGCAAAAAGGATACTCCTTTCAATGCTGGAGATTTATATAGTGTTTTAAATTAGCTAATTGATAAAATTAGTTATATATTTTCTATGCGTAGTCTATAATTTACATAGAATAATAATAAGTACCAGGTAATAATATCAGATATTTATACTTGTTGTAAAGATGAGTTTATATGTATATTTTGTAAAATTAGAAAAAAGTGTGTTTACATTCAGTTTACATTTATAGCGTATTCTAGTTTTAGAAAGAATAGTTTTGTTTATAACGAGGAGATGAACGACAATGGAAGTTAGGAATACAGAAAAGAAAAAAGGGAATTGGAGGCAGTTTTTACGTCTCATTCAAGATACAAATCCACCGAAAGGCATTCTTATTTTTGCATTAATAATGAGCTTACTTTCTACTGGAGCGAGTTTGTTTATTCCAATGCTGACAAAAGGTTTAGTTGATAATTTTTCACTTTCTTCAATTAGTACGGGACAAATTGTTGGATTAATTGCATTCTTTATTATTCAAACAATTGCTGCGGGATTGTCAATTTATTTACTGAATTATATTGGACAAAAAATTGTGGCTGGACTTAGGGAACGATTGTGGAAAAAGGTACTTATTTTACCAGTGTCTTATTATGATCAAAACAGAACGGGAGATACAATTAGTCGTATGACAAATGATACAGGTGTTGTTAAAACATTAATTTCTGAGCATTTGTCAAACTTATTAACAGGCGGTATCTCAATTATTGGGTCATTAATTGTATTATTTGTTTTAGACTGGAAAATGACAATTTTACTTTTAACGGTTATTCCATTATCGGTACTAATTTTAGTTCCACTTGGACGGAAAATGTATAAGATTTCAAAAGCACTTCAAGATGAAACGGCTTCTTTTACTAGTGTATTAACACAAGTACTATCAGAAATTCGTTTAGTAAAATCTTCAAATACGGAAAAAAAAGAATATGAAACAGGTAATACAGGTATCCAAAAATTATTGCAATTTGGTTTGAAAGAAGGAAAAGTGCAAGCATTAATTTCACCTGTTATGTCGTTTGTTTTAATGGCATTGCTTGTTATTATCGTAGGGTATGGTGGAATGCGAGTTTCTAGCGGTGCATTAACAACAGGTGAACTTGTAGCATTTATTTTGTATTTGGTTCAAATTATTATGCCAATGAGTCAGTTATCAATGTTCTTTACTCAGTTCCAAAAAGCAATTGGTGCAACCGAAAGAATTAATACGATTTTAGAATATGAAGTAGAAGATCATGAGACAGGTATGAATGTTACAAATGCGAAGCAGTCGATCGTTATTGAAAATGTACATTTTGAGTATAACGAAGAAGAGAAAGTGTTGAAAAATATCGACTTTACGATTGAATCTGGAAAAGTAACAGCGATTGTAGGACCAAGTGGTAGTGGAAAAACAACTTTATTCTCGCTGTTAGAACGTTTTTATGAGCCAACTAGTGGTTTCATAAAATTAGGGAAAGAACCAATTACAGCATATTCATTACAATCATGGCGACGTCAAATTGGTTACGTTTCACAAGATAGTCCGTTAATTGATGGAACGATTCGTGATAATATTTGCTACGGTGTTGAGGGTGAAGTGACGGATGAAGAAATTGAAAAAGTAGCAGCGATGGCGTATGTGGATGCGTTTATTCATGATTTACCAAGTGGATACGCAACAGAAGTTGGAGAGCGTGGTGTGAAGCTTTCTGGAGGGCAAAGACAACGAATTGCGATTGCTCGAGCGTTACTACGAAACCCGCAAATCCTTATGTTAGATGAAGCGACGTCAAGTCTTGATAGTAAATCGGAATCGGTTGTTCAGAAGGCGTTAAATAACTTAATGAAAGGTAGAACAACTTTAGTTATTGCGCATAGACTTTCTACTGTTGTAGATGCAGATAAAATTATCTTTATTGAAAAAGGGAATCTTACAGGAAGTGGCTCACATGATGAGTTATTACGGACACATGACATGTACCGTGAATTTGCAATGCAACAATTGAAAATTAAAGAAGGAGCATTATAGAATGAAAACAATCAGTGAAGGGGCACTTCACTGATTGTTGATTTTAGAGTGCTAAAAAGTATGTTAAGCAGAAAGGATATGATTCCTTGATACCCAAAATTTTAATTGTAGATGATGATCCGCACATTAGAGAACTTGTTTCTGTATTTTTGGAACGAGAAGGTTTTCAAACATATGAGGCCGTTGATGGATTAGATGCTCTTCGAAAAATAGAAGAAGTGAAAGTCGATATGTCGATTATTGATATTATGATGCCAAATATGGATGGGTTTGATTTATGTTATGAATTAAGAAAATACTATGATATCCCAATTCTTATGCTGACTGCTAAAGGTGAAACATCTCAAAAAGTAAAAGGATTTCACCTCGGAACAGATGATTATCTTGTAAAACCATTTGATCCTTTAGAATTAGTTGTGAGAGTGAAGGCATTATTGAAACGTTACCAAATTACAGTATCGCAATCTATTCAAGTTGGGAATGTACTGTTAAATCGTAAAACATTTGAAGTTAACGTTGGAGAACAAACGGTGACGCTGCCGCTAAAAGAATTTGAGTTGCTCTTTACATTAGGATCTAAAGCGGGGAGAACTTGTTCAAGAGAGCAATTAATAGAAGACGTATGGGGATATGATTTTGAAGGGAATGAACGCACGCTAGACGTTCATATTAATCGGTTGCGTGAAAAGTTTCAAGAAGAGCTATCAAAGTTTAGTATAAGGACGATAAGGGGCTTAGGGTATCGCTTAGAGGTAAGTAAATGAGAAAAAGAGAAAGAATGAGTAAGATGAAGGTGTTAAAAGTAATAGGGGCGATAGTAGCGCTCTTTGCTTTTCTTACTATAATTTGGTCAATAGCCTTTTTTGTATCGTCTAGTGTAATGAAAGCTTTTGAAATAAACGTATCGCCTTTTATTAGTTTTCTAATTAGTGATATGGTCGGCTTTGTTTTTATCGTTCTTATTTGGACATTAATCGGAATTTTAATGAGACCGAAGCGAGAGGCGATGATTTGGACGATCATTGAACCGATACAAAAAATTGCAAAAGGGGACTTCTCTGTAAAAATACGGAATGAAGAAAAGTATGATGGCGAAATTGGTGTGCTTGTAAAAAGTATTAACGATATGACGGATGAACTTAATGCAATGGAGAAAATGAGACAAGAATTTGTATCGAATGTTTCTCATGAAATACAGTCGCCATTAACATCTATTAAGGGATTTGCTCGAGCGCTACAAGATGATAATCTACCAGTTGAAAAAAGAAAACATTATCTTACTATTATTGAAACTGAAACAACGCGATTATCTAAATTGAGTCAAAATTTATTGAAGCTAACACTTTTAGAGTCAGAGGAGTATTCACCAGAAAGAGCTACTTATCGATTAGATCAACAGTTGAAACAAATTGTGTTAAATAGTGAGCCTCTTTGGGATGAAAAAGGACTTGAGCTAGATCTTGATATGGATAAAGTGTGTGTTACTGCAGACAAAGAAAGTATGAGTCAAGTATGGATTAATTTAATTCATAACAGTATTAAATTCACACCAAATGGTGGCACGATTACAATTCATTTAAAAGAACATAAGGAATTCCTGGAAGTAAGTATTCATGATACGGGAATTGGTATATCCGAAGAACAGAAACAACATATTTTTGAACGTTTTTATAAAGCGGATTCTTCACGAAACCGTGCTTATGGAGGAAGTGGATTAGGTCTAGCAATTGTAAAAAAAGTACTCGACCTTCATCAAGGAAAAATAAAAGTTGAGAGTGTAGAAGGAAATGGTACAGAATTTATTGTGCGTATTCCAAATCATGAAGAAAAATGCATTTACCATTACTATAGTTACCTATAAGTAACCTACGCACATAAAAGTGCATCATTGCCTTTTTACATAAACATAGATACACTTTTAATATAATAAACAACTGAGAAGATTAAGGAGTGTTACACTTGGCAGAATTATTACAAGGAAAAAATGCTTTAATTACAGGAGCAGGTAGAGGGATTGGTCGCGCTGTAGCGATCGCATTAGCGAAAGAAGGCGTAAATGTTGGTCTTTTAGCTCGTTCAGAAGAAAACTTAAAAGCAGTTGCGAAAGAAGTAGAAGCAGAAGGCGTAAAAGCTGTTATTGCGACTGCTGACGTATCTTCATATGAAGAGGTAACTACTGCAATTGAAACATTAAAAAACGGTTTAGGATCTATCGATATTTTAATTAATAACGCTGGTATTTCTAAATTCGGTAAGTTTTTAGAATTAGACGTTGCTGATTGGGAAAAAATCATTCAAGTAAACTTAATGGGTGTATACTATGCAACTCGTGCAGCTTTACCAAGTATGATTGAACAACAATCTGGTGATATTATTAATATTTCATCTACAGCAGGACAAAAAGGCGCACCTGTAACAAGTGCATATAGTGCGTCTAAATTTGGTGTTCTTGGTTTAACAGAATCGTTAGCGATGGAAGTTCGTAAACATAACATTCGTGTAACAGCTTTAACTCCAAGTACAGTAGCAACTGACATGGCTGTAGATTTAGGATTAACTGATGGAAATCCTGATAAAGTAATGCAAGCAGAAGATATTGCAGAGTTTATCGTAGCGCAGCTGAAATTAAATAAACGTACATTTATTAAATCAGCAGGACTTTGGTCTACTAATCCGTAAGGGATAAATTTATAAACAAAGAAGGGACATCTATTCTGTAATGGAATGGGTGTCCCTTTTTTATTTTTTTGTATGTAAAGCAGAATTGTCGGTATAATGAGAAGTGAATGGTAGAAAATCATGAAAAACTTGAAGGGGATGGTATTTCCATGAGTATGATTGAGAAATGGACGGCTGTTGATCAATATATGAGTGATGTATTAATACCGAAAGACTCTACATTAGAAGAAGTTCTTCAAGCAAATGCTTCAGCTAATTTGCCGGCACATGATGTATCGCCAACTCAAGGGAAGTTTTTACAACTATTAGTACAAATTCAAGGAGCGCGTAACATTTTAGAGATTGGCACTCTAGGCGGATATAGCACTATATGGCTTGCAAGAGCATTGCCATCGGGAGGCCGAGTTGTTACATTAGAAGCAAGTGAAAAGCATGCTGAAATTGCACGTAGCAATATTGAGCGTGCCAATTTGAATGATAAAATTGAAATACGATTAGGATTAGCGTTAGATTCTTTAAAACAAATAGAAAATGAGAAGTATGAACCATTTGATTTTATTTTCATAGATGCTGATAAACAAAATAACCCTGCTTATTTTGAATGGGCACTGAAACTATCACGACCGGGTACTGTAATTATTGGGGATAATGTAGTACGTGAAGGAGAAGTTATTGACAATACTAGTAGCGACCCTCGTGTGCAAGGGATACGCCGATTCTATGAATTAATAGCTACTGAGCCACGTGTAAGTGCTACTGCGCTTCAAACTGTAGGAAGTAAAGGGTACGATGGGTTTGTAATGGCAGTCGTAACAGAGTAATGTAAGGAGGAAAAAGGGATGAAAAAGAAGTTTCAAAAATTATAACGTGTATCTTGTACAACGAATTTAGCTCGTGGACCTCCAATTTACATAGCTTTATATTATATATTAAAAAATTGGAGGCTATAAGAAGATGAGAACTGAAAAAGAAATGTTAGACTTAATTATAAATACAGCAAAAGAGGATGAAAGAATTCGAGCTGTCATCATGAATGGGTCACGTGTGAATCCAAATGTGAAAAAAGATTGTTTTCAAGACTATGATATTATTTATGTTGTAAAAGATATACAATCTTTTACGTGTAATCATAGTTGGATTAATAGATTTGGAGAAATAATGATTGTGCAAATGCCGGAAGAAATGTCGTTACTTCCAGCTGATAAAGACGGGAAATTTCCGTATTTAATGCAGTTCATGGATGGGAATCGAATTGATTTAATGCTAGTTCCAGTTGATTTAATAAATAAATTTATTGGACAGGATAGTTTAAGTAAATTACTACTGGATAAAGACAATTGTATTGGAGAATTTCCGCCAGCAAGTGATAAAGATTACGTTATAAAAAATCCTACAGAAAAAGAGTTTTTCGATTGCTGTAATGAATTTTGGTGGTGCAGCACAAATGTAGGGAAAGGGTTATGGAGAGAGGAACTTTCTTATGCGAAAGGAATGCTTGAAGGCCCAATGCGAGATATGTTAATCGTAATGATAGAATGGCATATTGGCATGAAAACAAATTTTACAGTGAATACCGGAAAGTTTGGTAAGCATTTCGAGCAATATGTTGAAAAAGATACGTGGGAGCAATTTAGAAAGACATTTTCAAATGCAGAATATGAAAATATATGGCAGTCATTTTTTGTAATGGGAGATCTGTTTAGGGAAGTTGCGAACGAAATTGCTAACACATATGGATATCAATACCCGCAAGATGATGATGACAAAGTGACAAGCTATTTAAAACATGTGAAAGTTTTGCCGAAAGGTAGTACATCGATTTATCCCGCATAAACGGGCAGTAAAACCCCCACTGATTAAAGTTTCACTTTATTAATTGTATAAAGCAGTAAGACTGTCCTAATTACGGACAGTCTTATTTTTGTTCATGAATAAGAATTTCTCTAACAAAGTACAGATGAATCACATATGAAATTTTAGGGAGGTTTTTATCATGTATTATTTTTACGCACCAGAAATGTTCGTTCCATTTCATTGGGGACTAGAACGAAATGTTTCGTATGCTTATATGCCATATCATTCATTTTATTATGGAAACTATATAGACGCAGTGCCGTATGTATTAAATGTTCCGCAAAATGATCAAGTCAAAGTGAAGGAAGAGAATCGGGGGTCATGGACACCTTTTTCATGGGTTGAAAAATATGCGTATGCATTTTCAGGACCATACAATAAAGCGGAAGTAGCTCTTACATTTGATGATGGACCAGATTTAGTATTTACGCCAAAAATTTTAGATAAGTTAAAACAATATAATGTAAAAGCTACTTTTTTCTTACTTGGTGAAAATGCAGAAAAGTTTCCGAATGTAGTAAAGCGTATCGCGAATGAAGGGCATGTAATTGGTAATCATACGTATAATCATCCGAATTTAGCGAAAGTAAATGAGGCTGAGTACCGTAATCAAATTATAAAAACGGAAGAAATATTAAATCGTTTAGCTGGTTATGCTCCTAAATTTATACGTCCACCGTATGGTGAAATACTTGAAAATCAATTGAAGTGGGCGACGGAGCAAAATTTTATGATTGTACAGTGGAGTGTTGATACAGTTGATTGGAAAGGGGTAAGTGCGGATACGATTACAAATAATGTGCTAGGGAATTCATTTCCAGGAAGTGTCATACTTCAGCATTCAACTCCAGGTGGACACTTACAAGGATCTGTAGATGCGCTAGACAAAATCATTCCACAGTTAAAAACGAAAGGGGCACGTTTTGTAACACTTCCAAGTATGTTCCAGACATCTAAAGAGAGAAAATAAAAATGTTAATAATTGGAATTTTAAAAGTTGTATAGTATAATGAAGGTGTAAGTTAGGGGGGGATATAATTGATGGATGCACTAGTAAACGTAGGAATGAGCATATTGATTGGTATTATATTTATACTTGCGGCACTTATTCTTCAAAAAAATCCACCGACGGATATTAACGCAGCATATGGTTACCGTACGAAACGGTCTATGGAAAATAAGGAATTATGGGATGCAGGTAACAAGTATAGTGCAGAAGTGATGAAACAAAATGGATTCATTATGATGTTAATTGGAAGTGTTATTAGTATACTGTTTAGATATCCACATACAATGATAGCGATTATGATTGTTATGCTGTTGTTAATTATACGATTATTTATACGAGTAGAGAAAAAATTAAAGATACTTGAGCAATAAAAAAATAAGACTCCCGAATAAAGTAAGCTGGGAGTCCTATTTTTTTATAAACTATTTTTGTTTAGCGATTCTTGTCCTTGCACTATAACAAATTCATAGTATTCAAGATCATAAGGATAAATATCTTCAAATGCTATCGTTATCGGATTATTGTTTAAAACAGAATTAGTCGTTAAAGATGAAATCTCTCTTCTTAATAGTTGTAGAAAAGAAGTCGCATGTACTTTCATCATATCGTCTACTTCTTCACCTGGTGCAAATGGAAGTGGTTTTATTACATTGTGGAAATACATATGACAAAACTCACGATCAGTAAGGCTTGAAATTTCATAATCTATTTTATAGATTCCTTTGTATGTTAAATCATTCGTTTGGAAGGAAAGACCCAGTTCTTCCTCAATTTCACGTAGACCGCCAATTAGTACATCTTCATCATGCATAATATGTCCGGCGGATGTAATATCCCATATACCCGGAGCTTCTTTTTTATTATTAGAGCGTAATTGGAAATATAAGAACATATCCCCAGCATCTTTTTCTACAAACCAGCAATGAAATGTTTCGTGCCAATCACCGTCACGATGCACGTCATCACGTAATTTCTTTCCAAGTGTATTTCTTTCAGGATCAAATATTGTTAACCACTCTGTCATTTTAATTCCCCTTTCTGCAAATTTTATTATACAATATTTGTATTGAATTTTGGGAAAATAAAGAAAAAGGAGTGATTATTAGTGAAGATAGAGAATAAGGAAATAAAATCAATAATTTCAACTGAGGAAGAATTACGACAAATATTGGGGCAACCAAGTGAACGGGCTTTGAAAAAAGTTATTTCATCACTTGATCACCATTGTGTAGATTTCCTGTCTAAATCGCCTTTTCTAGTATTATCTACTGCAAATAAATTCGGAGAGTGTGATGCTTCGCCGAGGGGAGACGCACCTGGATTTGTATATGTATTAAATGAAAATAAAATTATCATCCCAGAAAGACCGGGTAATCGTCGTATAGACTCTATTTTAAATATAATTTCAAATTCGCACGTAGGGTTAATCTTTTTTATTCCGGGCCTTGGGGAAACACTCCGAATAAACGGTAAAGCATATATTACGAACGATGAAGAAATTTTGAAAGAAATGCAGGCGAATGGACGCAATCCGTTACTTGGAATTGTTGTTGAAATAGAAGAATGCTATATTCATTGTGCAAAAGCTTTTATTCGTTCAAAAATGTGGGATCCAGAGTCATGGTTAAATAAAACAGAGCTACCTTCAGCACCGAAAATGTTAATGGAGCATGCGAAAGTGAATGCTTCAGAAGAGGAAGTTGCACGTTCTTTAGAAGAAAGTTATAGGGAAAGATTGTATTAAAAATTATTTTTTAAATATAGTGTTGAAGTATGAAACTCTAAACGTTTTAGAGTGAGACTTTAACTATGAATATTGTTAATTTGTATGTGATGAATATATGTGCAAGAGAATACATCTGTATTAGATGATTTATTATTTTAAAATATAATTATTCATATTCTTAAAAATTGTGAAGAAAAATAGGCTTGCTTTTTAAAAAGTTGATAACTATAATAAGTTAACAAATAGACATGAACGAAAAAGTAACGATAAGGACATGAGATGATTTTTACGGTTTACAGAGAGGGAAGACAAGGCTGTGAGCTTCCTAACACGAAAAATGATCTTACCACCTTTGAACTTCAATAGTGAACGAGTAATCTAGTAATTATTGACGGTATCAGCCGTTATCTGAACTTGAGCAATCTAGAAGAAAGTAAGTCTAGGTTGGAACAAGGGTGGAACCACGAAAACACATTCGTCCCTTTCCTAGGGATGAGTGTGTTTTTTATAGTTTTTAAGATTGAAAATTTAAAATAATTAAAAAACAGCATTGATTTTGTTTTTTATGCGAGTATAATGAGTTAACAAATAAACATGAGCGAAAAAGTAACGATAAGGACATGAGAACATTTTTACGGTTTACAGAGAGGGAGGCCAAGGCTGTGAGCTTCCTAACACGAGAAATGATCTTACCACCTTTGAACTTCAATAGTGAACGAGTAATCTAGTAATTATTGACGGTATCAGCCGTTATCTGAACTTGAGCAATCTAGAAGAAAGTAAGTCTAGGTTGGAACAAGGGTGGAACCACGAAAACACATTCGTCCCTTTCCTAGGGATGAGTGTGTTTTTTTATCCCGCATTAACGGTCAGTAAGATTCCCATCTCAAAATTTGGCGGATGCGAGGGAGTAAGACGGGAGATCAACTGTCCGTAAAAGCCCGATTGGTTCAACTAATAATCAGTGAGGAATGGACAAAATCCCCACTGATTAAAGTTTCACTTTATTACTTTGAAAGGAGGTGCGGTAACATGAAACGATTAGTACGTACGGAAATAACCACCACCTGCATGATTAAAAAGCAGAGTAAGGTGATTCACAGGTGTAACAATTAAACTATTTAGGAGGAGATTAGAAAATGAATAACGTTATTAATGTTGGGGTATTAGGATTAGGTACTGTCGGAAGTGGTGTTGTCCATATTTTGAAAGAACATTATCGAAAGATCGCTCTTGATACAGGATATGAAGTAAAGGTAAAGACAGTCGTTGTACGTGATTTGGAAAAGGAACGTGATGTTTGCATTGATGGAATCGTAGTAACAAGTAATGTAGATGAAGTTCTAAATGATTCAAATATTGATATTGTAGTAGAGGTAATGGGCGGAATTGAAGAAGCAAAACAGCATATTGTTACGGCTTTACAAAATAAAAAACATGTTGTAACAGCAAATAAAGATTTAATGGCCGTATACGGTGCGGAGCTTTTGCAACTGGCAAATAAAAATGAATGTGACCTATGTTACGAAGCGAGTGTAGCCGGTGGGATTCCAATATTAAGAGGATTATCAGACGGGCTAGCTTCAGATCAAATTGAAAAAATAATGGGAATCGTAAATGGAACAACAAATTATATGTTAACAAAGATGAGTCAAAATGGATGGTCGTATGAAGAGGCTTTACAGGAAGCGCAAAAATTAGGGTTTGCAGAATCAGATCCGACAGCGGATGTAGATGGACTAGACGCTGCGAGAAAGGTAGCAATTCTTGCAAACTTAGGTTTTTCGATGAATGTTTCTTTAGATGATGTTCAAGTTAGAGGTATTCGAAAGGTTGAAAAAGAAGATTTAGAGATGGCCGAAAAATTAGGATTTACAATGAAATTAATTGGTAAAGCAGAGAAACAAGGATCAGCCATTCATTTAAGTGTAGAACCGACTTTATTACCAAGGCATCATCCGTTATCGAATGTAAATAATGAATTCAATGCGGTGTATGTTCACGGTCAAGCAGTAGGGGAAGTGATGTTTTACGGACCTGGAGCTGGGAAGTTACCAACTGGTTCTGCTGTAGTAAGTGATATTATTTCAATCGTTAAAAATATGAATCAAGTTCCGAAAAATAAAAGTGCGTTAAAAGAACCAGAGCCTTACGAATTACAAGGAGATGAAGAAGTAGTTTCGAAATATTTCTTACGTATTTCATTACGAGATGAGCCAGGGATGTTGCAAAAAGTAACGGAATGTTTCGTTAATTACTCTGTAAGTTTAAAAGAAGTTATTCAATTACCTTTAAATCGCGAACTTGCAGAAGTCGTTGTTGTGACGCATCGAACTTCAAAATATCAATTCGAACAAGTTTTAGGGGCGATAGAAGATGTCGCAAGTGAAATAAACAGTTACTACATTATTGAGGAGGAAAAACAATATGTATAAAGGACTATTAAAACAGTATGCTTCTTATTTACCAGTGAATGAAAACACACCTGATGTCAGCTTAATGGAAGGGAATACACCTCTGATTCCATTATTAAATATATCAAAGCAATTAGGAATTCAGTTATACGGGAAATATGAAGGAGCGAATCCAACAGGTTCTTTTAAAGACCGTGGCATGGTAATGGCAGTTGCAAAGGCGAAAGAAGAAGGGGCAGAGGCAATTATTTGTGCATCTACAGGTAATACATCGGCATCAGCTGCCGCATATGCGGCACGCCTCGGAATGAAATGTATTATCGTAATACCAGAAGGAAAGATTGCGCATGGGAAATTAGCGCAAGCAGTTGCTTATGGAGCGGAGATCATTTCAATAGAAGGGAATTTCGATGATGGACTTAAGGCTGTAAGAAATATTGCTGCAGAAGAGCCGATTACATTAGTAAACTCAGTAAATCCTTACCGAATTGAAGGGCAAAAAACAGCGGCATTTGAAATTTGTGACCAGTTGCAAAACGCACCAGATGTTCTAGCTATCCCTGTTGGAAATGCTGGGAATATTACAGCATATTGGAAAGGGTTCTGTGAATACGAGAAAGAAAAAGGCTATAAGAAGCCCAGAATTCACGGCTTTGAAGCGGAAGGAGCGGCGGCAATTGTAAAAGGACATGTCATTGAGGCACCTGAAACGATTGCAACAGCGATTCGCATCGGTAATCCGGCAAGTTGGTCGTATGCAGTAGAGGCTGCCGAACAGTCTAATGGTGAAATAGATATGGTGTCAGATGAGGAGATTTTACATGCGTATAGATTGTTAGCAAAAACTGAAGGAGTTTTCGCAGAGCCAGGATCAAATGCTTCATTAGCGGGTGTAATTAAACATGTTCAATCTGGAAAAATTAAAAAAGGCGAAACAGTTGTTGCAGTTTTAACTGGAAATGGTTTAAAAGATCCTGATATCGCAATTTCTTCTAATAAATTTGATATTGCAAGTGTGTCAAATGATATAGAACAAATTAAAGATCATATTAAAGGGGTGATTATGTCGTGATACCATTAAGAGTTCGTGTTCCTGCTAGTACAGCGAATGTTGGACCAGGATTTGATTCTGTTGGAATAGCTTTGTCATTATATTTAGAAGTAAGTGTAAAGGAAGAAGCTGATAAGTGGCAAGTGATACATTCTTTTGACGATTCAATTCCAAAAGACGATAAAAATTTAATTGTTAGCACGGCATGTAAAGTATGTCCTTCTTTATCACCCCATATAATAGAAGTTACTAGTAATATTCCGCTGACAAGAGGGCTAGGAAGTAGCGCATCAGCGATTGTAGCAGGAATAGAGCTTGCGAATCAACTTGGAAATTTATATTTAACAACTGATCAAAAGGTTCAAATTGCTACAAACTTTGAAGGACATCCAGATAATGTCGCTGCTTCTATTTTAGGTGGAACTGTAATCGGAGCACTTGATGGAAAAAATGTTTCGGTTGTAAGGATTGAAAGTAAGGAATTAGGCGTAATTTCTCTTATTCCGAATGAAGAGCTAAATACGGATGAAAGTCGATCTGTATTACCAGAGATGTTTCCGTTTCATGAAGCGGTTAAGGCTAGTGCGATAAGTAACGTATTAGTAGCTGCGTTATGTCAAAAGAAGTGGGAAGTTGTAGGTGAAATGATGGAAAGAGATCATTTCCACGAGCCATATCGTTTAGAACTTGTACCGTTATTACCATCAATTCGTAAATGTGCAAAAGAATTCGGAGCATATGGAACAGCGCTTAGTGGTGCGGGACCATCCATTTTTATTTTAACTCCGTACGAGAAGCGTAAAGAAATAGCTGACCAATTAGCGAGAGTATTTGCAGCTATGAAAGTATGTGAGCTTGAAATTGATCATAAAGGGATTACTGTAAATAAGGAAGAACATATTGGATTATAAAGAAAGCTAGCATCGCTAGCTTTCTTTACGTTATGGAGAATCTATTTTAAAGGGGATTTTTCGGAATAAACATTAATTTTAGAGGTGATTATATGAGTTCAAAAGAGTCACCAGAAGAAAAAAGAGAACGCATGAGACAAAGTGAATTGAAAAATAATCCTACCGGTTCTTTGAATGATGGACTCAACAGGGCGGAATCAGGTAGCCCCGCTGATATGACAGGTGGTATGAATTGGAAAGGTACAGGGATATTAATTTTAGTGTTAGTTTTAGGATATATTATATATAGTTACTTTTTCAGTTAAGGAAAGCTTGATGGAATTTAGATTTGCTTGATCTAATTATTAGTGAGAATAAAAAAAGGATTAAAGTCCCCCTGTATTACATATTTTCTTTAAACAGATTATAGTAATACGTAAATTTTTTTTGCTCATAATAGAGCTAGCATAATGCTAGCTCTATTATTTTTTGCCATATTCCTGTAACAAACCTCCTGTATATTCAGTGGTGGAGGTGCAGAAGATGAAAAAAATGATAGCGATATGTCTTCTTACAACATTGTCACTTTCGACTTTAGTCGGGTGTGATGTAAAAGGTAATGATGCTTTACAAGAGTCTAAAATAAAGAAAGCGACGTATAAAGATTTTACTTACGATGTAAATCCTGAGACTTTTACGTTAACTGTAGAACATGATGATGTAAAAGAACAGGCATCACAACCGTTACCAAAAATGAAGGTATCGAATTTGAAAAAAGACAAGGATCATACATCATGGGAATATCCGGATCAAAAAGTAAAAGTAAATTTAGAAAAGAAAAAAGACCACTTAAATATTGAAGTGGAATCGACTGGTGCAGAAAGTTTTACATGGCCAAAAGTGCAAGCTGAAAATTATACACTTCCGTTATGGGAAGGTAAGCAAATTCCGAGTAATGATGAGAATTGGAAGAAGTTTTTAAAGGATGATGCATATTCATTTGCTGAATCATTTTCTATGAAGTTTTTTGCATTAAATGGTTCTAAATATTCGATCGTATATATTGCGAACAATATGTTTAATAATGAATTGAAATTTCATTCAGATCCGAAAATAGGGTTTGATTTTACACATGAATTCCCGAGTATAAATAAAAATAAAACATATGGATTTCAATTATATGTGACAAATAATGATGCAGTAAGTATTGCTAAACTGTATAAGGATAATATTGCTCGAAAAGGTGAATTTAAAACATTACAAGAAAAGGCAAGAAAAAATAAAGAAATCGAAAAACTTTACGGGGCAGCTCAATTTTACTTTTGGAATCAAAATGGTTTATCAGAAAGTAACGTGAATTGGCCGAAGCTAAGAGAGCAAATAAATAGCCCGGTGTTTAGCCATATAAAAGACCTTATTCAAAAGAATAGTTCAGAGCCTGGGGAATTGAATGTATTTGAGCAGGTGAGTAAACAAGACTTTATCGATAAGTACCAAAAAAATGTTATTTTACGCTATACAAACGAAGTATTATCTATGAAGGAATTGTATAAAGAGGATATTTTCCCGAAAGTTAATCAGGAAGCTAGTGTGTTATTAAAGAAAGGTGTAGATCACTTATCGAAGACAGAGCTGTATAGCTTAAATAAACATTTATTAAAGTCAGTACTCGGTGATGCAGTTGAAGAAGTAAGTAAATGGGGTAAAGCAGATGGAACGGATATAATAAAGGAAATGAAAAAAGTAGGGATAGACAAAGCGTGGATTGGTCTACCGAACTGGGAACAAGGATTTATGCAGCCTAATTTCGTTACAGAAGCTAAGGAAATGGGATATTTAGTTGGTCCGTATGATTCTTACCATTCTATTCACGAAAAAGGTGATAAAAATTGGAACACAGCTTCTTTTAATGACCCATCGTTATATGAAGAAGCCACTGTAACGAAGAAAAATGGTGAGAAAGTGCAAGGGTTTTTAGGGAGAGGCCGAAAATTAAATCCGACATTATCACTTCCTAGTGTAAAAGAACGAATGAACGATATATTACAAAATGGCCCTAAATATAATTCATGGTTTATTGATTGTGACGCGACGGGCGAAATTTATGATGATTATTCAACAAAACATTTAACGACACAAGAACAAGATTTACAAGCAAGATTAAAACGAATGGATTATATTGCACAAGAAAAAGGTATGGTAGTTGGCTCTGAGGGCGGAAATGATTTTGCAAGTAGTACGATTGCATTTGCTCATGGAATTGAAACACCAGTTATTAAGTGGGACGATGAAGATATGAGAAAAAATAAAACAAGCCCGTATTATGTCGGTGGATATTGGTCACCAAATCAAAATGTTCCAGAAAAATATGCAAAACAAGTACCGTTAAAAGAAGAATATAAGCAAGTATATTTAAATCCAGTATATTCGGTGCCATTATATAAACTAGTATACAATGATTCGGTTATTACAACGCACCACTGGGAATGGGGAAGTTTGAAGGTAAAGGACGAGGTTGGAAATCGTATGTTATATGAGTTATTGTATAATGTTCCTCCGTTGTACCATTTAGATGAAGTAGAGTGGAATAAGCATAAAAAAGAAATTACAGAGCATCTGAAAGTTTGGAATGAAGTTCATGAAAAGGCAGTAAAAGAAGAAATGACGAACTTTGCATATCTGTCAGAAGATAAGCTAGTACAATCTACTTCATATGGAAAAGATATTAAAATCATTGTGAATTTCTCAAATAAAGATGTAGAAATAGAAAAAACGAAAATAAAAGCAAAGTCAGCTTTAATTAATAATAATGGGAAGCAAATGATATACACACCAAATGAGAAATAATAAAGTGAAACTTTAATCAGTGGGGGATTTATCCCTCACTGATTATTAGTCATCACCAATCAAGATGGTACGGCACAAACTTGACTCTTTATTCTTGCTAAATTGTGAGGTGAAAATCTTACTACCTGCAAATAACAGAATAATAAATATGTAAATTCTAATATTCCGAAGTATTGGATTTTTTAAGTTGATAAATAGTGACTTGCCAAAAATAAGCACAAGAGTATAATGTGAAATGGAATACATGTTGGATTCATGAAGTAACCTTACAAAAATGTAAGGTAATTGAAAGGAAATTCAATATGAAGATTAATAGACTTACATTATACTAGGGAAAGAGAAAGAGAGGCGAATGGGTATGAGCTCTGAATTAGAACAAAATACGAGAAGCAATAAAAAACGTTCTAAACGAAAGTCAATAAAATGGTTCATTTTAATTCCATTTTTCCTACTTATTTTTGGAGGAGTAGGATATGGATCGTTTATATATAACAAAGCAAAAGCGGTTGTAAGTGATGCATATGCAAAAATTGATAAGTCATCAAAAAGGGACAAAGAAGTGGAACCTTTAAAGGATAATATTTCGATTTTAATCATGGGTGTAGACGGAAGTGAAATGAGAAAAAGCCAATACGGCGAAGCAGTTCGGACAGATGCACTTTTATTAGCGACAATTAATAAAGATGATAAATCCGTTAAATTAGTAAGTATTCCGCGTGATTCACGCGTTTATATTCCATCTAGAAAGAAATTAGATAAAATTACACACGCACACGTATTTGGCGGTGTTGAAAGTACAAGAGATACAGTGGAAAGATTTTTAAATGTTCCAGTTGATTATTATGTGAAGTTTAACTTTGAGTCATTTGTACAAATTGTAGATTCAATTGGTGGTATTGATATTGATGTACCGGTTACTTTCACAGAACAAGATAGTAAAGACCAAGCAGGTATGATCCATTTAGAAAAAGGTTACCAACATTTAAATGGTGAACAAGCCCTTGCACTTGCTAGAACGCGTAAAATTGATAGTGACGCAATGCGTGGTCAAAGGCAACAACTTGTAATTGAAGCAATTGCGAAAAAAGCAATGTCTGTTCAATCAATTAGTAAAATGGGCTCTTTACTTGATGCAGTGGATAACAACATGAAAACAAACTTAACGTTTGATGATATGCTTGCTATTACGAAAAATATGGCTGGATCTGACCTGCAAATGGAAAAAATGCAAATTGAAGGTACTGATAAACGTATTGGTGGTATTTATTATTACAGTCCAAACGAAAAAAATGTAAAAGATATTTCAAAAAAATTAAATGATCATTTGGGTATAACACCAAAACCAGCTCGAAACGAATAGTAAAAAAGATTGGCCTTTGCCAATCTTTTTTTATGGAAATATAGTTGTAACTTTTCTGTAACGATTTTTTATATTAGAAAAACTATACTCATATGTATGAGAATATTGGAGAGGCACATAGTATAAAAAATACTTAAAATTTGTAGTAAGGAAAGATATCATATGCAGAAATGGATAAGCATTTTGGGAATCATTTTTATATTGACTGGATGTAAAATGTCTGAAGCTCCAACAAGTTTAATGGGAGCTCCTGCAAATGAAAAGTGGATTAATGAATTAAAAGAGCAAATAGATAAAGATTTGCCAGTTAATTATCGGTTGCTTACTCCAATGTCTAATAAAGATAAACAGATGATTTGGTCAATGGATTTTAAACAAGATAATAAGAAAGAAGCGATCGTATTTTATAAAGTACCGAATGAAGATCGGAGTATATATTTAGCTATTTATGCGGAAAGCAGCAATGGCTGGAAATTAAAGTCCACTCATACATTTGATGGTGAGAATATAGATATCGTTAAAGTCGGTGATTTTACAGGGAACGGGAAGCGAGAGTTATTAATTGGAATCTCTGTAAGTCGTGAATCTTTAGAACATGTAATGTATGTCTTTTCGGAAGAAAATGATGATATGAAGGAGATTTATAATCGGCAATATACGAAGTTATTTATAGAGGATTTAAATAAAAATGGCCTTAATGATATAAGCCTTGTTACTTATAAAAAAGATGAGCAATTGAAAGTTGAGTTCATTGAACAGTTTAACACTATGTCTGAAGTTACATTTGATCCATATATAAATAGTATCCAACGAATACAAATGGGACGTATTTCTAACAAGTCAAAGGCAGTTGTAATTGATGCAGGAGTTGGGGCTCATTCAGGTATAACATATGTAGCAAAATTTGATCAGGATCATTATGAGGGGCTGCCTATAGACGGGAAAGAAGATTTATTCAATGATTATGTTGTGGAAAGTAAAGACGTTAATGAAGACGGCATTATTGAATTTGTTCGTACTGTGCGTCCAAAAGGTTGGGAGGAGGTATCGTACGGAGAGAGCACGATGTTTGAGCGTTATATACAGTGGAGTGAAGAGGGAATTAAACTGATAGAAGAAAGATATGTCAATATAGAGAAAGGTTATTTTGTCAAAATCCCTCAAGCGCTAATTGGAAAAATAACTGTCCCAGTTCAGCAAGAAGCACCGGATGTTCAAAAATTTATAGATGCAACTACAAATGAAACATGGCTTGAAGTCCATATTTTTAAGCGGAAAGAATGGTTCAAAATAAAAGGATACGAGGCAGCAGTTAAAACGGCTTCTCATGTATATGCAGTACCGAAGCAATCAAAATTTGAAAAGGTAAAAGCATATATAAAACCGCTAGCGGATTATCAACAAGAGTAGGGAGGTGGGAATTATGTCAACAATTTTAGTTTTAGAAGATGAAATACCAATCCGTAGCTTTATTGTCTTAAATTTGAAACATGCTGGATTTTATGTATTAGAAGCTAGTACTGGAGAAGAAGCGTTACAGATTTTAAGTGAACATATTGTTGATGTAGCGTTACTTGATGTTATGTTACCAGGGATTGATGGTTTTCAAGTTTGTAAAGCTATCCGAGAAGAAAATAAAAAAATGGGTATTATTATGTTAACCGCACGTGTACAAGATGAAGATAAAGTACAAGGGTTAGGAATTGGTGCAGATGATTATATCGCAAAGCCGTTTAGTCCAGTAGAGTTAACTGCACGTATACAATCTTTATTAAGAAGAATAGAAGTACATGAAGAAAAAACGAATACAATCACGTCTGGTCCGTTTTCGTTAAATATTATAGAAGAAAGATTATATAAAGGTGGACAATTAGTTGATTTAACCCCTACAGAGTACATGATATTACAGTATTTAATGAATCAGGCTTCAAAGCCAGTCTCGCGTGATGAAATTCTAAATATGATTTGGGGAACCAATTACGTAGGCGAGACGAAAGTAGTCGATGTAAATATGAGACGATTACGTCAAAAGATAGAATGTAATCCGTCAGAACCAGAGTTTATCCATACTGTGTGGGGAAAAGGATATGTGTGGAAGGAAACTATAAGATGAGACGGAAAGTGACTTTATATTTTATGACGGTCATTACACTAATGCTTGTATTATTTGAAGTAGCATTTTCAGTTTCTATTTATCGATATTATTATAACGGCATTGTGCAATATGTTGAATCTCATGCAAAGACCAGTACACGTTTTTTCTCGGAATACAATTCACTATATTTTATTCGTTTGCAAGAATATAGCGGAGAAATAATTGAGAGTTTCCAATTAGAAGGAACGGAATTACAATTGATTGATCGTCACGGTACAATTATACAATCGTCAAGTGGGCAAAAGGTTGAAGGTAAAGTGAGTATTCCTTATTCTTTACTAGAGGGGGAAATGTATCACCAAGTTATTACTACGAAAGATAACGTGAAACAATTAGAAGTATTTAGTCCACTTATTCATCAAGGGCAAACTATCGGTGTTTTAAAATATACGACTGTTTTAAAACATGTAAATGCAAAGATTATTGAAATTATTTTGTTTACTATTTCAGTTGGAATTGTCATTTCAGGTATCGTATTCTTAATCAGTAGACGATTGGCGAATTCGTTTGTGAAACCTATCGAATCTATTATTCATGCTTCTTCGCAAATTGCGGAAGGTACATTAAAGGAGCAAATTAAAGAGGATTATCCTGGTGAATTAGGTGAGTTAGCGCATAGTTTAAATTATATGGCCGATAAAATAGAAAAGGCTGAGCAACTGAAAAATGAATTTATTGCCTCTATTTCTCATGAAATACGAACACCTTTAACAGGAATTAAAGGGTGGAGTGAGACGTTAAAAACAGTAGATCATTTAACAGATGAAGAAGTAAAGGTAGGTATGGGAATTATTTCAGGTGAAACAGACCGATTGATTCATTTAGTAGAAGAGTTACTAGATTTTTCAAGATTGCAGTCAAATCATTTTAATTTATATAAACAAAAGGTGCAATTATACGATATACTAGAAGAGACGATTTGGCAATTAACTCCTAAATCAGAAGAGAAACAGATTCATCTAGTTGCTAATTTAGAACGAGTAGAACTAGTAGGAGATCGAAATAGACTAAAACAAGTTTTCCTAAATATTATTCATAATGCTATTAAATATTCAAATGAAAAAAGTACAGTTTACATTGAAGCGACCAAAAGTGAGGGACAAGCCGTGATTAAGGTGACAGATCAAGGTATTGGAATTGCTAAAGAGCATCTACCATTTATAGAGCAGTCATTTTATCAGATTAATAACCATATTGAAGGCGCAGGTATTGGATTAGCTATCGTAAAGAAAATGGTGGAGCTTCATGGTGGTACGCTTAGTATTACAAGTAGAGAAAGAGTAGGAACAACAATTTTGATAAAACTCCCACTATAATTTATATAAAATATGTTTATATAGTGTAATGAAAATAAATAGATGTATAATTATATTGGGTGATTTACATATAAGATTAATAGGGAGAGGAATTCGATAGAATGGAAAAGGCTTTTAAAATTAAACGAGTTGTAGTTGTTTTAATAGCGATTGCAATAGTAGCTATTGGGTATTTCATGTTTCAATCTATTACTTCACCAGCAAAAGCTGTAGCGAAACAAGAAAATGTAGTGCAGCTTGCAAGTGAACAATCGAAAGTTGAAATGAATAAAACGGCACCAAGTCGTTTTAACGGAGTGGAAAGAAAAGTTGCGTATCTTACATTTGATGATGGGCCAGGAAAATATACGGCTGAATTATTAAATATGTTAAAACAGCATGATGCGAAGGCGACATTCTTTTTAATAGGAGCGAATGTAAAAGCGTTTCCTGATTTAGTAAAACGTCAAAATGCAGAGGGTCATTATGTTGGAATGCATAGCATGACACACAATTTTGCGAAGTTATATAAAAATGGCGAATATGTTAATGAAATGAAAGAAGATCAAAGCTTGATCGCAAATATTATTGGAAAATCACCTCAATTAACACGTCCACCATACGGGTCGAAGCCTGGTTTAAATGAAGACCTTCGAAACAAAGTAGTAGAGGGTGGTCTTAAAGTATGGGACTGGACAATTGATTCTTTAGACTGGAAATACAACAAAGTACCAGTCGATGCAGCGGCAGCACAAATCGCTCAAAATGTATTAGCTGGTGCAACAAATCCTCAAGAAGTCATTTTAATGCATGATATTCATCCGCAATCAGTCGCAGCTGTGCCAGCAATATTAAAGGGTCTAAAAGAAAAGGGTTATGAGTTTGAAGCATATCATGAAGAGAATCACTTCCCCGTGAACCTCTGGCATGATAACCGTATGTAATGGAGGAATTGAAGTTGAAATATGGAAAAGTAGCAGTAGTTGGAGCATTATCAGTAGGATTATTATCAGGTTGTTTCGGTGAAAAGCCAGAAGAAAATTTATTTACGGCTTTTGAAGCAGCATCTACACAAGAAAAATCTTTAGCAGATGACACAAAAAAATTAGAGAAGTTAGAAAAGCAAGGACAAGAACTTTATTCTCAAATTTTACAAGAAGGTAAAGAGCATAATGAAGCAGTTTCAAAGAAAATAGAGCAAGCTACTGCAAATGTAGACGAGCGTGAAAAAGTATTGAAAAACGAGAAGGAACAGTTAGAAAAAGCGCAGAAAGAAACGACATCCGTTCAAAATAATATTGAAAAACTCGAAGATAAGAAATTACAAAAACAAGCAAAAACAGTAGAAGAATCGTATAAAAATCGTTATGATGCCTTCCAAAAGATGAATGAGAATTACACGAAGGCGTTAGCGACTGAAAAAGAACTGTATGAAAAGTTAAAAGTAAAAGAAACGAAGTTAAAAGAAATTGGTGAAAAAGTTAAAACTGTTAATGAGTTAAATGTGGAAGCGCAAAAGGCGAAAGAACAATTTAATAAACATACAAAAGAGTATAATGATAATAAATTAGCATTTTATAAAGAGGCACAAATTAAAATTAAAGAACAAAAATAAAGAAAGATCTTAATTATAATAAAAAGCCGGGGAAACATTGTCAAAAATGTTTTTTCGGTTTTTTACTTTAAATGAATAGAAAAGACTGGAATTGATATCATAAAAGAGTTATAGTGAAATATTCGAAGGGAAACATTAGGAAGTAAGGAGATCAATACAGTTGTATAAAACATACGCAAATGCAGATGAATATGTTACATTCTACCTATGAAACAATATAAATCAAAAGAATTCGCTGAAATAATCAATGTGTCTGTAAGAACTTTACAGAGAAGGATAACGAGGGTGTATTGACTGCTTACCGAAACCCTAAAGGAAGAAGATTTTATACAGATAAACAGTATAAAGACTATATGGGGATTCAAGAAGAAAATACCGGAGGATAAAGATTTATGAAAAGAGCATATCTAATAGAAATCCATCCGACAAAAGAACAAATACCTCGAATAAATCAGACTATTGGTGTGTGCAGATATGTTTACAACCTGTATATCTCTAAAAACAAAGAGTTGTATGAAGCCGAAGGAAAGTTTTTAAGTGGGTATGACTTTTCAAAATGGTTGAACAATGTCTATACAAAAGAATGTGACCAGTGGATAAAAGAAGTATCAAGTAAAGCTGTAAAACAAGCGATTATGAACGGGGATAAAGCTTTTAAGCGATTTTTTAAGGGTTTATCTAAATTTCCACGATATAAGAAAAAGAAGAAGCAAGATGTGAAGTGCTATTTTCCTAAAAACAACAAAACAGATTGGACAGTAGAAAGGCATAGAGTAAAAATCCCCACAATTGGTTGGGTAAGGTTAAAAGAATATGGGTATATTCCCAAAAATGCGATTGTAAAAAGTGGAACGATAGGTAAAAGAGCAGGAAGATATTTTGTATCCGTGCTTTGCGAATTGGAAGAAACAGAAACGAAGCCAACTTTCAAGCAAACAGGTTTAGGTATTGATTTAGGGGTGAAGGATTTCGCTATACGTAGCGACGGTATCGTTCATGAAAACATCAACAAAACAATAAGAGTAAAAAAGATAGAAAAACGGTTAAGACGTGAGCAACGTTCTTTATCGCGTAAATTTGAAAATATAAAAAAGAGAGGTGAAAAATCTGTTACTAACAAAAGAGCGAATATAGATAAAAATATTCTTAGAGTGCAAAAACTACATGCCAGATTAACAAATATTCGATTAGCGTATGTAAAGTCTATTGTAAATGATGTGGTGAAAACCAAGCCAACATTTATTACAGTAGAAGATTTGAATGTGAAAGGTATGATGAAGAACAAACATCTATCTAAAGCAGTTGCGAAGCAATGCTTTTATACATTTCAAACATGGTTATTGGCGAAATGTGAGGAATATGGAATTGAACTACGTCAAGTAGACAGGTTCTATCCCTCGTCGAAGTTATGCTCATGTTGTGGTCAAAAGAAAGTAGACTTAAAACTATCCGAACGAGTATATGAATGTGACTGTGGAAATGTAATAGGTAGAGATTTGAACGCGTCAATCAACCTTTTACAAGCAAAAAAATATACAATACTAACGTAAATAGATTGTATATATGTACGGTGGGCTACATCGGAATTTATGCCTGTGGAGTGTTACAGCAAACTGTAGTAGCGAGTTAGTGGCGAGACAGGACACGCAGAAGCAGGAATACTCTAAGAATGTACATTTGTCTATATTCTTAGTAGCAGAAGGAATTATGTCATATGAATTTTTATTCAAATTAGGTTTAGCACTCTTTTTAGGATTATTCATCGGAATAGATAGGCAGCTAAAGAATAAACCGCTTGGTGTGAAAACAAGTATGGTTATTTCCGTAGCGAGTTGTTTAATTACAATGGTTTCAATTGAATCAGTGAATGTTTATTCTGTACCGGGTCATACAAACATGGATCCAATGCGTCTCGCCGCTCAAATTGTTAGTGGGATTGGTTTTCTTGGAGCAGGGGTAATTTTACGAAGAAATAATGACGTTATTTCAGGATTAACGACAGCCTCTATGGTATGGGCCGCTTCAGCACTAGGTATTGCGATTGGTGCAGGTTTTTATATACAAGCGACGGTTGCTATGATTTTAATTATATTAGCGATTAACGTACTTCCGCAAATTGTGAAAATTGCAGGCCCTTATTCATTAAGACAAAAGGACTTATCTATAAAAATTACCGTAAACAAACATCGAGAGTTAGACGGGATTTTTAAGCAAATTAAAAATTTAAATATGCAAGTGAAACGAGTGAAAATTAAAGATATTGATAATGGGGCATCTCAGCAATTGGAAATGGTCATTTTAGCTCCAGAAGATTTATATACAACTGAATTATATAGTTCTTTAAAAGAAATCGATCATGTTGTTTCAGTAGAAGTTGAAAGTAGATAAAAAGAGTGATGAAAATTCACTCTTTTTTTAATGCATACAAAACATTTTGCTATAATTATTTTCTAAGGGGGATGAGTATGGTGGAGATACATATTAGAAGGGCAATAAAAGATGATATTTCGGCAATTGCAAAAGTGCATGTGGATAGTTGGAAAACAACGTATAAGGGGATATTCTCTAATGAAATTTTAGACAATATAACGTATGACCAACGAGAAAAGCTATGGGAAAGTATATTTCAAAAAGAAGACGGGCATCAATTTAGGTTTGTAGCAGAAACGTTAAATGGTAAAATAATTGGATTTATCGATGGGGGAGTTGAAAGAACAGGTGCATATAATTGTGATGGAGAATTATATGCAATATACATTTTACAAAAATATCAAGGAATGAAGATAGGACAAAGATTATTTCAAGCATTGCTATCGGAATGTAAAAAAGATAATATGCAATCTCTGTTAGTTTGGGTTGTTGCTAATAACCCTTCTAAAAAGTTTCATGAAAAATATAATCCGGAAAAAATTGACACGAAACTTTTAGAAAGACTAAATGTAGAAGAAATAGCATATGCTTGGCGAGATATGGATTGTTTATACAAATCACTATCAATCTAGAAAACGATAATGTTATTATGTAAACTTAATTTACGAGAATGAAAAAATACATCAATTATTATATTGGTGTATTTTTTTGTTGACGGATTAAATGTTTTGAAAAGGGGAAAAGTTTAGCTAGATAAAAAAATTCTGAAATATATCTTGAAATGATTATCATTATCAATTAAAATCATAGTTGATAATAAAATTCAACTGTCAGAAGTTTCACAAAAAATGATAGTGTTCGTCTAAAAGAGGAGGAGCAGTATGCAGCATGCGAAACAAATCGCGGAACATGCAACAATACAAAGCTTTTTAAATTGTTATTTAAGAGAAACAGGAAGTGGAGAATGGATTACGGAGGATAAAAGGATAGAAAATATTTTCTGCCATTCATTTCAAAGAGACGCTATCCCCACTTATTTATGCTGCCCTTTATCGGCACAAAACGTTACTTTGTATGGGGAAGTTATATATAGATCGTCAACGGACCGTCATCTATTTGGAGAACAATTTTATTACCAAATTGGCGAAAATAAAAATGTTATTAAAGCAGATTATATTACGGTTATTATGTTTTTAATAAAGGAAATGTCTATTAACTATGGAGAAGGTACGAATCCTGATGAACTTATGCTTCGAGTTATCTGTAGTTGTCAAAATATTGAGAAGTTTATACAAGGAAGGGAGCAGGATACAGCTGAATTATATGGTTTCCATATGACTTTTATAGAGGCGGAGCAATCTTTATTATTTGGACATTTAACTCATCCTACACCAAAGAGTAGACAAGGTATATTGGATTGGAAAAGTTCAATGTATTCTCCTGAATTAAAAGGGGAGTGCCAACTTCACTATTTTCGGGCACATAAAAGTATAGTAAGTGAAAAGTCATTGTTACAAGATTCTACAACGGCGATGATAAAAAAGGAATTAAAGAACGATGAAAAGGTAGGTCAAGAATTTATTGAAGAGTACTGTCAAGAAGATGAATATTCATTAATTCCAATCCATCCGCTACAAGCAGAATGGCTATTACATCAATCTTATGTGCAAAATTGGATGAATCAAGGTGTACTTGAATATATCGGTCCAGTAGGTAAGTGTTATATGGCGACATCATCACTTAGAACGCTATATCATCCTCATTCGAAGTATATGTTCAAGTTTTCATTCCCTGTAAAGGTCACGAATTCAATGCGTATTAATAAATTGAAGGAACTTGAGAGTGGACTTGAAGGTAAGGAAATATTGAATACTAAAATTGGAGAGGTGCTAGAAAAGTTTCCGGGATTTGATTTTATATGTGATCCGGCATTTATTACTTTAAAATACGGGGCACAAGAGTCTGGATTTGAAGTGATTATTCGAGAAAACACATTTTATAGTGAAAATGAAAATGATGCAACGCTTATCGCTGGATTAGTACAAGATGCAATTCCGGGTGAAAGAACTCGTTTAGCAAATATTATCCACCGCTTAGCGGATTTAGAAGGTAGAAGCTGTGAAGAAGTAAGTTTAGAGTGGTTTAGACGATATATGAATATCTCTTTAAAGCCGATGGTATGGATGTATTTACGTTATGGCGTTGCATTAGAAGCGCATCAACAAAATAGTGTTGTTCAATTGAAAGATGGTTATCCAGTTAAGTTTTACTTCCGTGATAATCAAGGTTTTTATTTCTGCAATTCAATGAAGTCAGTGCTAGATAATGAACTAGCGGGTATTGGCGAACGTACTGGGAATTTATATGACGATTACATTGTAGATGAAAGATTTCGTTACTATTTAATTTTTAATCATATGTTTGGACTAATTAACGGTTTTGGTACAGCAGGATTAATAAAGGAGGAAATTCTTCTTTCAGAATTAAGGTCTGTACTTGAAGCGTTCCTTCCATATAACCGCGAACCTTCTACATTTTTAAGTGAATTGTTGGAAGAAAATAAATTGGCATGTAAAGCAAATTTGCTAACGAGATTTTTCGATGTTGATGAACTGACAAATCCTTTAGAGCAAGCAATTTATGTACAAGTAGATAATCCACTCGTTAGAGAAGTGGCTGTTCGTTCATAAGTAGTGCTAAAATTTCACGTAATACAAATAATGGAATTTGATATTCCGTATTATAGCGGAGGGATTTATGAAAGAAGAAGTTTATCACATAAAAATATTGAAGGCACTCCAATCAAAAGAGTACATTTCAGTAAGAAGAAGAGTATTCCGGCAATTAGTAGAATCGTTAATTTATGAAGAAATCATTACGCCGATTCGTATACAAAAGGGAGAGCAAATACTTTTTATTATACAAGGTCTTGATGAAAAGGATCAAAATGTAATGTACCAATGCTATGGGCAAGAACGTATGACATTTGGGCGTATTTGTTTACATGACTCATTAATAATGAGAGTTCAAGATGAGGAAGAAGAAATACAATCAGTTTCACAATTTTTACAGGAGATTTTTCGGATTGTTCAAGTGGATCGAACGAAATTGGATTCTTTTATTCAAGAATTAGAACAAACAATCTTTAAAGATACGATTGCACAATATGAGAGAAGTTGTGAAGAAGACTATCTTGCGAAATCTTATGATGAGCTTGAAAGTCATTTAATAGATGGACACCCGTATCATCCTAGTTATAAAGCACGCATTGGGTTTCAATATCGTGATAATTTTCAATATGGATTTGAATTTATGCAACCAATGAAAATTATATGGATTGCAGTTCATGAGAAATATACGACTGTAGGATATGAAAGTGAAGAGAGTTATAACTGTACCTTTAAAGAAGAAATTGGTGAAAAGAAAATCGAAGAGTATATGGATCGTATTCGAACAATGGACTGTGATTCGAAGAAGTACATGTTTATACCTGTTCATCCTTGGCAGTGGGAGAATTTTATTATTCCGAATTATACTGACCATATACAGGGTAAATATATTATTTATTTAGGGAAATCAGAAGATGATTATTGCGCGCAGCAGTCGATGCGGACATTAAGAAATGTTACGAATCGAGAGAAACCATATGTAAAGTTATCAATGAATTTACTCAATACTTCAACTATCCGTACATTAAAACCACATTCGGTTGTGAGTGCACCTGCTATATCGAATTGGTTAAAAGATATAGTAAATCATGACCCTTATTTAAGGGATGAATCGCGTTTAATTTTGTTAAATGAATTTTCGAGTGTTACGTACGATGCGAATAAAAAAGCTACGTATGGCTCATTAGGATGTATTTGGCGCGAAAGCGTTCACAAATATTTAGATAAGAAAGAAGAGGCAATCCCATTTAACGGTTTATATGCCAAGGGAAAAGATGGGACACCAACTATTGATTTGTGGTTAAAGAGATATGGAGTAGAAAGCTGGTTACAATTGCTTATTCAAAAAGCAATTATCCCAGTTGTACACCTCGTTGTAGAGCATGGAGTCGCATTAGAATCACATGGACAAAACATGATTTTAGTTCATGAAGAGGGAATACCAGTCCGTATTGCACTAAAAGATTTTCATGAAGGACTGGAGTTTTATCGTCCATTTTTGAAAGAACTCGAAAAATGTCCAGACTTTACTAAAATGCATAAAACATATGCGAATGGTCAAATGAATGATTTCTTTGAAATGGACCGTATTGAATGTTTGCAAGAAATGGTTTTAGATGCGCTTTTCCTATTCAATCTAGGTGAACTGGCTTTCGTGCTGGCAGATGAGTATCAGTTGAAAGAGGAACAATTTTGGATCATTCTTGTTGAAGAAATAGAAGATCATTTTGAAAGATTTTCGCATTTGAAAGAACGTTTTGAAGCATTACAATTATATGCACCTACATTTCATGCAGAGCAATTAACGAAGCGTCGTTTATATATGGATGTGGAATCGCTTGTTCATGAAGTTCCAAATCCATTGTATAGGGCAAAGCAACTTAAAATACAAAAATCAGTTGTTACAGGGGGAAATCATGCTAATCGTTAATAAACAAGAATTTAGCAAATATGATTTTGAATTGAGATTACAAGGTTACGAGGGAGTGGAACAATTTCAAGAAGCAGAAGGAAATAGATTTGCACTTTGTCTGAAAAATCCATTCGATATTATTACGCTTGTGTTTTTCCTAAAAGAAAAAAGAGCATCTGTACTACTTATTCATGAAGATACGCCAAAGGATACAGCTATTGAAATGGCAAAGCGCGCAAAGTGTACTGCACTTTTATACGGAGAAAGTAACGACTTTACAAAATTAGAAGTTCCAAATCTATTACAAGAAGAACCGTCTTTATTGCAGTATAGTTCAGGTACAACAGGAGAGCCAAAACTGATTCGTAGAGCATGGACGGAAATTGAAACAGAAATTGCTGCTTACAATGAAGCTTTAAAATGTGAAGAAGACGAAGTGCCAATTGTAATGGCTCCAGTTTCACATTCATACGGATTAATTTGTGGCACGTTATCAGCAATTACGAGAGGTAGTAAGCCTATAATCATTACAAATAAAAACCCTAAATTCGCATTAAATATAGTTCGTAATACCGAAAAACATATCATATACGCAGTACCACTTATGTTACATATTATGGGGAGTTTTCCACAAGGGACTTTTCAGTTTCATAAAATTATGACATCAGGATCACCTTTGCCAGAAACGCTATTTTATAAGTTAAAGGGCATGACGAAATACATGATGCAGCAGTACGGCTGTTCTGAAGCTGGTTGCATTAGTATATGTCATACTATGGAAACACATTTGGATTTAGGAAAACCACTTCCTCATGTAAGTATTAACATAGGTTCAAATGAAGATGAACCTGAAGAAATCGTAGTGAAAATTGCTGAAAAGGAGATTTATACAAAAGATTTAGGTTATAGATCTGAGCAAGGCCTTCATTTCATGGGGCGAATAGATGATGTTATTAATGTGTCCGGTCTAAAGGTATTTCCTATAGAAGTGGAAGAAACGATACTTCGATTAGAAGGTATTCAGGAGGCGATTGTATACCGGGGCAAGCATCCTGTGATGGGAGAAATAGTAAAAGCGAAAGTAGTCTCTCGTATTGAACCAGTACAAATACGAGAATGGTGCATACAGCATTTACCGTCTTATAAAGTGCCACATGAAATTGAAAATGTAGCAGAGATTCCGAAAAATAAAACAGGGAAAGTAAGTCGGAAGTTATTAGAGATGGGAGAGATAACAACATGAGTCGTGAAATGTTAAAAGAAGCAGTTTTAAGTATTATGAGAGAAAAAATGGAACTGAAAAATGTAACGCATTTAGAAGAAACGATGCGTTTAAATCAAGATTTATATATAGATTCGGTAATGATGTTACAGCTTATAGTATACATAGAAATGGATTTAAAGCTATGCGTTCCAGAGGATGAGATAGACCCAAAGGCGTTTCTTACTGTAGGATCTTTGCTTGACTTTATGGAAGAGTTACAGCCGTTACACGAAATAAATGTGAATAACTAACCTTTTAGGAAAGTGGATGAGAGTATGACTTCAATTAAAGTTCACTGTTTAGTGAGTTGTTTTTGTGAAATTATAAAAAGGCGTAGCGATATAGATTTCCGTCCATTTTATTTCGGATTATGGGATGGAGATTTTGATATAACAGAAGGCGGGATTATTTCTTATCATTCCGAAAACATTAATCATGATAACTACTTACTTTGGTATGAAAAATTGTATGGCATTAAAGTGAACGAATGGTACGATCATTCAAAAGATAAAAGTAGCAATGTAGAAACATTTTTAGAATTAGTAGAAAATAAGCCGGAAAATCGTTACGTAATTGTAATGGTTGATATGTCTTTATTGCCTGAGAGAGAAAATAAGTTTCATCAAAAACCGTTTCCGCATTACTTAATGATATCGAAGACAGAGAAAGAAGAGGAATGGTTCATGCTTGATCCTGATTTTCGCTGGGAAGGGAATATGGAAAGAGAAAAAGTGCTCCATTCTGTTAAAGACAACCCATTTGGTGGAGGCTATTTCATTGATATAGAAGGAATTCAGGAGCCAACACAAGAGATGGTAGAAAGTTATTTCATGGAAACATTCAAAAAAGATGATAATGAACTAACAATGGAATTAAAAAAATTAATAATAAAAATGGTAAATGAAGAGGGTGGGTATTCACTTTCCGGGCTCGTAACGGCAGTAAAGCAAATACCCGTATTGGCAATACGTAAATATAGCTATGAACATGCCTTTGCATACTTCCGTGAAACTTTACAATATTCGGAGCAAGAATTTGATTATTGGTGTGATCGAGTGGAAGACATTGTACAAGGATTTACAAATGTGCAGTACCGTGCTATTAAAATGGCAATGACAAATAATAAAGATATGTTATTACCAATTGTTGAGAAACTTGATGAAATGAATACAATTGAACTGCAGATTAAGGATGAACTAGAGAAACAGTTTCTGTTATGGAAAGAAATGATAACAAATCAGTCTTTCTTAACTAATACAAGTTCATTGAATTTAAGATAAGGGAGTTCAAACCAATGAAATATTCGCTATGTACAATTTCATTTCGCCATCAACTAATTTCATTTACTGATATTGTTCAATTTGCATACGAAAACGGTTTTGAAGGAATTGAGTTGTGGGGGACCCATGCACAAAATTTATATATGCAAGAGCGTGAAACGACAGAACGAGAAATAGATTATTTAAAGGATAAAAATTTAGAAGTTACGATGATAAGTGATTACTTGGACATATCATTATTAGCGGATTTTCAAAAAACGATGGAAAAATGTGAACAGCTGGTAACACTAGCTAATTGGTTTAATACAAATAAAATTCGTACGTTTGCCGGGCAAAAAGGTAGTGAGGATTTCTCGGAACAAGAGAGAAAAGAGTATGTGGAACGAATTCGCATGATTTGTGATCTATTTGCTCCGCATAATATGTATATACTATTAGAAACACATCCAAATACGTTAACGGATACTTTGCCGTCTACTTTGAAATTGTTAGAAGAAGTAAATCATCCATATTTAAAAATAAACCTTGATTTTCTTCATATATGGGAGTCTGGTGCAGACCCTGTAGATAGTTTTCATCGATTAAAGCCGTGGATACAACATTACCATTTTAAGAATATATCATCAGCGGAGTATTTACACGTGTTTGAACCAAATAATGTATATGCCGCTGCTGGAAGTCGTGTAGGAATGGTTCCATTATTTGAAGGTATTGTAAACTATGATGAAATCATCCGGGAAGTGAGAGATACTGATCATTTTGCTTCGCTTGAATGGTTTGGGCATAATGCGAAAGATATATTGAAAGAAGAAATGAAAGTATTAACGAATAGAAAATTAGAAGTAGTAAGTTCATAAGGTGAAATGATGAAAGAGTCTCGTTTAGGAGACTCTTTTTTTATTTTATCAATAACCAAAAATTACCATGTATTTAATTTCGGATTTGATACAGTTTAATATATATAAGGAGGTGATCGGTAATGGCTAGAAATCGTAACGCTAATCAATTAGCATCACATGGAGCACAAGCAGCTCTAGATCAAATGAAATATGAAATTGCACAAGAGTTTGGTGTACAGCTTGGAGCTGATACTTCTTCACGTGCAAACGGTTCTGTAGGCGGTGAAATTACAAAACGCCTTGTAGCGATGGCAGAACAACAGCTTGGTGGCGGATATACTCGCTAAATGTAGAAGGTTATAGGAGAAAGGAAGGATTCTTCCTTTCTTTTTTATTTTCAATTAATTGGTATGGATATATTGTGAACAGGATTCAAAGAATAGGAGTAATGCTATATTTTACCCAATTTCTTTTGTTGTAAATGGAAAGTAGTAAAGATGAAATAGCCCTGGTGGAATGTAAACATAATTTCCAGCAGGGCTATTATATGGTAAGAAATATATGATGAAAGGTTCCGAAATCAACATGTTAAAAAAAGAAAACTGTTGTTTAATTGCACTTGCATCAGTTCCACTTGTTATGACGCTAGGTAATTCAATGCTTATTCCAATCCTGCCAACCATTGAAAAGAAATTACATATTTCATCTTTCCAAGTATCCATGATAATTACAATTTATTCTATCATTGCAATTATACTTATACCGATTGCTGGTTATTTATCAGATAGATGGGGACGAAAGATGGTAATGGTTCCAAGTTTATTAATTGCAGCTATTGGAGGAGCGATAACGGGATGGGTATCATGGAAAGTTGATAACCCTTATGTTTGGATTCTTATCGGAAGAGCAATTCAAGGGATAGGTGCTGCTGGTGCTATGCCAGTTGTCATACCATGTGTCGGTGATTTATACAAAGATGAAAAACAGGTTAGTGCAGGTTTAGGAATCATTGAGACGTCAAATACATTTGGAAAAGTATTGAGTCCCATATTAGGATCAGCTCTTGCAGCAATTGTATGGTTCTTACCATTTTGGGCGATTCCAGTTTTATGTGTAATATCGATTGTTTTACTACTGGTACTAGTAAAGGCGAAGAAACAAGAAGAAGAAGCCCCACCACTTAAGGAATTTATTCAATCTATTATCTCTACGTTTCGAGAAAAGGGAAGATGGTTAATTGCCATTTTTATACTAGGTGCAATTATTATGCTTATTTTATTCGGAATACTTTTTTATCTGTCAACTATACTGGAGTCGAAGTACGATATTCATGGTATATGGAAAGGGTGTGTACTCGCTATTCCTTTACTTGTACTATCACTTAGCTCATATATGGCTGGTAAAAAAATTGGAGATAAACAAGATATTATGAAAAAGTGTATCTATATTGGATTTTTACTGGCTGCTGCATCTGTCTTCTTACCTTTATTTCTAAAAGGAATCTATTTGCTACTTCTTTGTCTCGTTATTATGGGGGGAGGAATTGGTATGGCGTTACCATGTCTAGATGCTCTTATTACACAAGGGATTGAAAAAGAGCAGAGGGGGACAGTTACGTCATTTTATAGTTCAATGCGATTTATCGGTGTAGCAGCTGGACCACCCCTGTATTCTTTTTTTATGAAAGGGGCAGACCATGAAGTGTTTTATTTAACAAGCATCTTCGCTGCTATTGGTGCTGTCATAGCAATTATTTGGATTAAACCAGCAAAAGATAAAATGATGTTAAAACAGAAACCGGAACCAACTTCATAATGCGAAAGAGAATTGCATGCCAATTACATAACATGCAATTCTCTTTAATTAGTTAGGAAAAACAACTTGTTTTAACATATAAAGTGCGACTCCCCATATGAGTAGCCCTGAAATTTTATTTAATACTATAATCGTTTTTCCTGTCGAGTCAAATCCTTTAAGAAATTTTCCAGCAAAAGCTAAACTAATAAACCAGATCCAAGAAACTATAATTGTTGCAAAAGTGAAAGCCCATTTCTCACTTCCTATGTACTGTATAGAGTTTGTTCCGATTACACCAATTGTGTCTAAAATTGCGTGTGGATTTAGTAATGAAACTGATGCGGCGAAAATAATTTGATTTTTTAAAGGCATGCTTTTTTCTTGTTTTACATCATTTGAAGGATCGCTTCTCCAAATAACCCAGCCCATATACATAAGAAAGAAAAATCCAATCATATACAAGGTGGTTGTTAACCAAGAGAAAGTTAAGAGGACAAGGGAGACACCTTGTACAGCAATTAATATTAATAATGTATCACATATAGATGCAGTCAAGACTACAGGAGCAGCTCGCCAAATATTTGGTTGACTAGCGCCTTGGTTAAAGACGAAAACATTTTGGACACCTAATGGAATGATAAGACCAAATGCAAGGATGATACCGTGAATAATTGCTTCACTCATCAGATTACCTCCTACTTAATTTGATTAATTATGATAGTCTATATTGTATAGAAGAAATGAAAATTTGTATCCATCCATATGGTTGGATAGGTTACCAACCATAAAGTATGTGAGGTGAGATAATGGAAAGGCTCGTTTGGAAACCTAATATGTCTTCATCTGTTCCTTTGTATAAACAAATAGAATCTTATATAAAAGAGAGAATTGTTAATGGGGAATGGACAATTGGAACTAAATTACCTTCACAAAGAGATTTGGCGCATACGTTTGAAGTGAATCGAAGTACAATTGTAATGGCTTTCGATGAATTAGTAGCAAAAGGGTATGTTGAGGGGAATGGCCGGAAGGGAACAATTGTTATAAATAATAGTGAGAGTACTTCTACATATGCCCCGCCTCCAAACTGGCAGTCTTATGTAGAAACAGGACTTCATTATCCGAATCTTCCTGCTGTACAAGAGATTAATCAAGCTGAATTTACTCCCAATGTAATTCGATTAGGAACAGGTGAACTTTCACCGAGTCTCTTGCCTGAGAAAAAGATGAAGGGTATTATTAATAAAATTCTACAATCAAATGTTACACTTGGGTATGAGGAACCGAAAGGAAATCTCCATTTAAGAGAAAAAATTGCGGAATATTTAAAAGGGCATGGGGTATATGTATCTCCTGACTCTATTTTAATTGTTTCGGGAGCAATCCAAGCACTGCAACTTATTTCTATGGGGCTTCTTCCGAAAGGAGCGTCAATTTTATTAGAAAAACCATCATATTTATATTCGCTTAATGTATTTCAATCAGCAGGAATGCGCTTGATTGGAATACCAATAAATGAGAATGGTATAAATACTTCCTATATCACAAAATATAAGAAACAATTTAACGCATCTATTTTATATACAATCCCATCTTTTCATAATCCGACCAATTTTAGTATGAACGCTAAGAAGAGGGAAGAAGTGATGGAGATATGTAATGAAATTGGATTACCTATTATTGAGGACGCGGTATATCAAGATTTATGGTTCGATGCACCAGTTTCAAAGCCTTTAAAGGCATATGATAAAAATGGTATCGTGCTACATATTGGAAGTATGTCCAAAGTCATTAGTCCTGGTTTAAGAATTGGGTGGGTTGTTGGATCAGAATCAGTTATTCAAAGATTAGCAGATATAAAAATGCAAACTGATTATGGTTCAAGTTCTATATCCCAGCAGATTGCAGCGGAGTGGTTTGAAAATGGATTGTATGATGAACATTTACAGTTTGTAAGAAGTGAATTGAAAAAACGTAGAGATTTTATGATAAGTATGTTAGAAAAGTATTGTAGTGGCATTGCAACTTGGCATGAGCCAGTAGGAAGCTTTTACATTTGGCTACATATAAACCTACCAATTTCGAATCGTAGTTTATTTGAAAAAGCTTTACAAGAAAAGGTGTTGTTAAACCCAGGCACTTTGTATGATAGAAGTGCTAACCAATTTTTACGTCTTTCTTATTCCTATGCAACTGTAGAAGAAATTGAAGTTGGAATAAAAAAGATTGCGCAATTAATTAAAATGTAAAAGGAGAAAACCATGAAACAATATGTGATTTGCCAAATTATCGATGGGGATAAATATTTAGCTGCTTATGCAGAGACAAAACAGGATGCAGTTGAAAAAGCAGAACTGTTAGGATTAAGAACCGGAAACCGTTACATAGTAATTACCGCAGAAGAAGCTGAAGGGTTAACTTATCCTTAAATAATGGGAGAGTACATAAGAAGTAAATAAGCCTAATAATGTACTATATTATTAGGCTTATTTACTATTAAAGTGTGACAGGGAAAATAATATAATTATGAGTCAAGTTGGCGGAAATACCGATTTGTTTTTCGATCCTGATTGCCGTCTCTATATTCATCAACATATTGTCTGAAGTTCCAGGATTGTAAAAACTTATTAGCTGCATTATAACCAGAGTTATAGAGCCATTCTTTCTCTTCTTTAGTTAGTTGAAAATTAGTACTGGTAATGATTCCTGTTGGAATTGTAATAGTTCTAGCCTTTGATTCTTTATCTAAATGACGTAAATCATGAGCTTGCATCATCGTTTTAAATAATCCTTTGAACATGGAAATAGGTTCGTCATAGTGGGCGGGATCAGCTTGAATCTCATCTTTTACAAAATGAAATCCAAAGGTAGGCCAGCGAGGAGAAGTCGGTGAATCGAAAATCCAAATTGGGTAATTACTTAAAATACCGCCGTCAACCATATAACAAGGTTGTTTCCATTTTGGGGTTCTCCATTTCACTGGTTCGAAGAAGAAAGGAATGGTTCCACTCATTCTTACTGCTTTAGCGATAGAGAAGCGATAATTTAAAAATCCGTAGTTTGGCAAGTCATCGGGAAAAATAACCATTTTACCATTGCTTATATCTGAAGCGATAATTTTGAGTTTATTCAAATCGGGTAAGTCTGTAAACAAATGAATTCCTTTTTTTCTAAGCAGGTCTTCTAGCCATTCTTCGAGAAATACATTTGAATAAATACCTAGAGTAGACCAAGCGCTTAATCCTTTACCAATAAAGGGGATTTTATCAAGAAAAGTTTTTTTAGTGAATTTTTCATAATCAATGTCTGTTACAATCGTCTTTAATTCGGAACAAGAATATCCTGCTGCTAGAAGAGCTGCAATAATAGCGCCGGCTGATGTTCCAGCTAAACGTTCCCATTCATATCCTTTTTCGGCTAACGCGCAAATTGCCCCTACATGAGCAATTCCGCGTACACCGCCTCCTTCAAAAACACCATCAATTTTCATTGAACATACTTCCTTTCCAAAAAATGAAAATGGAAAAAAAGCACGTATTGTACGTGCTTTTTTACAATAGTTTTTAAGTTTACTAGCAGCCTACAAAGCCGCCCCAACAGCTAGCTCCGATGATGATTAGAAGGATAAATAAAACGATTAATAAAGCGAAACCTCCATAACCACAACCGCCACCACAACTACCGCCGTAACCGTAACCACCGCCGTAACCGCCGCAACTATATCCGTAACCCATGTGGAATTCCTCCTTAAATTAAAAATAAAAATGAACGAGGGGAAAATGTACTGGAAGAAATAAAGAACTATCGTGTTTGTAGGAACAATGTATACTATGCTTTTTTAAACTTGTTCGCGTACGAGGGATAAGCCCGTTTTTTGGAGGGCTTGTTGAATTTACAATGAATGAAGTATAATCTTTGTGCTATGATACAAATAAGTATGTAAATGTAAGGAGAATTTATGGAACAGAAAATTGAAATATTAATTGATAAATATGAACTAACACATTTGAAACAGGAACTTATTAATACTGTATTTCCTTGTGTAAAAGTTGTGCCAAAACAACAGGAAATAATTGCGATAGGCAGTTCGAAAATGGGCGGAGTTCCTGATTTGCCAAATACATTTGAATATCCAACATACAAAGAGAATCCGTTACGTTTTATCGCGCAATTTAATTTAAGTGATTTACAAAACGTTGGTATGGATCATAATCTTCCTAAGACAGGGATGTTATATTTCTTTAGTATTGAAAATTACTTTGAAGAAGATGTGGATCCAACCGAAGCTGGACGTGTACTTTATTATGATATCCCTGTAGAGCAATTACGTAGAGTAGATGAAATACAAGCGAAATATAACCAGTGCGCAATTACTTTTGAACTGACGTATAAATTACCGGAGCTTTTCATTGAAGATGAGGCGGATTCAGATCGTTTCTTGCAATTACTTGAAGAGCTAATCCCAGACAACTATGATAATCATCAAATGTTTGGAGAACCATTCTCTGTACAAGATGAGGTATTGTACGAGACTGGACAATATATGGGGATAGATCCACAGCATATGACGCTCTTATTCCAAATTGATTCAGATACTAAAAATTGTAATATGATGTGGGGAGATTTAGGGATGCTTTATTTCTGTATTGGAAATGAAGACTTGAAAAATCGCCATTTTGAAAATACATGCTGTGTATTGCAAACTTGCTAAAAAAAGGGTTGTTCTTTTTCTAAAAGAACAACCCTTTTAAAAATGTTAAATATGCATAATCTCATATGACCTATTTTGAAAAGTATTGTATACTCTGAAACTATACGATACTTTTTTGTATAGTTATAGAATGTAAGGAGTGACAAGATGGGAAAGACAAGTAAGTATGTGACAGCTGCCGCACTTTGTTCAACTATAGTAATGGGAGGCTTACAGGCGTCAGCTGTATCTTATGCGGCTACGAATCCGACTACAGTGACAACACAATCAGATGCAAAGTTGTTAAATGATTTCAGAAAAGAATTAAAAAAACAGATTGATAATAGAGAAGAAAATATTACAATCACATATAAAACAAAAGATAGAAATGCTAGAAATATTATGGACCAATTGTATGGCGAGTTTAATAAAATTGTAGATGCTGATGAGTATGTAAAATATAATGTAGCGTCTACTAAATATTCTATAAAAGGGATGCCAGGGAATTATACATTTACATTACAAGTGAAGTATCGTGAATCAAAAGAGCAAACACAGTATGTAAAGTCTCAGGCGAAAGCAATTGTAAATTCTATCATTAAACAAGGCATGGATGAACATGAAAAAGTGAAAGCTATTCATGATTATGTTGTGAAAGAAGTATCATATGATACTTCTTATCAAGCATATACAGCGTATGAAGCGTTAGCGAATCGTTCTGCCGTTTGCCAAGGATATACATTGTTAACATATCAATTACTAAAAGAAGCAGGTATTCAAAATCATATTGTAACAGGTACAGGGAATGGACAAGCTCACGCATGGAATTTAGTGAACATTGATAACAAGTGGTACCACCTTGATACTACATTCGATGATCCAGTTCCTGATAAAGCTGAGCGCGTAACATATTCATATTTTAATATGTCTGATGAACAATTAAGCAAAGACCATGAATGGGATCGTAGTGAATATCCAGCGGCAACTACAAGCTACTTCAACGAATTAACAAGCAAAATAAAAGCCGGTAGTTCAAAAACTGCTGTATATGAACAAATGTTAAAAGAAACAAATTTAAAGTATTTATCTGCACAATACGGAGCGGAAAATTACAATGAGTTTAAGAAAAAATTACAGCAACAATTTGCTTCCAAGCCAGAAAAAGTAGAAGTACGATATAAGCAGTCCATGGATGGAACGATGCAAGATATAAAGAAAGTATTAAATGAAATAACTTGGCCAAAAGGTGCAAAGCGTGTATCTTATCAAGTTGCGCCATATAGTGCAATGACAGGTTATTCATTAGCGACAATTACATTTACGTATTAATGAAAAAGAGCATCTTTAAAAGGTGCTCTTTTTACGTTTGAGTATAATTCTAGTGACTATTTAGAATTATGTGATAAAATAATTGGAAATAGAGGATGTGATAGCTGAATGAATTTGTTCGAAAATAATATATTTGCATTGATATATTTTTGTCTAGTAATCGGACTTATCGTTTTGTTTTTTGTATCATTTACTCTGTTCATTAAAAGATTATTGCAAAACAACAATCTGAAAAAACAACATGTGATTAATATGAATCAGAAGTTAGATCGGATTATTGAATTGCTTGAAAAAGATAAAAAAGAATAATGGAAGATGGATAAAAAGGAGAAGCAGATGGCGAATTATATAAAGGAATTACGTGAAAAAATAGGGCATGATTATGTTATTTTGAATTTTGCAGGAGGTTGTGTATTTAATGAATTTGGTGAAGTGCTTCTGCAAAAAAGAGGAGACTTTAATGCTTGGGGATTTCCAGGCGGTGCAATGGAAATCGGGGAATCTGCGGCAGAAACTGCGATTCGAGAAATAAAAGAAGAAACAGGATATGATGTGAAAATTGATGAGCTCATTGGTGTGTATACGAAATATTTTCAAGCATATCCGAATGGAGATCAGGCACAGGCAATTGTAATATTCTTTAAGTTTTCAATCGTTGGAGGGAATACAAAAATAGACGGTGATGAAACGTTAGATTTGCAGTTTTTCCCTTTAGACAAAATGCCGCCATTGTTTAATAAACAACATGAAGATTGCTTGCAGGATTTATTAGAGAAAAGAGTAGGGGTATATCGTTAACGTATAAAAAAGAAGCTAAATGAGATTAGCTTCTTTTTTTATGTTCTATTTCCACCAATCATCAAACATTGACGCTGGTACTTGTCTTTTATGTTCACTCACTTTGTAACGCTTCTCGATCTTTTCAGCAACGTCAGCTGGAACGGATTTACCTTCTAAATAGTCATCTAATTGATCGTAAGTAATGCCTAGCTCTGTTTCATCAGCTTGACCTGGTTTTTCATCTAATAAATCAGCTGTTGGCATTTTTAAGTAAAGTCGCTCGTCTGCACCTAATTCTTGTAATAAATCACGTCCTTGGCGTTTCGTTAATCCCGTTAATGGTAATAAATCTGCACCGCCATCTCCGAATTTTGTGAAGAAACCTGTTACAGCTTCAGCAGCATGATCAGTTCCGATAACGAGTAGCCCTTGTTGTCCGCCGATTGCGTATTGTGTAACCATACGGATACGCGCTTTAACGTTCCCTTTATTGAAATCTGTTAATGATTCGTCTAATAAGTTTTCGTATTGATTTGAGAAAGCATCAACTGTTGAAGCGATATCGAAAGCAACAGACTGATCAGCTTGAATAAATTGTAATGCTAATTGTGCATCATCTTCATCTTTTTGTACTTTGTATGGAAGACGTACGGAGATAAACGTTGCGTTACCACCTTCATTACGAACTTCTTCGACTGCAAGCTGTGCTAAACGTCCTGCCAGTGTAGAGTCTTGTCCGCCGCTAATTCCAAGTACAAATCCTTTTGCACCTGTAGTTTTTAAATAATCTTTTAAGAAATCAATTCGTTTACGAATTTCTACTTTCGGATCAATTACAGGCTGAACATGTAATGCTTTCATAATTTGTTCTTGTAATGTCATTATGTTTTCCTCCTATTCATATTAAAGCGGTAAATAAGTTTATATGTATATTGGTACATACTTCTATCCTTTATTATTTCGCAAAACTAACGAATATACAATAGGATGCGTGTATGAATGTAGTCATTATAATGAAACTGTTTTATATAAGCAATTGTTTAAAACCTTTCAATAATGTAAGGTTTTTGTCATTTGAATCGATGGAAGGTATTTCCGAACTTTACTAATATAAAAGTATAGTTAGTAGAAGGGCGGAGAAGTAGTATGAACATTAGAGAACTCGCATTTCGAAATGTAACGCGAAATAGACGAACATACTCAGCTTATTTTTTGAGTAGTGCATTTGCAATTATGGCCTTTTTCGTGTATTCATTTTTTGCGTTTCATCCGGCATTAAGTGCTGGAGAATTAGGACAGTACGTATTCGTAAGTATGTCTTTTGCGCAGTCTATTATTTACTTATTTACATTCTTCTTTATTTTATATTCAATGGGAATGTTTTTGAAAACGAGAAAGCGTGAACTAGGAATTTTAATGATGCTAGGTATGACGAAATATCAATTAAAGCGTCTTATCTTCTTTGAAAATATAATGATTGGAATAGGGGCAATAATTTTTGGGATTCTTTCAGGTATGTTGTTTTCAGGAATATTAATATTTGTAGCTCCGATGATATTAAAACTAGATATCTCTTTATCCTATTACATACCGATGAAGGCGATTGTTGTAACGAGTATTATGTTTTTCGTATTATTTATGATCATTTCATTGTTTAGTGCAGGAATGGTTCGTAAAAATAAAATTATGAAATTGTTTAGAGGATCAGCAGAGGCGAAGCCAGAACCGAAGGCATCTATAATTTCTTCTATATTAGCAGTAGTATTGCTTAGTGCTGGTTATGCAGGAGCTCTTATGTCACATGGTGCAATGGTATTTATAATGATGATTCCTGTTACAACGGTAGTAATTATTGGTACGTATTTGCTGTACAAGCAGTTGAGTGTCTTTATTATTCGATTATGTAAAAAAAGTAAACGTTTCTATTGGACACAGACAAATATTATTACTTTGTCAGATTTAGCATACCGTATGAGAGATAATGCAAGGATGTTCTTTATTGTAACGATTATTTCAACTGTAGCATTTTCAGCAATAGGTACATTGGTTGGGTTTGCTTCGATGACGAAAGAAATTATGGACAGACCAATTGCGTTTCACTATCAGTCTAAGCAAGGTAATAGCAATGAGTCACAGCATCTGAAAATCATTGACGAAGGATTAAAGAAACATAATATAGCAGCTTCAAAAATAAATATTTCATCGAAGAAAACGGAGGAGCAGTCGTTAAGAAGCGCCATTTTTATAAAAGAATTAGATTATAAAGAATATGCAAAGTTAACAGGAGAACCATTTAATAGTGTATCAAATAAAGAGGCTTTATTTTTGTCAGTCGAAATACCCGGACCACCGATGAAAGAAAGAAAAGAAATTACTTTACCAAATATGAATGAACCTTTAAATGTGAAAAAAGTTAATACTTCTTCATTAAGTAAAATACTAAGAGGTAATGTGTATGTAATCTCTAAAAATCAATATGATTCATTACAAGATGGATTTAAAGAAGAAAAAGATTATATGTATAAAACACAATCCGCGAAAGATGAAATTGAGGTCGGTAAGGAACTTACGCTTCAGATGAAGCCTTATGAAGAACATTCAACGTTTAGTGCAGAAGAGTACGATCAAAATCAAAGTCTACAAATCGCAGGACCCATTTTATTTGTAGGTTTCTTTATTGGTATTGTATTTTTTGTTTGTGCAGGAAGCTTCCTTTACTTCCGTTTATTTTCAGATTTGGAGGACGATACTCGTTTATTTGAAATGATTCGAAAAGTTGGATTGACGAGAGGGGAATTATCGAAAGTAGTCACAATCCGCTTAGCGCTTTTATTCTTCGTTCCAGTTGGAGTTGCAACATTACACGGGGCAGTAGCATTAACTGCGTTAGGACAAATGTTTGAGTACTCACTGTTTAAAGAAAATACAATTGTATTAAGTATTTTCGTAGGTATTCAAGTTGTATACTTCTTAATTATAAGATCGCGTTATTTAAAACAATTGAAAGAAAGATTGAATATTCGTTAAATGTGTTTTTTTAACTTTTGTACTATATTTTCTAAAAAGAGTAAGGCATTACCAAATATATAGTGATAAAATGAAAATAGCGAGGTGAAAAAAATAATAGAGAGTAAGGGGGGAGTAACATGAAAGCAACAGGAATTATTCGAAAAGTAGATGAATTGGGACGGATAGTTATTCCTAAAGAATTACGAGATGTATTAGGAATACAAATCAAATCACCACTTGAAATTTTTGTAGAAGAAGACAAAGTCATTTTACAAAAATATCAACCTTACAATGCTTGTCAAATAACAGGTGATGTTTCAGACCAAAATATTTCATTAGCAAATGGAAACATTACTGTTAGTATAGAAGGCGCAAAACATGTAATAAAAGAAATTGAGCAGTTTTTGAACAAGAGTAAGATTTAGTCTTAATTTATCCAGCTATTTGTGGGCAGTAAAACTCCCACCTCAAAACTCGGCTGAAGAAAAGAAGTTGGGTGGGAGATCAACTGCCCGTAAAAGCCCGATTGGTGAGGGCTAATAATCAGTGGGGGATGAACACCCCCCACTGATTATAGTTTCACTTTATATTATTCTTTTGAAAAACTGAAAAAGAAAAGGACCATAATGGGTCCTTTTCTTTTGTTTATTGAGAAATATTTGAGAGGAAGGGAAATGGAACGAATAAAACGAATGTTAAATCTAAACGCATTCAATAGTGGTCTGAAATGAAAATAATATATTTTCAGGAGGGATTACGATGAATAGTAGTACAGCGAATAAACAAAAAGGCATTAAATTAATTCCGTTTACTGTAAATAAAGTGGTTGAACAAGTAAATGAAATTCCACCAGGTGTACAATTGATTCATGCTCCGCAAGTATGGGAAAAGAGCGCGAAAGGAAAAGACATTGTCGTTGCTGTTTTAGATACAGGTTGTGATGTAAATCATGTAGATTTAAAAGATCGTATTATTGGTGGGAGAAATTTCACAAAAGATTATGAAGGAAATCCCAATATTTATCTTGATAATAATGGGCATGGTACTCATGTAGCGGGGACAATTGCAGCGACTGAAAATGGAGTGGGTGTACTAGGAGTCGCACCACTTTCTAAAATGTTAGTTTTAAAAGTATTAGCTGGAGATGGTTCTGGAAGTTATGAGCAAATTATTGAGGCCATTCATTATGCTGTAAATTGGAGAGGACCGAATAAAGAGAAAGTGAGAATTATTTCAATGTCACTTGGTGGTCCGCAAGATGTACCAGAGTTACATGAAGCTATTCAAAATGCGGTAAAACAAGACGTACTTGTCGTGTGCGCTGCAGGAAATGATGGAGATTGTAACGATGATACTGAAGAATTAGATTTTCCAGGTGCTTATTCTGAAGTAATTGAAGTAGGTGCTGTTAATTTAGAGCGGAAAATTTCATGCTTTAGTAATTCAAATCAAGAAATTGATTTAGTAGCGCCGGGTGATGAAATACTGTCTACGTATCCAGAGGGGAAATATGCGGTATTAAGTGGTACTTCAATGGCGACGCCGCATGTCGCTGGGGCGCTAGCACTTCTCATAAAGCAGTGTGAGAGAGAGTATGGTAGAAAATTATCAGAGCCGGAAATATATGCGCAACTTATAAAAAGGACTGTACCTTTAGGGTATGAACGTACATCTGAAGGGAATGGATTAATAGATTTATTAAAAGAATAGGAATTACTAAAAAACATCTCATATTCATATGAGATGTTTTTTAGTACGGTTCTGTTGCATGTATTACGACGTCTAATAAACCGGGGAATCTAGCATTTAAGTCATCTTCACGAATTGAAATGAAACGTTGTGTGCCTTCAAGGCGTGTATACATAACACCAGATTCACGTAACACTTTGAAATGGTGAGATAAAGTTGATTTCGCAATTGGAATGTTTAACGCGCCACAAGATTGTTCATTTTTCTCTAGTAGCATAGTTACAATTTGTAAACGAATTTGATCGCTAAGTGCATATAAGACAGAAGAGAATTGAATTTCTTCTCGATTTGGATGATAGAGAGTACGCATTTTTTCACCTGCTTGTATAAGTTATTATATTTGCACTATAACATATAAAGTGGTATATTTCTATTGTTCGAATATAATCGAACAATAGAAATATAGGGGGGTAAAAATGAAGTATACAAAATTGCAAAAGGCAGGACTAAATATTTCGAAGTTGGGGTTAGGAACAAACGCTGTTGGGGGACATAATTTATATGCTGATGTGAATGAGGAAGAAGGAAAAAGATTAATAGAAGAAGCAATTCAGCAAGGGATTACATTTTTGATACAGCGGATTCATACGGTTTCGGTAGATAAGAGGAATTGGTAGGAGAAGTATTAAAAGGAAAACGCCACGAGTTTGTACTTGCTACAAAAGGTGGAATTCAGCCGTTATTAAATGGAGAGGTTCATATTAATAATGAACCAAGCTATTTAAGAAATGCTGTGGAAAATAGCTTAAGAAGATTACAAACTGATTATATTGATTTATATTATTTACATTTTACAAATCCTGAAACAAGTTACATAGACTCAATTGGAGAGCTTACTCGCCTAAAAGAAGAAGGGAAAATTCGTTCAATTGGAATATCTAACGTAAATGTAGAGCAATTAAAAGAAGCGAATCAGCACGGACATATAGATGTTGTACAATCACCGTATAATATGTTGGATCGTGTTGCTGGGGAAGAACTTTTGCCATATTGTATAGAATCAGGTATTTCATTTATTCCGTACGGGCCTCTTGCCTTTGGGATACTAGGCGGGAAATATACAGAAGATTTTAAATTAAACGAAGGCGATTGGCGTCAAAGTGTAAATCTATTTGAAGAAAATACATATAAGAGTAACTTTAAGAAAGTTGAGAAGTTAAAAGGTTTAGCTAAAGAAATGAATCTTGAAGTATCGCATTTAGCTTTAGCGTGGTTATTAAACAAAAAAGGAATTGATACTGTTATTCCTGGCGGGAAGCGGGCAGAGCAAATAAGAGAAAGTGTAAGAGCAGTGGATGTTTCATTGAATGAAAAAGTTATGAAAGAGATTGAATCTATTTTAGAAGATTAGTTAAAAAGAGGGATAGGGCCCTCTTTTTATATAAAAGGAGAAGAAATACATGAAGGAGCTTTTGAGTGCAGGGGGTAAAAAAAGTAGACAAATAATAGAAATGTATTGTAGTAAAATTATGGGGAATCCAAAAATAAAAATCCCTAAAGAGATAGGGATTTATATATCGGCATATAGTTCCTTGGAAAAGGATATACTTAGTTTAACATATAGGATTACTTATATTTGTGAAATAGATGTGAAAGTAATGTGAAAAATGCTTATGGTGAAAATCTTTGCAAATAAAAAGCACTGTTTTAGCTAATATAACTAAAACAGTGCTTTTCTCTTTGATTGAACTGTGGCCGCATTTTCATCATGTATTCCTGCTTCTTCAATAATTCGTTTTTTTACTTTATTTAATAGATGGTCTACTGCCTCACCAAAATAGTTAGCTTCGCTTTTTGTGCGGGCTTCTCGTAAACATTTATAGTTTTCTAGCAGTTCCTCTTTTTCGGTGTTTGTTAAGAAATCTTCTATTTTCTTTTTTGTCATACGAAACACCCTTTCTTCTGACAAACGACGCAATAGAAAATATTTATTTTTTATTATAACAATAATTTTTAGAGAAAGTATAGACTAACGTCGTAATAGTTTGTCAATTTCTTGGATTTTCTCATCAGCTTTCCCAATTTGCGTATTTTTAGCCTGTTCACCACCAAGAGCTTGGTGAAGTAAAAACGTTTGACCGGAAATAGCGGTCACAATGGAGACTTTTATAATTTCTTTTATTAAGGTGACATCGAATAAAACGAGTCCAAGAAGTGCGGCGAGGCTACCTGTAAAAATATCAGTTAAAAATCCAAAATGAAAAAAAGTTTTTAAACGGCGTGGAAGCAATAACTTGCCTTGGTTATTGATTAGATGGGAAACGAAGCCAGTAATGCCACCAACGAGAACTGCGGTTAGCCATTGATACATTTCCATCGAATCCACTCCTTTTAGTGAATAAGATTCGATAATTTTATATTGATTCCTTTTAATATTTCATATAAGCATATTGAGAAAGTTTGTTTAGGTTTATTCCGTATTCAATTTAATTTTAACAGAAAAATCTGATATATTTCAGTCTATTATATGAAGCGGTTATTCCTTAATATGAATGTAGAAAGGGGTGCGTGATATGAATATAGATTATCGAATAAGAAGTGTAGATGGTTATACAAAAAATATAGGGGAATTAGTAAGCATGCTGGAACATACGAGGGCTGTAACATTCCAGGAAATAAACGAGCTATCAGTTGAACAATTAGATTTAATTATGCCAAGTGGTGGGAATTCAATTGGCGCCTTATTAAAACATATAGCAGCTATAGAAAAAGCCCATCAGCTTATTTCATTTCAAAATCGTGACTTTACAAAAGAAGAATTAGAAATATGGGAAGACGCACTGTATTTAGGGGAAGTTGGGAGAACGATTCATGGTCATGAAATACAGTATTATGTACAACTTTTGCAAAGTGTTCGAGAAGAGTCGCTAAAGTATTTGAGTGAAGTAGATGATACATGGCTAATGTCAGAAAGAAAGTGGCCTAATGGCGTAGCGTATAATCAGCACTACCTTTGGTTTCATGTGCTAGAAGATGAAATTAGTCATCGCGGACAAATTAAAATGTTAAAAAATAAGTTGTTTGAAAATTACGTTAAATAAGGTAGCTTTTTAAATCAATATTCCATATAATGAGAGTAATTAAAATAAGAACGGGGTGATGTGTTATGGCGAAATTAACTTATATGAATAATAAACCAAATACAAAGGTGGACGGAAAGGGCGATACTCTATAAGTGAGCGCACAATCCTTCCACTAAGTTCAAACTAGGGAGGATATCAATTTGGATCAAAATATTTTAGAATCTTTCGGATGGGATTCTTTTTTTGAAGAACAAGCTGTAGAGAACTATGAAGTAGGGCGTATTTTACTTGAGCATAAGCATATATATCGGATTATTTGTAATGATGGTGAATATGTAGCGGAACTGTCTGGGAAGTTTCGTCATGAAGCGTTAACGAAGGGAGATTATCCGGCAGTTGGGGATTGGGTATATATAAAGAAAATAGAAAATGAGAAAAAGGCAATTATTCACCGTATTTTTCCGAGAAGAAGTTCTTTTTCAAGACAAGAAGCTGGTAACAGAACTGAAGAACAAATTATCGCAACAAATGTAGATTATCTATTTTTAGTGAATGCACTTAACCATGATTTCAACGTAAGAAGGATGGAACGTTATTTGCTGGTGGCTTATGAGAGCGGTGCAATGCCTGTTATTGTTTTAACGAAGAGTAGTTTATGTGAAGATGTGGAACAGAAAATTGCAGAAACTGAAGCGGTAGCAATCGGTGTTCCTATATTTGTTGTTGATAGCTTAGTGTACGTCGGAATAGAATTATTGCAACAATTTGTTTCACCAGGAAAAACAATTGCTTTAGTTGGATCTTCAGGTGCAGGGAAATCTACTTTATTAAATGCATTAATAGGAACAGATGTAGCAAAAACTGGAGATATACGTGAAGAAGATAGTAAAGGAAGACATACGACAACTCACCGTGAATTGTTCCAATTACCGAGTGGCGGTTTAGTAATTGATACGCCTGGTATGAGGGAACTTCAGCTTTGGGAAGGAAGCACGGCAATTCAAACTACATTTTCCGATATTGAAGATCTTGCAAATACTTGCCGCTTTCGAGATTGTAAACATGAAGGTGAACCAGGATGTGCAGTGCGAAATGCTATAGATAACGGAACTATACCCGTAGAGCGCTTACTAAGCTATAAAAAGCTGCAAAGAGAATTGGCATATGTTATGAGAAAACAAAACATTACTCTGGCAAGGGCGGAACGAGATAGATGGAAAAAGATTTCTAAACAACATAAAAAAATGTAAAAAACCAAAGGGCTGGTTCCTTTGGTTTTTTGTATTTGTAAATTTTATAATAATATTATTCGTATATATAGACAAAAGGAATTTATTTGTTTAAACTTTACAAAGTGTTCATCAAAACAATAAAAATAGAAACTAAGGAATGGGATATATTCAAAATTAGCTTTAGTTAATCTTTAAAGTTTAATATTTAAATATAGGAGGTTTATAATGCGTAAACTAGTAAGTTGGTTTAGAGATATGAAGGTAGCAAAAAAGTTATTAATTTCCTTTTTTGTTATATTAATTGCGGCAGTCTCTATTATTGGGGGGCATGTCGTATCAAACAGCTAAAAAGAATTTTGAATCACAAATTATGAGTAGCGCTCAGGATAATATAAAAATATTGGATAATTTAATCAATCAAATGATTGAAGCGAAATTCAACGATGTAAATAATTTTGCACGAGTGATTCATAGTGATATGTATCAAGGGGATAATCAGGATGAACTAAGAAAAACATTATCCCAGTATATTAGTTTGAACAAAGATGTAGAACAAGTGTATGTTGCTGGAAACGATAAAAAATTTGTACAAGAACCCAATATACAAATGGCAGCAGATTATGATCCAACAGCGCGTTCTTGGTATAAAGATGCAGTGAATAAGCAAGGTGGAATTGTTGTCACTGAACCATATAAGGCACAAGGGAATGGACATATTGTCGTAACAATCGCAAAACAAACTGAAGATAAAAGTGGTGTTATTGCGGTAGATTTAAGTTTAGATAATTTATTAAAAACAACAAAGTTAATCAATATTGGTAAAAAAGGCTATGCTTTCATTTTAGATGGAAAACAAAAAATAATTGCTCACCCTCAAGAAAAATCGGGTGACAAGGCAGATGATTCTTGGGGAAAGAAAATATACGAAGATAACCATGGCACTTTTTCATACACTTATGGTGGTAGTGAAAAGAAAATGGTATTCGCGACAAATTTAAAAACAGGTTGGAAAATTGCGGGGACGATGTATTCAAATGAAGTAGTTGAAGCTGCTCAACCTGTATTTTATAATATGTTAATTGTAATGTTTATTTCATTAGTTGTAGGTGGAGTGCTTATTTATTTCGTGACACTTTCTATTACCAAACCTTTAAAACAATTAGTTGTCACTTCTAAAGAAATAAGCGAAGGGGACTTAACTCAAACGATTAAAATACATTCAAATGATGAAATTGGACAACTTGCGAAAGGTTTTAATGAGATGACTCATTCACTACGTACATTAATTGGAAGAATTAATACTTCAGCAGGGCATGTTGCAGCTGCATCTGAAGAGTTAACAGCAAGTGTGAGACAAGCGAGTGAAGCGACTGAACAAATTACATCAGCAATGGATGAAATATCAAGTGGTGCAACGACGCAAACAGCAAGCGTAGAAAATGGTGCTATGTTACTGTTTGATGTAACAGAAGGGATTCAGCATGTAGCAAATAGCTCATCATCTATTAATACTGCTTCTGCTCACACTCGTGAAAAAGCAGAAGATGGTGGAAAGTTAGTTGGAAAAACAGTAAATCAAATGCAATCTATTGCGGAATCTGTTTCACAGTCAGATGCTGTTATTCAGTTGTTGAATAACAAATCAAAGCAAATTGGCGATATTTTAGAAGTTATTCAAAATATTGCAGATCAGACAAATCTTCTAGCTTTAAATGCAGCAATTGAGGCTGCAAGAGCTGGTGAGCATGGAAGAGGCTTTGCAATTGTTGCTGATGAAGTACGAAAATTAGCAGAACAATCTAGTGTATCATCAAGTGAAATTAGTAAATTAATTTGTGAAATACAAGATGATATGAGTAAGACAGTAAAATCTATGAATAATGTAAATGAAGAAGTGCAATCTGGACTTGTTATTGCAAATGAAACAAAACAAAATTTCACTGAAATTTTACAATCTACAAATGAAATTGCTGACCAAATTAAAACGATGGTTGAAACAGCTAATGGGATGTCAAAAGGTGCAAATGAAGTATCTATTTCGGTTGGTCAAATTGCTATGACGGCACAAAATAATGCGACGAGTACACAAAGTGTTGCAGCGTCAGCTGAGGAGCAGTTAGCTTCTATGGAAGAAATTGGTTCTGCAGCTGGTACACTATCTCAAATGGCTGAAGAGTTACAAGTATTAATTGAAAGATTTAAAGTATAAAAAGGGGAGGCTGTCTCAAAATAGCATTAGTGCTATTAGAGACAGTCTTTTAGCTGATAAACGGATTAGAGGTTCAATGTATTTAATGTTTGTCGAAAAATAGAGGAATTTGTTAAGCGGGTGTATAATTAATATAATATAGACTACGTTTAAAGGAGATCAGTATGGGAGTGTATTGGGGAACGAAAAGACATTCTTGGCTTAGCTATGTCTCGTTTTGGTTAAGCATTTTATTATTTGTTGTTTTTTTAATTGAAGTGTTTGTATTTAAAACACTTTCAAATAGTTCATTACAAATCGTTAAATATCTTTATTTGATATTTGTCCCATTAAATATCATTCTTTGTTTAAGGTTATTATTTAAGAAGAATGAAAAGAAAATATTACCGATTTTTAGTTTAATTGTAACACTATTATTTGCAAGTTTAATTATAGTGTTAGCATTAGCAGCTACAGGAAAAATCTTATGAGGAGAGTGATATAAATTACTCTTCTTTTTTGTGGTTTTTTAAGAGTTATAAGTAGTGTATAGGAAATAAGGAAAGTGATAAGTTATCAGTAAGGGAACATACTAGTGAATAGAGAGTGAACTGAAAATACTATATGTTTTGTATGTGTTTATAAAGCAAATGAATGCGGTAAGATTCATGATATATGGTACAATAAACATGGATAGTGATAGAGATAAAGGGTATATAAAATACTCATCGTTTTTTAGTAAGAGAGGGGTTATCTTATGCTATACGAGGATTTGATGACATTATTCCAAGCTGCTCCGATAGAATTGGATAGAGGCGGCTGGAAATATATAATCCAGGAACAAAATGATAATTATGAAATTGTTGATGAAATGTTAAAAAAGCAAATGAATGTTGAATTGTATTTTAATGAGTATGATGAGGTGAAAATCACTTTATATAAAGATGGAAGCCCTATTACTACTATGCAAAGAATTGCTATTTCAAAAGTTGAGTTGGATGAAGAGGAAGACGGCATTCAATTCGTATTGGAACGCATGCCAAGTCGAATGATTCGTTTGCAATTAAAGCCATATCTTGCAGTAGAAATGGGGCCGTACTGGGAAGTATGTGAAGACTGTGAATGAAGATGAAAAACATCCGTATACACGGATGTTTTTTTATGTTTTTTGAAGTTGTTTAAAGGCAATAATCGGTAGTAAAATGATGCTCACCCAACCGATAATAGGGTATAGAATATGAAGTAATTCACTATATCCAATGAAACTAAAGCAATAACTAATTAGTAATATGAAGTAAATAATGTTATTACTTTTCCATCCGGTAATGGATTGCATTTGTTTTGTCATTCCGAATATATTCCCAACTAATGTGGTGAATACTTCACCAAAAATGATAAGAACAAAGAAAAAATGGAAAGTTGCATTAAACCTTCTTACAACTTCAGCCATTGGGATGTTATATTGATAAAATTGTTCAACGGATAATATTGCTAGATGGCTACATAATAAAATAAAGCAAAGCCCCGCGCCGCCTAAAATACCACCCCATAAAATAGCTTTTCGATCTTTTACTTCACTGGCCAATGGGACGAGAACACTTTGGGCGAGAGACAGATTTAATGCAACATATGTAATAGGGCTAGTAATCCATTTCATATTCCAACTTTCTGTAGGAACGGTGTCAATAATAGGAGTTGTACCATGAATAAAGGTTGTAATAGCAAGTCCGATAATGAAAATCATCATAATAGGTACGACAAGTGTATTCACTTCAAAAACACCTTGTAATCCCCGGCTCCCAATAATGAGGCAGGCGATGACTGTGATGAAAATACCAAGTTGTCTCGGGAGACGAAGTTGTTCTTCAAATACTGCCCCGGCTCCTGATAACATAACGCTAGTTACGCCAAATAATACGAGTAATAATAAAGTATTTACGACATTTCCAAATACATCCCCAAATAAATATTTATTAAATTCTTGCGCTGAAAATGCCCCGATTTGTGATGAAAGTAACATCATTTTTGTACCGAGCCAAATAAAAAAAAATCCACTTATACATATGCCAATGGTTCCGTACAATCCGTTAACTGTAAAAAATTCGACAATTTCTCGCCCAGTAGCAAATCCAGCTCCAACGACCGTTCCGATATAAGTAGCAGCGACTTTCTTTGCTACTTGCCATTGTTGATTGTCCATGTTATCCCTCTTTCTTCTATGATGAGCTTGACTTACTATTATGCATATGTGTGAGCTTGGACAATTAGACATATGAAGTAGTTGAAAGGATACATGAATTATATGATATTAGGGAAATATTAAGGTTGTTAAAACTTTGTTACATATAAGCTGTTCATTCAAAAGAATAGGGAATGTATGGTAAAATGAAGTTAGGTCATTAAAAGATAGTAACATGATAAGAGGAGTGGATTGTATGAGTACGAAAACGAATGTTGTTGAAGTATTAAACAAGCAGGTAGCAAACTGGAATGTATTATATGTCAAACTGCATAATTATCATTGGTATGTGACAGGACCGCACTTCTTTACATTACATGAGAAATTTGAAGAGTTTTATAATGAAGCAGGAACATACATTGATGAGTTAGCAGAGCGTATTTTAGCGTTAGAAGGAAAACCGTTAGCGACAATGAAAGAGTATTTAGCAACTTCAACTGTAATCGAAGGGACAAGCAAAGAGTCTGCAGAAGAAATGGTGCGAATTTTAGTAAACGATTTTTCTGCACTTATTCAAGAATTAAAAGAAGGTATGGAAGTAGCTGATGAAGCTGATGATGAAACATCGGCTGATATGCTATTAGCAATTCATACGACATTAGAACAACATGTATGGATGTTAAGTGCATTCTTAAAATAAACATAAATGGATTAAAGAAAAACTCTATTGAAAAATTCTTTCAATAGAGTTTTTTGTGATTTTTCAGTTTTCTTTTATGCTATAATATAGTAAAAAGGAGGCGATACAATGTTTCGCTTTTTCAGAACTGGAAAAGAAGATAGGGAAATTACGAAAGATGAATTAGAACAAGCGATGGCGAAGTTTCTAGAAACGAATGCTAATATCGTTTATACAGTTTTAGTAAATGATGATTACACAGTAAATTATGATTTGTTAAAGCCCTATTTACCTGCATTTCCAACAAATTTTTTTCTGATAACGAAGGAAACGCTTGAAGTATTTGAACATACAGAAGAAAATTTAAACCTAGTTAAAGAAATTGATATCGTACAAAAGGCCGTAGATCAATATGTAACAGAAAAAGAAATGTTCCCAATTGTTGAAGATAGCGAAGATCGCCTCATATGCGGAGTGAAGCTAGGACCATATTTAAATCGTATATTAAAAAGAAACTTATATATTTCAGAAAAGCATTATTTAGTTTCAAGTAAACCAGATAAGAAAAAAAAGAATAGTGGGCAGATGTTATGAGAACAACAATAATATTATTGTTGTCTTTTTTTATTAAAATATTGATTTTTCAGTTTATTCGACTTTATACTACAACTAGTGGATAGGAAGGAGTGGTGTATTATGCGTATACATGCATTAACTATTAAATATCATTCTGAGAATCAGGTATTGTTAAGTTGAATTGTAGAATTTAACTACTTATACCGTGATCCTAAAATGATAGGAAGATTGGAGAAGCAATTATTATAAAAGGTTACGGGGGAATTCCTATATGGAAAATAATATGACTTATATTAAGTTATTAAATGAAACGTTACATTGTTATGCAAATAAAGGAAGTTTTGAAGCGTATTCTTATATAATGAATAATGCTAAAGATGTAATGGGTAATGAAGCGCAAATATATAATTTTAAATATGCATTAGCAAGTGCAGCAGGACTTGAAGAAGAAGCGTTGCATTTAATGAAGAAAGCAATTATAGAAAATGGATTTTGGTACGGAAGTGAGTATTTAATTTCCGATGATGATTTAAAACCACTACATAAATTTGAAGAGTTTCATAGAATGGTTCAATTATGTAAAGAAAGAGAAGAATTAGCAAAGAAATCGGAACAAGCAGACGTGAAATATAAATACAGCAAACAAAATGAAAATCTACTAATAACACTGCATGGGGATCAAGAAAATATACAAATAATAGAACCATATTGGAACTCTGTAATGGAACAAGGTTTTATGCTAGCATTGCCTCAATCTTCCCAAATTCAATTTTCAGATGGATATGTTTGGGATAATATCGAAAGAGGAAGAGAAGAGTTAAAAGGACATTACAATAAGATTAAAGTGAATAAAACATTTGGGAATATTATTATTGGTGGCTTTTCTGCTGGGGCAAGAGTAGCGTTACATTCCATGTTACAAGGTGAAATAGAAGTGAACGGTTTTATTTTTGTGGCACCGTGGCTTCCGGAAATGGAAGAATGGGAAGAGATGATTGGAATATTGCATGATAAAAGCATAAAAGGATATATAATATGTGGGGATCAAGATGAAGATTGTTTTGAAGGTACACAGCAATTTGTAACGTTATTAAAGGATAAAAATATAGAACATAAGTATAAAGTTGTGCCTAACTTAAATCATGATTATCCTCATAATTTTGATGAGTTATTAAAAGAAGCTATTGAATATATAGGAAGCAAAAACAATTGATTGGTAGTAAGAAAAGGAGATGCATCATATGTGATGCATCTCCTTTTCGTTATTATAAATTAAAAGCATCTGCCAATAGGCGATAAGAGTTTAATTTATGTTCAAATTGATGAGTAATCGTGACAATCATAAATTCGTCAGTATTATACGCTTTGCTTAAGTTTAATATTTTTTCTTTCACAGAAGACGGATCACCGACAATCATACGTTGACGATTTTCTTTTATGCGGAATAGATCATAAGCACTATACGAATAATTTTGAGCAGTTTCAATAGAAGGAGTACCAGTAGTCCGTTTTCCTTGTTCTAATAGTAAAATCGATAAATCAAGGCTTGATGCAATCTTCTCCGCTTCTTCATTTGTTTCTCCGCAAATAACAAAAATAGATACGATTGATTTTGGTTTATCACCTAAATAGGAAGGTTGGAATTGTTCTTGGTAAGCCTTCATTACTTCAGGGCCACCGTATCCGTTAATGAACTGTGCAAATGCAAAAGAAGCGCCTTGCTTTGCGGCAATCATTGCACTTTCTCCGCTAGAACCGAGCATCCACATTTCAGGAGATGTTGGGATAACTGGAGTAGCCTTTAAGTTTGCATAATGATGGTTTTCTGGTACTTGATCATGTAAGTACATAGCAACATCTGCAATTTGTTCTGGATATTGATCAAGTGAGACCATTTTACCTTCTTGAAGTGCGCGAGTTGCTATCGGCATACCACCAGGCGCTCTCCCGACACCAAGGTCGATGCGGCCCTTATAAAGTGCTTCTAAAACGCGGAAATTCTCGGCAACTTTATATGGACTATAATGTGGCAGCATAACACCACCAGAACCAACTCTAATACGGTCAGTTTTCGCGGCAATATGTGAAATGAGTATTTCTGGACTTGAACCAGCTAAGCTAACTGAATTATGGTGCTCGGATACCCAAAAACGTGTGAATCCGAGTTTCTCAACTTCTTGTGCAAGCGTAACTGTATGCGAAATAGCTTGGGCTGCTGTGCTACCATCTGAAATAGGTGATTGGTCTAATACACTTAATTTGATCATAGAATATACCTCTCAATCTTAATGTACATCCTATTATATATTTACTTACGAAAAATGCGTAATGAAATGCTCAAAAGGAAAAGTGAATAATTTTTTATCCGCTTTTAATGAGAAAACCCTCGTTCATAATGATTCATTTCGACTAAGTTTAATATATATTCGTAGTTATCAATTTCTAGATGTATTTGCTTGCGTTCTTCTTCAGTTAGTTTAACGCTAGTGAGTTCTTTACATAGCTGCTGTTTCTTTAATTCTAAATGTTTTTTTGTAGCCTGATAATCGTAAGTACGTTTCATGTGTCTCCACCCTTTCCATACAGTTACTATCTGTATGTTTATAATATGAAGCATGTGGAAGGGGGAGAGCTCCACCTTATGTATTTTTAGTGAATTTTCAAATTGTGGTGGTGTTATGTTTAAGTGAATTTATGAATAAAATGCACTAAACCACTAATTCGTATTTCATGAAGTAAGGGGTGGGATTGTGCAGAAAGATATAATGTATAACACTGAGATGGATGAAACATTAAAAGTTATAAATAAGGGATTAAAGAAGACGACACGTCCGAAACAAATCATTGTAGTAGGGGCTGGTATGGCTGGATTAGTTTCGGCATCTTTATTAAAGGCTGCGGGACATGAAGTGAAGATTTTTGAAGCAAACAACCGGGTAGGTGGCCGTATAGAGACAGTTAGAATGGAAGATACTGGATTATATTTAGATGTTGGAGCAATGAGAATTCCGTATTCGCATACATTAACGATGGCATATATAAGAAAGTTTGGGCTACAGGTGAGCCCTTTTATTAATAGGAATGAGACAGATATTATCTACGTAAATGGTCGGAAAACGACATTAAAACAATACGAAAAAGATCCAAGTATTTTAAGATATCCTGTGGAAATGAATGAAGTTGGGAAAACGTCTGAGGAACTATTAATGTTAGCGGTACAGCCCATTATAAATTTTATAAAAAAGAACCCAGAGAAAAATTGGGATATTGTAGTAAAGGATTTTGGGAGATATTCTACAGGTCAATTTTTAAAATATCATCCTTATCAATATAATACGTATTTTTCGCCAGTAACGATTGAGATGATAGGTGTTCTATTAGATTTAGAAGGTTTTTTAGAAAGGTCATTCGTTGAGACGTTACGTTTTTTATACATTATGCAAGAGGAGAGCGGATTTTGCGAAATAATAGGTGGGAATGATAGATTACCAAAGTCTTTTTTACCACAATTAGAAGAAAATATTATATATAATCAAAAATTAATGAAGCTTCATCAACAAGCCAATAGTGTAACAGCCTATTACCGGAACGAGGAAACTTTTGAATATAGTAGTATTACAGGGGATTTAGTTATTGTTACAATTCCTTTTTCAACAATGCGATTTGTAGAAGTAGATCCATTTGATTCGATATCTCATGCGAAGTGGAAAACAATTCGCGAATTGCATTATATGCCAGCTACAAAAATAGGAATTCAATTTAAAAGTCGTTTTTGGGAGGAACAAGGGCAATTAGGTGGGAGAATTATAACAGATCTTCCTATACGTTATGCGTATTATCCAAGCCATGGAATCGGAGAGAAAGGGCCTGCTATGATGTTAGGAAGCTATACATGGTCTTATGATGCGTTGTTATGGGATGGGTTATCAAAGGGGGATCGTATCTATTATACACTACAAAATTTAGCAACAATATTAGGTGGTCAAGTATATGACGAGTTCATGTCTGGAATATCAAAGAGTTGGACATTAGATCCATATGCGCTTGGAGGGTTTGCGCTATTTCAAGCTGGCCAAGAATCAGAATTACAGCCAGTCATTGTAAAACCTGAGGGGAGAATATACTTTGCCGGAGATCATACAACGCTGTATCACGGATGGATTCAAGGTGCGATTGAATCTGGAGTTCGTGTAGCAATGGAAGTGAATGATTAAAAAGTTTAAAATTCAGAAATTTATTTACTGTATAACTTGAGATGGATATTATTATATATAAAAGAATTATAGGGAGTGTTTACAGTGAATCCGTTATTATTCGATTTTCCTTCTGAATTTTATACTGACAGGCTTTTTATTCGAATGCCAAAACCAGGTGATGGTAAAGTTGTATATGACGCAATTCAAGCTTCAATACAAGAATTAAAACCTTGGATGGTCTTTGCACAAAAAGAGCAAACAGAGGAAGAAATAGAAGAGAGTATTAGAAAATCGCATATTCAATTTTTGCAGCGTGAAGATTTGAGATTACTAGTTTTTTCGAACGAAACAGGTGAATTTATTGCATCTGCCGGATTACATCGTATTAATTGGGATATACCTCAATTTGAAATCGGGTATTGGATTGATTCAAGGTTTAGTGGAAAGGGCTATATGGTAGAGGCTGCAAAAGGTATAACAGATTATGCTTTCACTGAATTGAAAGCAAACCGCGTAGAAATTCGTTGTGATTCTCTAAATAAGAAGAGTAGAGCGATACCAGAGAAATTAGGCTTTAAATTAGAGGGTACTTTAGAAAGCGCGAGTGTTGCGGTGGATGGAAATGGATTAAGGGATATGTGTGTATTTGCAATGACGAGAAATACATATGAAAAAGAAGAGCTGTAAAGAAACAGCTCTTCTTTTTGTTTATTATGGTACAGGATGTCCATTAGAGCTTTCGAAAATTGTAAACCATTGTTGGCGGTCTAAGTTAACTTTTGTAGCAAGAGCGGCTGTTTTCACACGATCTAATTTACCAGATCCAACGATTGGCATCATGTTAGCTGGATGAGCGAGTAACCATGCATACATAACAGTATCGATGCTAGTAACACCTAGTTCAGTAGCAACTTTTTGTAAAGTTTCACGTACACGTATGGCACGTTCTGATTGACCAGTAAAGATTTCACCACCAGCAAGAGGTGACCAAATCATTGGATTGATTCGTTTTTCTTGGCATAAATCAATCGTACCTTTTTCAAAATGCTCGATTTGCATCGCAGATACTTCAATTTGATTTGTAATGAGTGGGAAATCTAAATACGAACTTAACATATTAAATTGTGAAGGTAAAAAGTTAGATACACCGAAGTGGCGAACTTTGCCTTCTTGCTTTAAGCGTGAGAACGCTTCTGCCACTTCAGTTGGATCCATAAATGGATCTGGACGATGGATGAGCAATACATCAATATAATCTGTATGTAAGTTTTGTAATGAATCTTCCGCGCTTTTTATTATATGTTCAGCACTCGTATTGTAGTGAGCAACATATCGCTCTGGAAATTTAGGTGATGGGGGAGCGATTCCACATTTAGTGATGATTTGCATATTTTCGCGTAAGGAAGGCTTTAATTGTAACGCTTCTCCAAACAATCCTTCACACGTATACCCACCATAAATATCAGCGTGATCGAAAGTAGTAATCCCCAAATCCATACAGTCTTCAATAAAAGAAAGTAACTCTTGCTTTGGCATATTCCATTCTGCTAAACGCCAAAAACCTTGAATAATACGAGAAAATTCTAGCGTTTCGGCCATTTGAACTCGTTCCACTATAAGTACCCCCTATATGAATGAATAATATTTTTGAAAAGGCTTTCTTACTACGTATTATTATATAGTTACAGGGTTGTACATACAATAAATATGTTTTGCTACAAAAACGATTTTTTCTATATGCTATAATGTAGAAACATAGAGATATAAGGAGATGTAAGGGATGATTCCAGTAACAATATTAACTGGTTTTCTTGGATCAGGGAAAACGACTTTATTAAATCGTATTTTATCAGAAAATCACGGTAAGAAATTAGCGGTGATTGTAAATGAAATCGGGCAAATTGGTATTGATAATCAATTGATTATGAATGTTGAAGAAGAAATTATGGAAATGACAAACGGTTGTTTATGCTGTACTGTGCGTGAAGATTTACTTGTTGCTTTAAAACAATTACTGGATGTGAAAGCAGAAGGGAAAATGGACTTTGATGGATTAGTAATTGAAACAACAGGTCTTGCAAATCCAGGTCCGATTATTCAAACTTTCTTTTTAGATCCAGTTATTCAATCTGCATACCAAATTAACGGTGTTGTAACAGTTGTAGATAGCTATCATATACATAAACATTTTGAAAAGGGACTAGAAGCAAAAGAACAAATTGCCTTTGCTGATGTTGTGTTAGTTAATAAATTAGATTTAATTGAAGAAAATGAGAAAGAAAATCTCTTGCATGAACTTCAAGGAATTAACCCGACTGCAAAGTTAATCGAGGCGACTAACTGTGAGGTAGATATTCCATCGTTATTACAAATTCAAACGTTTAAAACGAAAGATACGCTGCAAATTTACCCTCATACAGAACATAACCATCTAGAAGGTGTAAAATCGTTTGTACTACGTGAAGAACGTCCGTTAGATTTACAAAAATTGAATGAGTGGATGTCAGCTGTCGTTCAAGAACTAGGGGAGCATTTATATCGCTACAAAGGAATTTTATCTATTGACGGAGTAGATAAAAGAATTGTTTTCCAAGGTGTACATACATTGTTTGCTGCTTCGTACGATAGAGAGTGGCAAGAGGGCGAAGAGCGAGTAAGCGAAGTAGTGTTCATCGGAAAAGATATTAATAAAGAATGGTTCCAAGAACATTTCCAAGAGTGTGTGAAATAAGTCTGCGTAAATCGCAGGCTTATTTTTGTTTTTTTTTGTTTACTAAAATTGGAATTTGTATTAAAATAATCTGAAAATACTAAATGTTTAGTATTTTGTTAGAGGTAGGGGGAGAAAAGGTGCGTTTAATGATTCTTGGATTGCTTACTAAAAGGGAGTCGCTATCTGGTTATGAAATACAGCAGGCGCTAAATATGGTGCAAAGTAAAAAATGGGCGGAAGTTTTCCCAGCTTCTATTTATCACGCATTAAAAAAAATGGAAAATGAAAATTTCATTCAAGTTAAAGCAATTGAAATGACCGGAAAACGGTCGAAAACGATATATTGTATTACAGAAAAGGGAAGTCAAGAATTTAAAAGGTTATTAAAGGAGTCGTTTCAAAGAACTTCAGTTATGTTTCCGAAACATCTATATACAGCGTTAACATTTCTGTCAGAAGAAGAGAGTATGAGAGAGGAGGTTTTAGAAGCTCTAGAAGAGCAGAAAAGTGAAATACGATCTACTTATGAAGAGATGAGGGAAGGAGAAAGACTAAAAGATAACGCGCCAGTGTATGTGAAACTAATTTTCGAAAATATGTATGAACAATGTGAGATGCAACTTCGATTTATTCATAGGTTAGAGAAACTATTAAAAAACTAAAAATGTGGTGGGAAGAATATGAAAATCGATCATCTTGTTATAAATGTAAATAAAGAAATACAAGAAAATAAGGAAACGATTAAAAATGTACATTCTATCGGGCTTCCATATGTTCCGAAATGTGGAAAGGGAACGAAAGGGTTTAAAGTATCTAACATATGGATTGGAAAAGAATATTTAGAATTAGTAAGAGTAAAAACAAAAGATGGGGGTGGTTGGGTACAAGAGTGGGTTCAGAAATATTGTGATGGCCATAAGGGACTCATCGGACTGGCAATTGATGTTGAAAATATAGATAAAGTGTATGGGAAAATGATAGAAGGTGGAATTGAAATTACAAAACCAGAACCATTACACTACAAGTGGTTTTTTAATTTATTTAAGAAAACTATGCCGTGGAAAAATGCATACATACAGCCGATGAAGGGGATGCCGTTTCAATTCTTTCTACAACAAATGGACGATCAAAAGAGCAGAGAATATATGGAGAAATATATGTATCCAAATAGTTTGGAACAGGGAATTACAGGGATAAATACGGTGAAATTATATGGAGAAATAACAAATGAAGATAGAGACATTATTAGTTGTCTATTTTCAGATGTTACAAATGAGGAAGAAGAAATAGTAATACGTTTAAGCAATCAAATGATTCATCTAATTCAATCGAATGAGCATTTTACGGAGATAATACTAGATTGCAAAAGCGAAGCACATAGGGAGAAAAAATTAAATATAGAAAATGTGACATTAATAAATAAATAATAAAAAGCCTGTTTTCACAGGCTTGTATTTTCATCTATTAGTAATTCCATTACAACACCTACAACTGGGCCTTCGTCATCAATATCACCATTTAAACGGAAGCCAAATGACTCATATAGTCCCATTGCGTGTTTGTTGTCAGGATGTAAACTTAAATAAATTATTTTACATTCAAATTTTTCTTGTAAGAATTGAATGAGTATGCGAAGGAAACGTTTTGCGTATCCTTTTCCTTGATATTGTTGATCAATCATAAAGCGATCTAACCAGACACTTTTACGTTTTTCCCAATACCATCCATACATTGCATACCCTACAAGTGTTTCTCCATCATATAAACCTACTGACGTTCCGTTTCCTTCAAATAATGATTCTGCTAAAGAAAACGCATTGCTTTCAATAAATTGCTGCTGGTCTTTTGCGACGTTTAAAGCAGCTACTGAACGCCAATTTTTTGCTGTTACTTCACTAATGTGAAGAGTCATAATTCCAACTCACCTTCTAGATTAATATAGCTTAAAAGCTAATATGGATAATTTTACTTGTTATTTTGGTCAAGTCAAGGATAAATACATAAAAAGGCAGCTGAATGACATATTCAGCTGCCTAGAAAATATAGTTGATTAGTTTGTTGCTTCTTTTAAAGTATTTACGTTTTCTTCCATTAATGTGAAGTAATCTTTATTGTTCTTTGCATCATCCTCAGAAATAGTAGCAAGGTGATTTAAGCGTAAAATTTTTGTGCCTGTTTCTTTTTGAATAACTGATGCTACTTTTGGAGTAGAGAATGTTTCAAATAAAATATATTGTAGACCGTGCTCTTTTACTGTTTTTGTAATGTCAGCAAGCTGCTTTTGAGATGGTTCATCAGATGCTGAAATTCCAGCGATTGGAATTTGTTTCAAACCGTATCGTTGTTCCCAGTAGCCGTAAGCTGCGTGTGAAACTAATATTTCTTTCGTTTTTGCATTTGCAACAACTGCTTTAAATTGATCATCTAAATCAGTAAATTTTGTTTGTAGTGCTGCAAAGTTTTTTTCGAACTCTTTTTTATGTTCAGGCTGTAATTCTACAAGTGCATTTTTAATTTTTTCTGCTTGTTTCATCGCAAGAGTAGGGTCTATCCAAACGTGTGGGTCTTTATCGTGATGATGTTCATCTTCTTTATGACCGTCTCCATGATCGTGCTGCTCTTCTTCAGATGAAGCACGAAGTTCGATATCTTTAGATGCATTTACAATTTTTACGTTTTCTTTTTTTAATGATTTTTCCATTTTTTCGGCAAATGGTTCTAATTCTGCGCCGTTATAAACAAATAAATCGGCTTTTGCCACTTGTACAGTCTGCTTTTGACTTGGTTCAAATGTATGAGAATCCGCACCAGGTGGGTAAATTGTTTCTACATTTACATAATCACCACCGATTTTTTTTGCAAAGTCAGCGAGTGGGAAAATGGTTGTATAAACAGAAAGTTTCCCATCTTTTTTCGCTGCACCTTCTTTGTTGTTAGAACATCCAGCAAAGATGAGTGTGAAAATAAGTATAAATGAAAATAGAGCTAATTTTTTAGGCATATAATTCTCCTCTTTTCTTTTTTACAATTATATTTTCTCCAAATATAAGAAGAAAATATCGTTTTAATACAAAACGGAATAATTACGTTTTAGTTTGCGAACCTAGTATAATACATCTTTATGAAAGTTGCAATAAATAATAATCATTACGATTTGATTTTGTAATAAATCTGTCAAAAAGAAAGGTATTAATTTTTATGATTGGTGCATATGTGACAATGTTACTTTCATATATTGGGAGGGAGCAGAAAAAAGGGGATGAGCGCTTGGGTTACTTCATGGAAGCTATCTTATTAATACTTGCGGTTGTTTTGCCATTATCTTTTGTTTTAATTTTTTTAAGAAGACTAATAAGTAATTTAGGGGATGCTACAACAATTACAAAATTGCCAGCGGAAGAAAAAGAAGAGAAAAAAGAGTAAGTAAAGCACTATGCATACGCATAGTGCTTTACTTATGGTAAAATGGGAGAACGGAAACTCCTGTTAGCGACGATTAGCTATAGGAGAGAATAGTAAATAAAGAGGTATACACATATATGAATAAGCGAACAGCGTTAGTACTTGGCGCAAGTGGGTTAGTTGGACAAGAAATAACGCGACTATTACTTGACTCAGATTACTACGATTCGGTTACTATTTTTGTAAGGGAACCATTACAATTACAGCATGAGAAATTGCAACAGAAACAGGTGGATTTTTCAGTATTAGAGGAATACAAAGAATTTTTTGCAGTAGATGATGTTTTTAGTTGCTTAGGAACAACGATAAAAAAAGCGAAGTCGAAGTCGAATTTTAAAAAAGTAGATTATGAATATACATTACGAGCTGCCTGCTTAGCTGAAAAACAAGGCGTGCAAAATTTTCTTGTTATTTCATCAATGGGAGCAAAACCTAAATCATTTTTCTTTTACTCGCAAGTGAAGGGGAAAATGGAAGAGGAGCTGAAAAAGCTAGTTATTGGTGGCATACATATTTTCAGGCCGTCATTATTAGTTGGAAATCGACAAGAATATCGTTTTGGGGAAAGAATGGCTGAGAAATTATCTCGTATTCTTCCGTTTATATTTAAAGGGGCTTTTAAAAAGTATAAACCAATTTCAGCTAAAGATGTGGCGAAAGGAATGTATATAACAGCGCTACGTGAAGAATCTGGTATTCATATTTATAGTTCAAACGATATTATAGAAATAAAATAAATAAAACCGAGAAGAATAATTTCTCGGTTTTATTTATTAGTTTTAATTTTCCCGGGTGCTCGTCGGTACTGATATGGTTCTTTTAATTCAAAGCCAAGTTCATTGGCAGCTATTCTTGGGAAGTATGGATTACGAAGTAACTCGCGTCCGATAAAAATTAAATCTGCTTCGCTATTATTTAAAATTTGCTCCGCTTGTAATCCAGTCGTAATTAATCCAACTGCACCTGTTGCAATGTTAGCATTCTCTTTAATGTGTTTGGCATATTGCACTTGATAACCTGGATATACATCAATATGAGCTGGGACAACTGCACCAGAGCTACAATCGATTAAATCTACCCCTTGTTCTTTCATCCATCCTGTATACTGCACATAATCTTGAACTGTTAACCCGTCAGGATGATAATCATTTGCTGAAATACGAACAAATAACGGTCCGTTCCAAACTTCATTTACAGAGTCAATGATTTCGCGTAAGAAACGATAGCGATTTTCAGGTGAACCCCCGTATTCATCAGTCCGCTTATTTGAAAGCGGAGAAAGAAATTCATTAATAAGATAACCGTGAGCACCATGTAATTCAATAACGTCAAATCCCGCTTGTTTTGAACGTAACGCAGCTTTTTGAAAAGCTAATACGGTGTCTTTAATTTGTTGCTTACTCATTTCCACGGGTATTTTCATTCCATCGTTAAACGGAATTGCTGAAGGAGCTAAAGCGTCCGTTTCTAATTCAGCCTTTCTTCCGGCATGAGCGAGTTGAATGGCAGCTTTTGCGCCGTTATTATGTATAAATGCTGTCGTCTTATGTAAGCCTTCAATTAGATTATCACCCCAAATGCCTAAGTCTTTGTTAGAAATACGTCCTTCAGGTAACACAGCTGTTGCTTCAATCATAACTAAGCCTACTTGGCCAGCAGCCCTGGTTCCATAATGAATGAGATGAAAATTGGTTACTCGGCCATCCTCATTCTCTGATGAATACATACACATAGGCGACATAACGATACGGTTTTTTAGCGTAACGTCCTTAATTGTATAAGGTGAAAAAAGTTGAAGCTCCATCAAATATCCCCCTTGATTGAATTTTCTTACATTGTATCATCCTCTTTTTTGTTTCCCTAATAAAACGCTTATACGAAAAATTTCGTCTATTCGTGTTACAATGGCTAATATGAATTGAATTGGAGGATGACATATGTATCAGGCTTATTATGAAAGTGAATTAGGTTTGCTGGAAATTACAGCGAATACGAAAGGGATTACGTCTGTTATATTTGTTGAAGAAAGAAAAGAAGAACATAAAAATGAACTTGTTGAACAATGTATAAATGAATTAGATGAATACTTTGAAGGAAAAAGAAAAGAGTTTACAGTTCCATTGTCTGCTGAAGGAACACCATTCCAAAAGAATGTATGGGAAGCACTTTACACCGTACCATATGGCGTAAGTGCTTCATATTTAGATATTGCAGATAAGGTTGGGAATACGAAAGCTGTACGAGCGATAGGAGGGGCAAATAGCCGGAATCCAATTTCAATTATCGTTCCATGTCATCGTGTAATAGGAAAGAGTGGAAAACTTGTTGGGTATGCAGGTGGTTTATGGAGGAAAGAGTGGTTATTGAAGCATGAAGGCATATTAAAATGAAGTATGGATGGAAAGAGGGATTGTTTTGAAATGTATAAATTGTGGGCGACCTTGTATTAATGATCAGTTGAATTGTGCAAATTGTCAACGGAACTTGCATAATAAACAAGGTGAAGAAAGCTCGCTAATAGACAAAGAATTAGAAGTATATGTAGGGAGACAATATCCATATTACAAAAGAAAATGGGAGCTTGAGAATAAGCGAATTGCTAGGTGGAGCTGGAATGGTTTGGCTGCTATTTTCAATGTAGGTTGGCTTGGATATCGTAAGTATTATTTACCTGCTGCTTTATTTATACTGTTATTAGTAGCATGTGATGCATTTTCTTATTATATGGGGTTCAACGTAGCGTTGCCAATCATTAATATGGTGCCTCTTACGTTTTTATTACTCATTTTCATTCTATTTGGGATGGGGATTTTTGCAAATGGATTATATTATCAATTTGCAGAAAGGCGTATATATCGAATAAAAGCACGGGGAATTAAAGATGAATCGGTTGAAAATTATCTGATCCATGATAGTGGTGGAACGAGTAAAATGGGAGCAACAATCGTTACTATTTTAGCAGTTGCTAGTATTTTTTTCAGTCATTTCTTTTTTCCGACTGATCGAGATATTATACAAAAAGTACGTACAAGTTCGCTTTATGAATATCCGTTCTTTTCGATTGGTGAATCGTTTGAAAGCTATTTTCAAAATTCAGGGTGGATATATTATCGTGGTTCGGAAGGTATGGAATTAGTAGAATTTCAAGGATACAGCCCAGGGATGCCAAGACAAAAAGTTACAATTCAATTTATTGTTGATTATAAATTGAGTGAAATTGAGCCATATTCCCTTACGATTAATGGTGAATCTAAAAATGAAGAAGAGTTTTTGAAGATGATGGAAGAAATATTCAAGGTTCAAAATCCGTTTGAAATAGAGGATGGATTGCAAGTAAATGCTATTCAACAAAGCGGAGGGAAAGCAATTTCTGACCGCTTTTTTTCTTTTTATGAAAATAAATATTTAAAATAATCAGAATTTTTTGTATAATAAAATATATTATACAAGTTTTAACTTATACATATAGATTGGGGGAAGGAAGAATGAAGAGAAAGGTAACAACGATTGCTGCAGTTGCATTATCGGCTAGTGTACTGGTTGCGGGATGTGGGAATGGGGAGAAGGCTTCGACAACGAAGAAAGAATCAAGTAAGGGAATGGCAGATAAACAAGTTTTAAATTTGCTAGAAACAGCTGAAATTCCTTCAATGGATACATCTAAATCAACAGATTCTGTATCTTTCCGTGTATTTGTAAATGCAATGGAAGGATTATATCGTCTAGATAAAGATAATAAACCAACTCCAGGTATGGCCAAAGACGTGAAGATTAGTGAAGATAAAAAGACATATACATTTGAATTACGTGATGCAAAATGGTCAAATGGTGATCCAGTTCGAGCACAAGATTTTGTATATGCATGGCAACGTACATTAGATAAAGCAATAGCAGCAGAATATGCATTTATTTTATTTGATGTGAAAAATGCACAGAAAGTAAATAAAGGAGAAGTACCGTCGGATCAATTAGGTGTTAAAGCGAAGGATGATAAAACGTTGGTAGTAGAATTAGAGCAACCAGCACCTTATTTCCTTGAGCTTACTTCGTTCCCTACATTCTTCCCATTAAATGAAAAGTATGTAAAAGGACAAGGGGATAAATACGGATTAGAAGCAGATAAATTATTGTACAATGGACCATTTACAATGAGTGAATGGAAACATGAACAAAGTTACCAGTTAAAGAAAAACCCAAATTATTGGGATAAAGATGCTGTAAAATTACAAGAAATTAATGTGGGTATAGTAAAAGAGACAAGTACTGGGGTAAATTTATATGATAGTGATCAAGCAGACCGTGTCATTTTAAGTTCTGAGTTTGTAGACAAATATAAAAAGAATAAACCAGATGAATTTAAAACGAAGCTAGACCCACGTATGTATTTCCTACGTTTTAATCAAAAAAATGCAACGTTTAAAAATCAAAAGGTTCGTGAGGCGATTGATTTAGCGTACGATAAAAAAGGAATTGCGGATGTAATTTTGAATGATGGATCATTGCCAGCGTATTTCTTAGTACCTGAAAAGTTTACGACAGGACCAGATGGAAAAGACTTCCGTACTGTAAATAAAAATTTCCGTGACAGTAAAGATAATGCTGCGAAAGCAAAAAAACTGTGGGAAGAAGCGAAGAAAGAACTTGGTCAAGATACAATTACAGTAGAATTACTAAATGATGATAACGGTAGTCGTAAAAAAGTGGGCGACTTTATTAAAGAAGAATTAGAGAAAAACTTACCTGGTATTAAAGTGAATTTGAAGCAACAACCATATAAGCAGAAGTTAGATTTAGAAAAGAAATTTGAATATGAATTCTCATTATCTGCATGGAGTCCAGATTATCCAGACCCAATGACATATATTGATATGTTCGTTACTGGAAGCTCATTTAATGAAATGGATTATTCAAATCCGAAGTACGATGATTTAGTAGCAAAATCAAAAGGAGAACTACTAAAAGATGACGCAGCACGCTGGAAAGCACTTGCAGAAGCTGAAAAAATCTTAATTGGTCAAGATGCTGCAATCTCTCCTACGTACCAACAAAGTACAGCTTACTTAGAGAAGACGTATGTAAATGGTATTGCTAACCATACGTTCGGTGGCGACTTTAGTTATAAATGGGCATATATTACAAAGAAATAGTATAATAAAAGATGAGTGAATTTTCGCTCATCTTTTATTTGTTTAGGGAGGAACGTGGAGTGTTGAAAGGAATCAATCATCTTTGTTTTTCAGTATCAAATTTAGAAAACGCTATTATGTTTTATGAAAGAGTGCTAGAAGGAGAACTATTAGTTAAAGGGAGAAAACTTGCATATTTCAATATATGTGGAGTATGGATAGCACTGAACGAAGAGGCACATATTCCAAGAAAGGAGATTCATCAATCTTATACGCACCTCGCATTTTCTGTTGAACAAGAAGACTTTGAACGCTTACTGCAGCGATTAGAAGAAAATAAAGTTCATATTTTACAAGGAAGAGAGCGGGATGTGAGAGATTGTGAGTCTATATATTTTGTTGATCCTGATGGTCATAAATTTGAGTTTCATTCAGGGACGTTACAAGACCGTCTAAATTATTATAGAGATGAGAAACCTCATATGACATTTTACTAAGGGGGGAAGAAGTTGCATGCGCTTGTAATTGGTGGAACAGGAATGTTAAAGAAAGTTTCTATGTGGCTTTGTGATCAAGGATTTCGTGTGTCTGTTATTGGACGAGATGAAGTGAAATTAGAAAATGTTAAGCAAGCTAGTTCGGCACCAGAAAATATTACATGTCTTCCTTTAGATTATCAAAATGACGATGGTCTAAAGCGATCTATTACAAATACAATTGAACAGAATGGTCCAATTACATTAGTAGTTGCATGGGTACATTCGAGTGCTAAGCATGCATTACGACTCATTTGTAATGAAGTTGAATTGTCATCGGAAAAGTATAGTTTATTTCATATATTAGGTAGTAGTGCATCGCGTACGAAGTCACAAAAAATAGGTGGGACATTATGTAGTTATTATAGAATTATATTAGGGTTTATTTTAGAAGATACATATGCAAGATGACTTACTCATGAAGAGATTGCTGACGGAGTTATAAAAGGAATTGAAAGTAAATGCACAGAATGGATTGTAGGGAGAGTAGAGCCGTGGGAATCGCGGCCAAAATGGTAAGGGGGCATGTGAAATGAAGACAACGGTATATGTAACAAGGCACGGTGAAACAGAATGGAATGTAGCAGGGCGGATGCAAGGACGGAAAAATTCAGCATTAACAGAGAATGGTATGATACAAGCGAAACAATTAGGGGAGCGTATGAAGGATTTACCACTCCATGCCATATATAGTAGTCCAAGCGAAAGAACGCTTCATACTGCTGAATTGATTAAAGGGGAACGCGATCTTCCAATTATAGAAGATGAACGTTTCTATGAAATAAACATGGGGATATGGGAAGGGCAAACAATTGCTGACTTGGAAATGCAATATCCAGAAGAAGTACATTTATTTTGGAATGAACCACATCTTTTTCAGTCAACATCAGGGGAAAACTTTGCGGCCGTTCATAAAAGAGTAATTGAAGGGATACACTTTCTTTTAGAAAAGCATAAAGGAGAAAATATTTTAATAGTTACTCATGCTGCAGCAGCGAAATTACTCGTAGGGCATTTTGCAGGTTTTGAAATTGAACATGTATGGGAAGAGCCATTTATGCATAGCGCGAGTCTTAGTGTGATTGAATTTGATGAAAACCGTGGTAAAGTAAAACAATTTGCAGATATAAGTCATTTTCAGTAAACGTAAAAAAGGTCGCAAAGCGACCTTTTTTGGTGGACATAAAAAACTAGCAATTACGTTTTTTATACCAGAAGTGATCGAATTTCTTATTCTTGCAAGAAGAAGACTTGTGTCTGCTATCTTTGCAATCGTCCCATTTGTGCCCATCATCATGACAGTCCTTACCATGATCCCACGAATCATCACAAGAACCATGATGGCTATGAGGGAAGAATACACATTTTTTACAGAAACATCGTTTTGTCCAGAAACATTTCTTTTCAAAGCGAACGCATTTTGTAACGAAAGTACATTTTTTCACGCGAGTACGTTTTGTAACTATAACGCATTCTTTTCTGCGAGTAACCTTTGTAACGAAAGTCCATTTTTGAACGCGTACACGAGTACATTTTGTAACAAAAGTCCATTTTTTTACATGAGTACATTTTGTAACGAAAGTACAATGTTTCACGCGAGTACATCTTGTTCTTGGACATTTACGCCCTGTTGTACATTTACGCCCTGTTGTACATTTACGCCCTGTTGTACATTTACACCCTGTTGTACATTTATGATGATCATCATCGCAATCAAAAGTACTTGGATCTTGGTGTAAGAAATCCTCCATCCCAGCACTTTTGATTTCTTCAACAGCTTTTCTAATGTCACGTTTCATAGAAATCCTCCTTATCGTGTATTAAATTGAACAAGTATTCTTTTTCCTTAACATGATATGAGATTAGGTTTCTTTCTGAACAAGACAAGAGTGTAATTTTATATAAATAGATGATAGCGGATGTATGGACAAGACAAGGCGCATACATTGAATGAAGAGAATAGAGAAGGGATGAGAATATATGCTACCTTCATATGAATTTTTTATTCATCCAATGTACTTAGTGGAAATGAAAAAAGACATTTGGTCAGATAGTCCAGTGCCAGCAAAGTTAACATATGGAAAAAAGAAGTATGATATTGATATCGTTTATCGGGGTGCTCATATTCGTGAGTTTGAGAAAAAGTCATATCATGTTCAGTTTTATAAACCGAAAAAATTTCTAGGTGTGAAGGAATTTCATTTAAACTCTGAATTTATGGATCCATCCCTTATTCGTAACAAATTATCATTAGACTTTTTTAATGATATTGGGGTACTTTCACCGAAGTCACAGCATGTGTTTATAAAAATAAATGGTCAAACCCAAGGTGTATATTTACAGTTAGAATCGGTTGATGAAAACTTTTTAAAAAGTAGAGGGTTGCCGAGTGGTTCTATTTATTATGCGATAGATGATGACGCAAATTTTTCTCTAATGAGCGAGAGAGATAAAGATGTTAAAACTGAGCTTTTTGCAGGGTATGAATTTAAATGTTCGAATGAAAATAGTGAAGAGCAACTTAGTGAATTCGTTTTTCAAGCAAATACACTATCGAGGGATGAGTATGAAAAAGGGATCGGAAAATACCTTAATGTTGATAAATATTTACGTTGGTTAGCGGGAGTTATTTTGACTCAAAATTTTGATGGTTTTGTTCATAACTATGCACTGTATCATAATGATGAAACAAATTTATTTGAAGTGATACCGTGGGATTACGATGCGACTTGGGGGCGGGATGTACAAGGGAGACCGCTTAATCATGAGTACATTCGGATTCAAGGGTATAATACGTTAAGTGCAAGATTGTTAGATATACCTGTTTTTAGAAAACAATACCGAAGTATTTTGGAAGAAATATTAGAAGAACAATTTACCGTTTCGTTTATGATGCCGAAAGTAGAAGGTTTGTGTGAATCGATTCGTCCATATTTACTACAAGATCCATATATGAAAGGAAAATTAGAAACATTTGATCAAGAAGCTGATATGATTGATGAATATATAAATAAAAGAAGGAAGTATATACAAGACCACTTACATGAATTGGATTAATTTTGAAAGAGATTGGAACATTATCAATCTCTTTTTTTGTATAATAAAGATGTATCGATTGAATTGACGTAATATTTACTTAATAAAGAATGGAGATGTGGAAACATGACGGTCAAGTGGATTGATTGGGTAAAACAAATACAATCTATAGCTCAAGCGGGTTTAACGTATTCTAAGGATGTATATGATATAGAGCGTTTCCAACAATTACGGGACATTTCAGTTTCAATGATGTCACATTACACAAAGACAGATTGGGAAGTAGTAGAGAATTTATTTGCAAGTGAGACAGGCTATCAAACACCTAAAGTTGATATACGGGCAGTTATTTTTCAAAATGAAAAACTATTATTTGTGAAAGAAAAAAGTGATAGGAAATGGGCATTGCCAGGTGGATGGGCTGATGTTGGTTATACGCCAACAGAAGTAGCAGCAAAAGAAGTTTTAGAGGAGACGGGCTATGAAGTAGATGATTTTAAGCTACTCGCTATATTTGATAAAGAAAAACATCAACCATCGCCTTCAGCAACACATGTATATAAAATTTTTATTGGCTGTAAGATTATTGGTGGCGAAAAGAAAACTAGTATTGAAACAGAAGATGTGGAGTTTTTTGATGAGAATGAATTGCCTAATTTATCGATTGCTAGAAATACAGAAGAGCAAATTAAAGAAATGTTTGCCTACATGAAAGAACCTCAAAAAGAAATATTAATAGATTAATAATGCTTATGCCGATGATATTGTTGAAATGAAGATATTGGCAGAATGCAACCTTTATGTAATAATGGGATGGTATGTGAAGAAAAAAGGAGATAGAAAAGAAAATGTTAGCAAACATAATAGATCAGTTATTGCAATTCTTTGCAAGTCTAGGTTACTTTGGAGTAGCACTAGCTTTAATGATTGAAATTATCCCGAGTGAAATTGTACTTTCGTATGCTGGCTTTTTAGTCGCAGATGGTAAAATTAGCTTTGTCGGTGCAGTTATTGCTGGAACAATCGGTGGTACTTTAGCGCAAATCTTTTTATATTGGCTTGGATACTATGGAGGACGTCCAGTTGTAGAGAAATATGGAAAATATCTACTTATTAATAAACACCATTTAGACATAGCAGAAAATTGGTTTAAGCGTTACGGAGCTGGAGTAATATTTTCGGCACGTTTTATCCCAATTGTACGTCATGCAATCTCTATTCCGGCAGGACTAGCTAAGATGCCATTAAAACTTTTCACACTGTATACAGTTGTAGCGATTATTCCATGGTCAATACTATTTATATACTTAGGTGAAAAGCTTGGTGGAAATTGGCGACATATTAAAGAGTATGCATCTGATTACACACATTACATAATTATAGGGGCTGTTCTCTTTGTTGCTCTATACTTCGGTTTAAAGTATTTAAAAAAGAAAAAAGCAGCGCGTTAAAGTCAATGATTTTTCATTGGCTTTTTTTATTGTTTCAGTTCTAAAAAAAAGGAGTTGTCCATAATGTGTAATAATAAAGCGTAGCGGGGGAATGTGATGAAAGGATCACCGTTTTTACGTGGAACGATATTTTTAACGATGGCAACGATGATATCTAAAATGTTAGGGTTTATATATGTTATACCATTTACAGCAATGGTGGGTACGAGTGGGTACGTATTATATACGTATGCATACCGTCCTTATACAATTATGCTTAGTATTGCAACGATGGGATTGCCACTTGCCGTTTCAAAAATGGTTTCAAAATATGATCAACTCAATGATTATCACACTGTTAAGAGAGTGCTAAAGAGTGGTATCGTTTTTATGGTCATTATGGGCGTTATTTCTTGTTTAGCATTATATATGTTAGCACCACATTTAGCTAAACTTGTGATTGATGGAAATGATCAGTCGGGTAATAGTGTGGTAGCTGTCACGCACAATATTCAAATTGTAAGTTTTGCGTTAATACTCGTTCCTGTAATGAGCTTGTTACGTGGTTTCTTTCAAGGTTTTCAATCTATGGGACCTTCTGCGCTCAGTGTAGTTGTAGAGCAATTTTTTCGGGTCTTAACTATTTTGATAGGAAGCTTTGTCGTTTTATATGTTATAAAAGCTTCTGTTTCGTTGGCAGTTGGTATTTCAACGTTTGGAGCATTTATGGGAGCACTAGGTGGATTAAGTGTTTTAAGTGCGTATTATATAAGAAGGAGAAAACATTTAAAGAAAAAAGAGATTGCCAGTATACCACAAACGACGAAAACTTTTTTTTCGTTGTATAGAGAACTGTTTACATATTCTATTCCTTTCGTTGTAGTTGGATTAGCGATTCCGTTATATCAGACGATTGATACATTTACAATTAATAAGCTACTTATACAAGTAGGATATATGCAAGGAGAAGCAGAAAAGATTAATGCGATTATTGGCCTTGTTCAGATGGTTGTACTTATCCCGGTTTCTGTTGCAACAGCTTTTAGTATGTCCCTTGTACCTGAGATGACGAAAGCTTATACAGCGGGAAATGAGAAGCTACTGTATAAACACTTTACAAGGACAAATTTATTAGTGGTAGGAATTACCGTACCGGCGGCGATTGGAATGATGATTTTAGCAAAACCAGTGTATACTCTTTTATTTGGTGCTGGAAATGATCCGGAGATGGGCAGTATTATTTTGCAGTACTATGCTCCTGCTTGTATACTATTCTCACTATTTACAGTAACCGCTGCCATGTTACAAGGAATTAATCAACAACAGAAAACAGTGCTAGGATTAGTAATCGGAATAACTGTGAAGATAGTTTTAAATATTGTATTGCTACCGTATTTTGATTATGTAAGTTTTATCATTTCAACATACGCTGGCTATACGATTTCAGTTGGCTTTAACTTGTGGATGCTTTCTAAATATGTTATAAAGGCAACATAAGCTTTTTAAGGCAGAGAGCACTCTGTCTTTTTCTTTGTTTAGAATATTTTTCTTATAAAAACGTTTTCAAAATAATTTTTCTATTGAAATTTAAACGTATGTTTCATATGCTGAGAATGGCGGTTCAAAAACTGTTATGTAAGAGAGGTAGATTCCTACATGTAAAAAGAATCGGGGTGATAGTATGTTAAATATTTATTTAACAGACCGAAACGGAAAACTACAAGAGGTTGAGGAAATGCAAAAGGGTTGCTGGATTAATGTACTTCATCCAACGGAAGAAGAAATTCAATATCTAGTACAAACTTTAAATGTAGACTTAGATTTCATTAAAGACCCTTTGGATGATGAAGAACGCTCTCGTATTGAAAAGGAAGACAATAATACTTTAATTATCGTGGATATTCCGACAGTCAGACATGATGAAGAAGGAAATTCGATTTATGACACGATTCCAATAGGTATGATTGTAATGCCAGATTGCTTTGTGACAATTTGTTTAGAAGAAAACCCAATTTTTGAACGTTTTATTAATCAACGTATTAAAGAATTTTATACGTTTAAAAAGACACGCTTTGCACTTCAGCTCTTATATACGATTTCTACTTATTATTTAAGATACTTAAAGCAAATTAACAGAAAAACAATCGATTTAGAGCACCAATTAAATAAGTCGATGAAAAATAAAGAAATTTTTACATTGCTAGGCCTTGAAAAAAGTTTAGTTTACTTTACAACATCATTAAAGGCGAATAAAATTGTAATTCAAAAATTAATGCGTAACAGTACATTTTTAAAAATGTATGAAGACGATCAAGATTTATTAGAAGATGTATTAATTGAAAATAAACAGGCTATTGAAATGGCGGAAATATATAGTCACATTTTAAGTGGAATGATGAATACTTTTAGCTCCGTTATATCAAATAATTTAAATAGTGTTATGAAACTGTTAACGTCTATTACAATCATTTTATCGTTACCAACGATGGTTTCTAGTTTCTTTGGAATGAACGTAAAGGTTCCGTTTGAAGGGGAAGCACATGGTTTTGTAATTGTACTCATAATATGTGTAACACTATCTTTCACATTAGCGTTTGTTTTTTGGAAGAAACGTTACTTTTAACGAGAAGAAAGCTGCTCTAGCATAGTTGTGTAACTGCGCTAGAGCAGCTTTTTTGCTATGAAATCCTAAATTTTGAATAGAATATAACTTATAAAATGTAATGTATATGAAAGGGGTGAATTCCGTATAAGTCTTGTCCAATTCATAAAATGAGGTTAAAATTACATATTGTTAATGAAAAGTTGGAGGAAATACATCATGGAATTGTTTCAATTACCGAAAGCATTCCTGCAAATGAATACAATTTTTATCTCCATATTGATCGAAGCACTTCCTTTTGTGCTCATTGGTGTATTTATTTCAGGATTCATTCAAATGTTTGTAACAGAAGATATGGTAGCAAAATGGATGCCGAAAAATCGATTTCTGTCTGTTTTAATGGCTACTTTTTTAGGGATGATGTTTCCGGGCTGTGAATGTGGAATCGTTCCGATTGTAAGGCGATTAATCGGAAAAGGGGTTCCGCCATATGCCGGGATTGCATTTATGTTAACTGGACCAATCATTAATCCAGTCGTATTATTTGCAACATACGTTGCCTTTGGAAGTAGTATGCACATGGTATGGTATCGTTCTATTGTAGCGATTATCGTAGCAATTATCGTTGGAATTATATTATCATTTATGTTTAAAGAACATCAATTAAGAGATGATCACTTCCCAGAAGTGAACCATAAGCGTCCGTTACGTGCAAAAATGTGGGATGTATGTACACATGCTGTTGAGGAATTTTTCTCAATGGGGAAATATTTAGTGTTAGGAGCGTTAATTGCTGCTGCAGTTCAAACGTTTGTACAAACTTCAACATTGCTTGCTATTGGACAAGGTCCGTTTTCTTCATCAGCTGTAATGATGGGACTTGCTTTCATTTTATCACTTTGTTCAGAGGCGGATGCATTTATTGCTTCTTCGTTCCAAAGTACATTTTCAACAGCGTCACTTGTCGCGTTTCTCGTATATGGACCGATGGTGGATATTAAAAATATGTTTATGATGCTTGCGACATTTAAAACAAAATTTGTAATTGTTGTGACGGTTACAGTTACACTTGTTGTTTATGCAAGCTCACTACTCATTTATGCGATGGGGTGGTAGGTTATGTTTCGAGCATATATATTATTAGGCTTTACAATTTTAATTGGACAGCTTCATATTTCCGGTAACATTACGAAGTATATAAATATGAAGTACGCCTATTTATCAAAAACTGCTGCTATTATTTTAGGTTTCTTAACGATTGTACAAATTATTATCGTTTTCCAAAAAGAGCACCAAAAGGAAAAAGAGAAACATGATTGTAGTTGTGATCATAGTCATTGTGGGCATGATCATTCGAAAGATGAGAATACATGGTGGAAAAAAGTGTTTTCTTATACGTTATTCTGTTTTCCAATCATTACAGGATTGTTTTTCCCAATTGCAACATTAGATTCCGATATTGTTAAGGCGAAGGGATTCCATTTTCCAGTAGCGCAAGCAGAAAGTAAAGATCCATTTATGACAAGACAATTTCTAAGACCTGACACGAGTATTTATTACGGGAAAGAAGGATATCGTGGTGTAATGGAAAAAGGGAAGGAAGAGTTTGTTACGAAAGATAATATCACTTTAAAAGATGAAGATTTCTTAAAGGGTATGGAGACAATTTATAATTATCCTGGTGAATTTACTGGTAAAACCCTGTCTTATAAAGGATTTGTTTTCCGAGATGATTCTTCTAAAAAGGAACAATATTTCTTATTCCGTTTCGGCATTATACATTGTGTTGCGGATTCGGGTGTATATGGTATGTTAGTTAAAAAACCAGAAGGGGTAGAGTGGAAAAATGATGATTGGATTCAGATAGAGGGAGAAATTTCAACTGAATTTTATCAGCCGTTTCATGCGAATATTCCAGTGTTAGAGGTAACGAAATGGAATAAAGTTGAACAGCCGAAAGAACAATATGTGTTTAGAGGAGCCGATTGATAAAATCGGTTCTTTTTTGTGGACTAAAAGTTCTAAAAATTGTTAATATTAAACGTGTAGTTCATGAGATGTAGTGTATATTGGGATATTAGGGATAAATAATTAAAGGGGTGATAACAATGACTGAAGTAAAGGGTAAAACAGCTAATGAATCAAGGGTGTTTAAAACGAGTCGAGTATTTCCAACGGATTTAAATGATCATAACACGCTATTTGGTGGAAAGATATTGGCGGAGATGGATATGGTTGCTTCAATTTCAGCAACGAGACACTCGAGAATGGAATGTGTCACAGCGTCTATGGATTGGGTAGATTTCTTACATCCAGTACGTTCTTCAGATTGTGTTAGTTATGAATCTTTCGTAATTTGGACGGGAAGAACTTCTATGGAGATATTTGTGAAAGTAGTAGCAGAAGATTTAATTTCAGGTAAAAAACGTGTAGCAGCAACTTCATTCGTTACTTTTGTTGCGCTTAGTAAGGAGAATAATCCAGTTCCTGTACCGCGTGTTATCCCTGAGACAGAAGAGGAGAAAGAATTGCATCGAATTGCTGTGTTACGTGCAGAACAGCGCCATATTCGTAAGGCAGAGAGTAAGAAGGTAGCTACACTGCTAACTTTTTGATATAAAATACTTTCCTAGTGGTACTATTTTGTAATAGGTTAGGAGATTTTTGAAATGAAAAGCGGACACCTAAAAATAGGTGTCCGCTTTTATAGTTTTTTCATCCTCATATCGTACTACAATAACTGCTTAGCAGAAGCAAGCAGCACCGACGATAATTAAGAGGATAAATAATACGACTAGTAGCGCAAATCCATTACCATGTGCGAAGCCCATTGTTATTTCCTCCTTTTATTTTAAGATACAACATACAATATGCAGATGAGCTCCTGTTTGATATGGACGTATATCATGCAATGACATATTTTTTGTATGATAATGTTTTAAAAAAGGAAAGATATAGGAATAACAGTAGTTAGAGAAAGGAACGTATCCATGAAGCGCTTTTTAATTGTAATAATTTGTTTTATAGGTGTATTCATATGGATGAACGTTGATGTGGAAATGGGGAAGAAAATGGCTAGTGGATATGAATTAGAAAAAATCCGATCAGGGGATTTTCAAGTATATACGAACGGTGATGAGTTATATAAAAGTTTATTTGAGGATATAAATCGTGCAGAAAAGAATGTGTATATTCATTTTTATATTGTGGGAAAAGATGAAATAAGCCAAAAGTTCTTACAGTTATTAGAGAAAAAAGCATCTAGCGGAGTAGTTGTGAAATTGTCAGTAGACCGCATTGGCGGATATAAGCTTAAGAAAAAGATAATTAATCAATTAAAAGAAAAAGGCGTGAAGTTTACATTTAGTAAAAAACCTAAATTAAAAAACTTATTTTATTCTTTGCATCAACGTAATCATAGACGCATTGTTACTATAGATGGGAAAGTTTCGTACATTGGTGGCTTCAATATCGGAAAGGAATATCTTGGACAGGATCCTAAATTTGGTCCGTGGCGTGATTATCATGTACGCATCGAAGGGAATGGAGCTACTGATATGGAACGGAAGTTTGCGGAAGATTGGCAAGAAGATACGGGAGAAAAGTTTCCTATACACCAAGAGTTACCTGTACAAGGAAATGTAAAATATCAATACGTATTTTCGAATGGAAAAGGTTTATGGAAGGAGTATGGAGCGTTTTTAAAGAAGGCAAAACATTCTTTAATTATCGCTACACCATATTTTGTACCGAGTAAAGAAATGGTGAAGGGGCTGAAAGATGCATTAAATCGTGGTGTCCATGTAAAAATCCTCGTCCCATTTAAAAGTGATGCAGTATTGCTAAAACAGGCTGCCTATCCTTATTTGAAAGACATGTTAGATGCTGGAGCGGAGATTTATCAATATCGAAATGGATTTTTTCATGGGAAAGTAACAATCATCGATGAGGAAATGGTTGATATTGGTACAGCAAATTTTGATAATAGAAGTTTTTACTTAAATAACGAATCTAACTGTTTCATATATGATAAGACAGTCGTTGCTGACGTATGGAGTCGATTAAAAGAAGACTTTCATAAATCAAAACGATTTTCTGAAGAAGATTTTGAGAAAATTAGTAGATGGGATTGGTTTCTAGCAAGAATATCAAATGTTATCGCATCATATTTATAGTATAGAGATGAAATAGGAAGGGAGGCGCTTTAATGGATTGTATGAAAGAATTGATGACATATAGTTACACACTTATATATAAAGTTGGAGAATACACGAGCAAGGTTCGAGATGAAGAATTAAAAGATATTTTGCAGCATCATTTACCGTATATGTTACAAGCATATAATGAACAAGTGAATTTTCAAGAAGGAGAAAATATACAACATATAACTTGTAAACAAATGTGGCCGGAATTTACTGAAATGGATAGGGAAACAGATAATGAGTATACAGGGGATATTGGGATTGCTATTTGTTATATTTCACATTTGAAGCGATTAGCATTAAAGTTTGCTCAAGTTGCAGTGGAAGTTGCGAACCCAGAGTTTCGTTCTTTCTTGGAAAATTGTTTTGTGAAAATGAATCGTTATGCTTATAGTGTTTGGCAATATGTTGTGAAGAAGGAATATAAAATTAAACATTTAAATGAAAATGAAAGTGAGAAGTTTGCGTGAAAAACTAAGACGGAATGAAAGGCGTCTTAGTTTTTTTATGTCTAATGAAAGGCTCAATTAGAAGAATTGAGACAAACCAGTTGTGTTATCAGAGTATTTACAAAAGTTTACAATATCTTTACTGTTTTTAAATCTTTCCTTTAAAAATAAAGAGTAATATGGGGTTGTACATATTCTATCAAAGGGAGGAAACGCAAATGAACAAATGGGTTAAGTCATTAGCTGCTATGGCACTTGCAAGTTCTTTATTAATGGTAGGTTGTAGTAAAGATGAGGATAAAAAGAAAGAGGATGACACAACTTCGCAGCAAGATGAAAAGAAAGATAAAGAAACAAGTGGAACAGAAAAATCTTCTGATTCGAAAGAAAAGAAATAAAGTGAAACTTTAATCAGTGGGGATTTTGTCCATCCCCACTGATTATTAGCCCACACCAATCGGGCATTTACGGGCAGTTATCTCCCACCTAATTTCCTCGCATTCGCCGAATTTACTGCCCGTTAATGCGGGATAAATGGATAATAGAGCTTCCTCACATATATGAGGGAGCTTTTTTGTTGCGTATTTGTAAGTTTTGCGGAAAAATAGAGAGAAAGAATGGAAGAGGGGATAATAAATGAAAGTATGTATATTAGGAGCGACAGGTAGAGTAGGATCACACATTATGAAATTGGCATTACATGATTCATATGAAGTGACGGTATTAGTTCGTGATTTGAGTAGAGTGGAAACAGAGCATGAAAGGTTACATATTATAGAGGGAAATGTGTTAAACGGAAATGATATAAAGGAAGCGATTAAAGGATGTGATATTGTAATTAGTGCTCTTGGAACTGATCGGAATGGGACGTTAGAGAAGAGTTTACCGATTATTATAAAGCAAATGGAAGAAGAGGGCATAAAGAAAATTGTTACAATAGGAACTGCTGGTATTTTACAAGCACGAACAAACCCAAGTATATATCGTTTCCAATCAAAAGAATCGAAAAGAAAAATGACAACAGCTGCGGAAGATCATTTAGCCGCTTATGAAGCGCTGAATAATAGTAAACTATGTTGGACTGTTGTTTGTCCGACGCATTTAATAGATGGTGATGTAACCGGTGTATATCGAACTGAACAAGATATGTTGCCAACAGATGGATCGAAAATCACAGTTGGTGATACAGCTCAGTTTACATGGAGTATACGTAATAAAAGCTTATACGAGAAAAGCCGAGTAGGTATTTCATATTAAAAAACCATCCCAAAATAGGGATGGCTAAAAAATGATATAGCATACAAAGATGATAATCATAATGATTTGGAGAATTGCTTTCGCTACTGTACTACTTAAAAAACCGACAACAGTTGCAATTCCGACTAAAAGGGCGTCTTTTGGCGCCTTTTTATGCATTAGTTCCGTAATAAATACAGATAAGAACGGTATGATAATAAGCCCGAATGGTGGGAAGAAGAACGATCCGACAATGATAGAAACCATACCAACACGTTCGCCCGATTTTGTACTTCCGTATTTTTTTAGGAAGTATCCATTTGCAATAAAGTCAGCAACGAAAATGAAGAGTGTAAAAATGACTTGAATAATCCAAAAAGATGTCGTTAACTCTCCGCCGTTTATTCCAAAATGATAAATGAAATAGCCAGCCCATACGGCAAGGATGCCAGGGATAATGGGGTATATAAAGGCAAGAAATGAAACAATGAAACAAGCAATGATACAAATTGTTAGTAAAACAGTCACTTTATAACTCCTTTGTAGTATCTAATTTATGTACAGCAATCTTTTTAATTTGATGCCCATCAAGTTCTAATGCTTTAAATTGAAAACCATCATATTCAACTGAATAGCCAGCCTCAATATTTAAATCAATTGATTGAGAGAGAAGCCAACCACCAATTGTATCTAAATCACTTTCATCGATATGTAGGCCAAACATATCATTTACTTCAGAAATGAGTACTTTCCCATCTAAAACAGTAAGCCTAGGAGTACGCTTTTCAATCATTGGTGATTCGTCTGCGTCAAATTCATCTTGAATTTCTCCGATAATTTCTTCAAGAATATCCTCCATCGTTAAAAGGCCAGCAGTTCCGCCGTATTCATCCATAATAATCGCCATTTGTACGCGGTTCTTTTGGAGGTGTATTAACGTTTTACGAATGGGAACTGTTTCAAATACAGTTAAAACAGGATGTATGTAGGCATCAAGTGGTTTGTAAATGCCTTTTGTTTGATTATGAAAAATCTCTTTCGTATTTATCATTCCAATAATATCATCTTTATCCTTTTCAATAATAGGATAACGTGTATACTTTTCAGTTGCAACGATTTTCATATTTTCTTCTAACGTATTTTCAGTAGATAAACAAACCATTTCAGTTCTAGGTACCATAATTTCTTTAGCAACACGATCATCAAATTCAAAAATATTATTTACATATTTATATTCGGTTTGATTAATTTCGCCGCTTTTATAGCTTTCACCTAAAATGAGTCGTAGTTCTTCTTCGGAATGGGCAAGTTCATTTTCTTTCGCAGGCTCTAAACCGAGTGATTTTGTGAAAAATATAGCTGCACTATTGAGAAGCCAAATGAACGGATACATAATTTTATCAAATAAAATAAGCGGTTTTGCAAATTTTAATGTGATTGCTTCAGCTTTTTGGATTGCGAAAGACTTAGGAACTAACTCGCCTAATACAACATGGAAAAAAGTAATCACACTAAAAGCAATAATAAAGGATAACGTGTTAGCCATTGTTCCAGTAATATTGATTTTTTCAAATAGTGGTCGCAGTAAATGTTCCACAGTTGGTTCACCAAGCCAACCAAGTCCTAAAGAGGTGATAGTAATGCCAAGCTGACAAGCGGATAAATAAACGTCTAAGTTAGATAAAACGCTTCTTGCAGCTAATGCTTGTTTATTACCTTCATTAGCAAGCTGGTCAATTCGACTTTTTCGTACTTTTACGACAGCGAATTCTGAAGCAACGAAAAAACCAGAAATAAGGATAAGTATAAAGATGAGAAAAATATTTAATATGTCCAAGTGTGTTCTTTATTCCTAATTTGGAATAAAGATGTCACCTCCTGTAATTATGTTATACTTTTATAATAAATCCAAATGAAAAGATTAGTCAAAGAAAATGGGTAAATAATGGTAGGTTTCTATAGTAGTTTTTTAATTTGCTGTTATTTTGTCCTCTATATAATAGGAATAACCGTCTACTTTTAATTTAAGTAGACGGTTATTCTATGTTATGGTTTCGAAATACTTCTAGTTAAAGTATACGTGTTTTGTTTAGAGTGGTTTGTTGTCCATAAAGCTTGGAGAAACGATAAGATGCTATATGGAATATAAAGTAGTAATAAACCAATTGTGACAACTATAGGTGCATTTCTACCAAATTGGACGATAAATTGTAATAGTCCGTTTGTATGAAAAATACATTCCATAAAAACGAATGAAAGAATAATGGAACTCAAAATAGATTTATGATTGGAAGTAAGCGCAATAAATAACGTATCAACAAGGAAAGATGAATTTTTTATTTCGTATTCATTAGTAGTATTTAAGAACGGTAGCCATTTTCTAATTGCTTGCATAACGATTATCATAGAAGTGCTACATACGATGATAAAAGAAGAGAAGAAAGGAAACTTTATGAATTTAGATATGTAGAGAAGTGATAATAGGACTGAACATTGTAATATCACAGTGCCAAAAGAATACGGTATCCAGCGAAATAAAGAACTACACTTTTTTAATGAGTTTGGTGCTTTTAAAAATAGATGGCCAATTCCTAGACTTATAAAGAAACCGATTACAAGAGTGAATGTGAAACGAACGATTGATAAAAAATATATTTCCCATATGTAGGGGAACAGTGGTGACGAATGGTTAGAGGTATGTACAAGCTGATTTGCTGAGAAAAGGATAGGCTCATGCATCCAATCAATTGTTGGAATTGAAATGGAAGAAGGCTGTGCTAAATTATGAAAAATGCTTACAAATCCAGTTAAGTAGGAGTAATTATGTGTAATGAATAATGCTGGAAGGGGACTTATGACAAAAATAATCAAAACACCGGCTATAAATTTACATATATGTGAGCGCAATAAGGACATACAATCACCTACTCTTTGAATATTCAGAAAATTCTTATTCTTATTTTAGCTTTTTTCGGATAAAGTTACAACATATTTTTCTCGAAGTAAGTTAGAGAGATTATCCCGCTTTAACGGGCAGTAAGACTCTACCTCAAAATGCGGCGAATGCGTAGAAGTTAGGTGGGTATATCGACTGCCAGTAAAAGCCCGATTGGTGAAGGCTAATAATAAGTGGGGGGAAATCCCCGCTTATTAAAGTTTCAATTTAAATAAGTGTATGATTAATGAATAAATTATGACGGAAAAATGAATAATTTTCAGAAAAATAAAATAATATATTTATTTTTTTCTGAAAATATAATATAGTTATGGCACAGAAAGTATTTTAGCATAAGGAGGCTTTTTTATGAGGATTAAAGGGAATTATGTGCCAAAAAGGGAAGTTTTGTTTTGCTCAAGTTCAATTACGATAGGGGAAATGCTGGAACATTTAAATAAAACGGGGTATCGTTGTGTACCAGTTTTAGATGAAAAAAAAGAGAAGTTTTTAGGGAATGTATACAAAGTAGATATTTTAGAATATAAAGGTTCACTTGAAGATAATGTATTACAATTATTGAACGATAAAAATGGGTACGTGAGAGAAGACTCTTCCTTCTTTAAAGTATTTTTTACAATTAAAAAACTACCGTATTTATCAGTAGTTGATGAAAAAGGGGTCTTCCTTGGTATTTTAACTCATAAAAAAGTTTTTGAACTATTAGAAGATGCATGGGGAGTCCATTCTAGTAAATATTCTGTCATGATTGGAACACAAGATTATAATGGGGCCATTCAAAAATTATCGACAGTGCTAAAGAAATACACTGGTATTCAAAGCTTAATGACTTTTGATAATGATGCTTTATTAGTACGTAGAATAATGTTTACATTGGGAGAAGAGTTTGAAGATAGTGAATTAGAAACATTGCTAAAGGATTTAGAAGATCATGGATTTAGAGTTGTGTATGTTGAAGAGATGAAAAATCCACGTGAAGTTGAAACGATAGACTAACAAGTAAAGCCATCTTATTTTTGATGGCTTTTACTTTCTTTCACATAAAGATATCTAAATATAATAAAATATATGAATCGTAAATTTAAAAAAATATTTGTGTAATAGAATGAATAAAGGAAGTATATGTAGATAATTTTGATTTTCAAAAAAATCAAATTGAAAATATGTTTTTATTTTTCAACTAAATATGTTACTATATGTGTGATAAAAACAAAGAGGTCTGACAACTAAACTCCACGTTATACCACTCTAATGAGTTAAATTTTCGAAAAAATCAAAAATTAATAATTAGAGTAAGAATAAGGGGAATGGAGAAATTATGGAGAAAGACACTGCTTTGTAAGGGGCATATTTTATCATCTTGAGCAGAGAGGAGGATGCATAGCATATTGTGAAAAGAGATATAAACAATGAAAAAGTGCTATGCAAATGAAAAGCATGAAGGGACGTTTAAGGCCAGGTGATACGGTAGCGATTGGTTTAATGTTATTTGCACTATTTTTAGGAGCAGGAAATTTAATTTTCCCGCCAGTTTTAGGTCAACAAGCAGGAGAAAATGTTTGGATTGCTACAATTGGATTCCTTGTAACGGGAGTCGGATTACCCCTATTAGCTGTAACAGCTGTCGCGTTTGTAGAGGGGGACTTGAAAGCGCTATCTTCTAGAGTTCACCCTATATTTGCGTTTATTTTCCCATTGATTAGTTATTTAGCGATTGGACCATTTTTTGCGATTCCGCGTACTGGAGCTGTTTCATTTGAAATGGGTATGAAGCCATTTCTATCAGAGACAATGGTTTCTGAGTGGTACATGCTATTTCTTTTCACTATAGTTTTCTTCGGAATAACGTGGTATTTATCATTAAATCCATCTAAATTAGTGGATTGGTTCGGGAAATTTCTTACACCATTGTTAGTATTGATTGTTGCTGTTATTGTCGGAAAGGCAATTATTGATCCGATTGGAGAACCAGCTGCGCCGCTAGCGGCATACAAAGAAAATGCTTTCTTTGGTGGATTTATTCAAGGATATTTAACGATGGATGCAATTAGCGCGCTCGTATTTGGAATTGTCGTTGTACAAGTTATCCGCTCTAAAGGGATAAAAGAGAGTAGTCAAATTGCAAAAATAACAGTTGTATCAGGTATTATTGCTGTACTTGGTTTAACGTTAATCTATTTATCACTTGCTTATCTTGGTTCAACAAGTACATCACTTGGTGTCTCAGAGAATGGTGGACTTATTTTAACGAATGTTGTAAATGAGTTATATGGAACAAGTGGCAAAATTTTATTAGGACTTGTAATTATACTCGCTTGTTTAACAACTTCTGTTGGATTAACATCTGCGTGTGCTGGCTTCTTTACAAACTTATTCCCAAAACTTTCGCATAAAACGATTGTAACTATGGTATGTGTATTTAGTTTAATTGTATCTAACCTAGGGTTAACACAATTAATCACAGTAACATTACCAGTGTTAATGATCATTTATCCAGTTGCAATTGTATTAATCGTTCTTTCATATTTCCATAAATGGATAGGGAAGCGTAATACAATATATATTGGAGCTATTTTAGGTGCGTTGTTAATTAGTTTCTTTAACGGTTTAGAAAGTGCGAACATTAAAATTGATGCGATTTCTAATGTGCTACAAATGTTACCATTATATAAAGAAGGAATAGGATGGCTAATCCCATCATGTATTGGCGGGATTCTCGGTTTCTTCTTCTATAAATCAAATGAATTAAGTGAATTACAAAAGAAAGGTGCTTAGGCGCCTTTCTTTTTTTAAAGGGGATTTTTGTATTTTGTCTAAGTAATAATTGGGAGGAATGATAAAATGGCTAATTTTGAAGATTTTTTAACTTTTGATGTAAGAATTGGAACAGTAACACAGGCAGAGGAATTTAAAGAAGCGAGAGTGCCAGCGATTAAACTAGAAATTGATTTTGGGGAGCTTGGGGTCAAGCAGTCAAGTGCTCAAATTACGAAGAGATATAATCCAGAAGACTTAATCGGTCAGCAAATTGTTGCTGTTGTAAATTTTCCGCCAAAGCGTGTGGCAGGATTTAAATCGGAAGTGCTTGTATTGGGTGGTGTTCCTGAAGCTGGTGATGTTGTGTTGCTTCAGCCTAATATGGAATTGCCAAATGGAACGAAAATTAGTTAGTGTGAAGGTAGGGGTAAACATGGATATCGGACGAGAATATTTACAATGTGCCATTTCGAATTTCAAGGCAACACAAAAACAAGGAGAACGTGTACTTTCTCAATTATCTTATGAACAGATAATGTGGTCTGCTCAGGAAGAGACAAATAGTATCGCGATTATTATTAAACATTTACATGGTAATATGCGTTCAAGATGGACGGAATTTTTAACGTCTGATGGCGAAAAAATAGATCGTAACCGAGATGGTGAATTTGAAGGTGGCTACAATTCAAAACAAGAAGCGCTTGCTGCGTGGCAAGAAGGGTGGGAGTATGTCTTTAAAACGATGGATACTTTAACAGCAGAACAGATTTTGCAGAAAGTATACATTCGCGGAGAAGAACATACTGTCATGCAAGCGATCGAAAGGCAAATTTCTCATTATGCTTTACATATTGGACAAATCATTTACATTGGTAAAATGTTAAAAGAAAATGAATGGGAGTGTTTAAGCATTCCTAGAGGTCAATCTACTAGTTATTTACAGAAAAAACGTTCAACGTAATAATATGAAAGAAACCGATATAAAATAGGAAGCAAAAAAATAAGCCAATTGATAGAGGGCTCCGTGAACATTAGAATGCTGCCAGCAATAAGCCCATATGTAATAAGAAAGAAACCAAAGAGTGTATTTATAGGAATAAAGCGTGAGACAAATAATTGCTGATTTTTGAAACAAGTGTTGTGAAACAAATAAAAGCGGAAATACCGTGTAGAGGTAATAAGATCTTTCTTTCTCGTTATTCTTTTTTTACATTTATGACAGATGAATGGTGGCTGCATTTCATTACGCTCCATTTTTTATATTTGTAATAATGTAAGACAAAAGTAAGTATAAAGTGTATGTTCCTATATACGCTCCTGCAATAAGGAAAAATGGATTCAGTAAAATTCCATGAATGCTCGTCATGAAAACTAAATCTTGTATTAAAACATCGTATATATTAATGGAAATAACTGTACCGAGTACATACAGTGCTAAGTATGCGGAAATATGTAGCACAATACGAATTTTAGGATGTAAAGCAAACAAATAAAAAATAAATGATAAGACGATTGGTAATGTTCCTATTAGTAGCTTCAATTCATTTCACCTCATTAACAATATAGCCGGAATTTAAGCGGTCTATTCTCTAGAGCTTGTACATAACTTGAAATAGAGAGGGTGATAGTATGAATCGAGGCTTTTTTTACGTGAAGTTCACAAGTGTACGTAAGTTAGTTTTATTTATTATTACTACAGTACTGGCGACTTTTTTTCTTATTAGTATGATGGTAACCTCTATGAAAGAGACAAAGTCAACGTATTTATATAATTGGTTAAATGAGTTATCGATGAATGGCTACATGTACGTTATTGGGAAAGAGAATCATTATTTTACACAGGAGTACCGGAATTTGAATCAAGACTTTTCTATTTCTTCATTCCTCTTTTCGATGGCTACGAATATTCGTTTTGATGATGTACGTAGTTTTGTCGGGAAAGAGCTTCCTGGCTTTGGTAAGTACGATACAGAAATCGTTATCGCAGGTGAGGGAACAAATTATTCTAACTTACCGATAGAGTCGAGTGTTCCTCTTGAAGAAGTATTGAAAGAACGGACTGGAGAAGGTGGACAAGCGCCAAAGCCTGATACGAATAAAGAGAAAAAACAACCAGCTCAAACGACTGGAAAAAGACAAGTTGCATTTATATATCATTCACATAGCTGGGAATCTTATTTGCCGTTACTTAACTTAACAAATGATCCTAATCCAAATAAAGCAACGAGTTCTGTAACGAATATTTCAATAGTTGGAGATCGCTTTCGTGAACAACTGGCAAGTGAAGGGATAGGTGCTACTAACGATAAGACTAATGTCGGTCAAAAGTTAATAAGTAAAGGATTGAATGATACTAGTTCTTATAAAATGTCACGGGAAATTGTACAAGAAGCGATGGCTGGTAATAAAGAATTACAATACTTCTTCGATTTACACCGTGATAGTGCACGGAAAAATGTAACAACAAAAACAATTGGAGATAAATCATATGCTAAGCTTGCTTTTGTAATTGGGAAAGGTAACAAAAACTATGAAAAAAACTTACAATTAGCAACTGCGTTACATGAGACGATTAGTAAGAAATATCCGGGAATGAGCCGTGGTGTAATTCAAAAAGGATTCCAAACAGGAAATGGAGTCTACAATCAAGACCTATCAGGACAAGCGATATTAATTGAAGTTGGCGGGGTAGATAATACAGAGGAAGAATTAAATCGATCAATTGATGCACTTGCTAAAGCATTTGGTGAATATTTTTGGCAAGCAGAAAAAGTGAATGGATAAAGTGAAATTTGAATTAGTGGTAGGCATTGCCGATGGTTATCAGCCTACATCAATTGGGGGAAAACGTAAGTGTACAGCTTACGTTTTTTGTTTGTCATGAAATGAGGATGATAAGATGTCACATTATAGACATAATTTGTAATTGCTATAGTAATATCGAAATTTGTCTATTTATAATAGGAGAATTAGAAAGGGATTTTCGCAAAAATAGAGAAAATCTTTTTACAAGGAAAATTTTTAACTAACAGAATGGGTAGGGGATCAAGGTGATACGAGAGATTAGAGTAGAAGATGCAGCATCATTTTTACAATTAAGTAAGCAGTTAGACGAAGAAACGAAATTTATGTTATACGAACCAGGGGAAAGAAAAACCACAGTAGAGCAACAAGAAAAGATGGTCCACCGTTTTATAGAAAATGAATATGCAACAATATTTGTAGCAGTTGAAGATGATAGAGTAGTTGGATTTATTTTAGCCAATGGTAATGATGTTCAAAGAAAGAGACATGTGGCAGGCATTGTAATTGGTATTTTGCAAGAGTATAGTGGCCGAGGTATTGGAACGAGTTTGTTTAAAGAAGTAGAGAAGTGGGCAAGATTACATGATGTATGGCGTTTAGAATTAACGGTAATGGCCCACAATACAAGAGCTCAGGCACTATATAGCAAAATTGGATTTGAACAAGAAGGTGTCAAAAAATCTGCTCTTATCATCGATGGAAAAGGTATCGATGAGTATGAAATGGCCAAATTATTAAAATAAGAGGTCGTTATATGAAAAAAAGATGGGCACTACTTGGTATCGTAGCAATGATACTGATCATTGGAGTAGCAGGAATAAATTATAAGATGTACAAGGAGCAAGAGGCGAAGGAAGTAAATGTAAACAATATATTTCCGAAAGCTAAAGAAACGATTGCTAATATGGATGGGGATATCGCAGTCATTAGTAATCCAAGTTCGATGCTTGTACTTGTGAATAAAAATAGGCGTTTACCAGATGGGTATAGACCGCCAGATTTAGTTGTTCCGAAAGTACGTTACTCTAGTGAAGGTGATCAAGAGAAGAAAAAGATGAGGAAAGAGGCAGCGGTGGCACTTGAGGAAATGTTTCAGCAAGCCAATAATGAGCGGATTTTCCTTTTTGCAGTCTCTGGATTTAGATCTTTTGATCGACAAAAAGCATTAAATACAATGTATAAAAGACAAGATGGAGAAGCAAAGACAGCGATGTCTAGTGCAGTCCCTGGTACGAGTGAACATCAAACAGGACTAGCTATGGATATTACATCTCAATCTGCTAAATTTCAGCTAGAAACTGTTTTTGGGGAGACGAAAGAAGGAAAGTGGCTTTCTGAAAATGCCCATAAGTTTGGTTTTGTTATTAGATATACGAAAGAGAAAGAAGGGATTACCGGTTATCGTTATGAACCGTGGCATGTACGGTATGTTGGGAATCCGCAAGCTACATATTTATATGAAAACCAACTGACGATTGAAGAAGTAACGCAGTAATGAATTGAGGGGAGAGGGCTAAGATGACGATGTTATATAAGAAAAAGGTACATGCATATATTACGAGAGAAAAAGAAGGGGCTATGCAACTACTCGTTTTTAAACATCGTGATATACGAGAGGCTGGTATCCAAGTTCCAGGCGGGACGGTAGATGAAGGCGAAACGTTAGAGGCAGCAATTTTACGTGAAGTACAAGAAGAGTCAGGACTACGCCATTTTTGTATCGAGCGCTTCCTTTCTGATTACATTATTTATATGAAAGAAAAAAAGGAATATCAAAAACGTCATTTTTTCCACATTTCATTATTAACAGATGTGAAAGATACGTGGGAACATATAGTAAGTGCTGGTGAGGAAGACAAAGGTTTAGTATTTTGTTATGAATGGATTGATATTAACAAATGCCCTGAATTAGCAGGTAAACAAGGCGAGTTTTTACATTTGTTAGAAGAGGTATATGTAAAATAATAAAAAGAGTCTGAGGCGATATTGTATTCGTTTCAGACTCTTTTTATTTCTCTGGAAATTAAAGGTTTTTAAACTGGTGAGTTGAATTTCTTTAAAGGGATTGTAGCTGTTTATGCGAGGAGCGGAGAAAATGAAAAAGTAATAGATACACGTCATATATATAAGGGCTTATAAAAGGAGAATGAAAATGGAAATTCAGTTTAATACATTATTGCAAAAAGAATTAACAATTCATGATATTCAAAAGGAAATGGAAGCTGGGAAGTTAACTTCAAAAGAACTAGTCATGTATTATCTTCATAGAATCGCAAAGTATGACCAAGATGGTCCGAAAATCAATTCTATTTTAGAAATCAATCCGGATGCTATCTTTATTGCAGAAGCGCTAGATCATGAAAGAAAGACAAAAGGTGTAAGAGGCCTATTACATGGTATACCTGTTTTACTTAAGGATAATATTGAAACGAATGACTCAATGCATACAAGTGCAGGTACGATTGCCCTGGAACAAAATATAAGTAGTGAAGATGCATTTCTTGTTAAAAAGCTCCGAGAAGCAGGTGCGATTATACTAGGGAAAGCAAATATGACAGAGTTAGCAAACGGAATGTCTTTTGAAATGTGGGCTGGATATAGCGCTAGAGGCGGTCAAACGATTAATCCTTACGGTACAGGAAAGGATGATATGTTTGTTGGTGGATCGAGTACAGGATCTGCCGTTGCAGTTGCTGCTAACTTTACTGTATTATCCGTTGGAACAGAGACAGATGCTTCTATTTTAAGTCCAGCTGTTCAAAACTCGGTTGTAGGTATTAAGCCGACAGTTGGTTTAATTAGCCGTAGTGGAATTATTCCGTTCACATATTCTCAAGATACAGCCGGTCCGTTTGCTAGAACGGTAACAGATGCTGCTATTTTACTAGGGAGTCTAACTGGGGTGGATGAAAAAGATGTAGCTACTCATAAAAGTGAAGGCATGGCATATCAAGATTATACATCTTATCTTGATGCTAATGGTTTAAAGGGAGCGAAGATTGGTGTTTATAGCAATGCGCCAAAAGATTATTACGAAAATGGTGAGTACGATGAAAAATTGTTTGAGGAAACGATCCAAGTATTACGTAGTGAGGGAGCGACAGTAGTAGAAGATATTGATATTCCGTCTTTTCATAGGGAATGGAGTTGGGGAGTTCCACTTTATGAGCTGAAGCACAGCTTGGATAACTATCTTTCTAAATTACCTTCTACTATTCCAGTACATTCTATTTCGGAGTTAATGGAGTTTAATAAAAACATAGCAGAAAGAGCTTTGAAATATGGACAAACTAAGTTAGAAAGAAGAAAAGATTTTCCTAATACGTTAAGAAATCCAGAATATTTAAACGCAAGATTAGAAGATATATATTTTTCGCAAAAACAAGGTATTGATTTTGCGTTGGAAAAATATAATCTGGATGCGATACTGTTCCCTTCTTATATAGGATCTACTATATGTGCGAAAGCAGGTTATCCATCTATAGCAATGCCTGCGGGATATATGGATAATGGGAGGCCTTTTGGAATTACTCTTGCAAGTGCTGCTTTTAGTGAAGGGGCATTAATTAAACTAGCATATGCTTTTGAACAAGCGACAAAACATAGAAAAATGCCAAACTTATCGTAAATAGAAACGAGAGAAGGTTGCCTGAAATGGATTTATGGAGGCCAGCCTGCTCTTATTAATAGCTAAAAGTATTGTCGATTTCTTTTGAGGAATCGATATCTCATATCGAATCGTTGATATAAATTCATTGGACTATTTAGTTGGAAGTCTTATATAAGAAATAAATCACTTAGATACAATATGTTAAATAGAAATCTCTTTCTTTGGCAATCTCTGATGCTTTAATAAACGAAAAGACAAACAAGTAGAACATAAAATAAGAAAAGAAGCGATAATATAAATAGTACGAACATCGAAAATATCGGTAATTGTAGCTGATTTAGTTGTATACAATGTCAGCGAGGATAATACACATTTTGGAGCCTAAATAGTAAGCTAGTGAACGTTTCGGCAATAAGAAGCCCATCTTCAAATCAATAATATTTTTCAAATTATAATCAGAAAAATATATTTTTGAAAGAATTAAATTTTTTGTCATTTTTTGAAAGGGGTTTTCGTGTATAATGAAGAATATGTTAATATAGCATTATATTAATGCTTGTTGTAACAGCGAATACATATAATAGCTTGTAGCAAACGCCCCCTCTATGAGAAAGGGCGGATAAACCATTCTTTTCTTCATATACATATAGAAAATGAGAAAGAAAGTGAGGGTTGCATATGGCTGGATGGGTGATTTGGTTTATAATAGCGGGTATTTTATTTATTGCAGAAATGTTGTCGATTACGTTTTACATGCTTTGGCTTGGAATTGGAGCTGTTGTCGGAGGTCTTATTGCTTTGTTTGCTCCTGATGCACTATTTTTACAAGTTGTTGTTGGGGCGATTGTAAGTTTAACATTGACTTTCTTTACGAAAAGAATTTCTAAAAACTTTCGAGAAGCAAAAGGTTTTACTGATACAGTAGATAAACTTGTTGGTAAAAAGGGAATCGTTATGCAAACGATTACAAGTGAAGTGAACGGTATTGTGAAAGTGGATGGAGATACTTGGACAGCTATTTCGGATACTCCTATTGATGCTGGAGAAAAAGTCGTTGTTATACAGAGGCATAGTACTATTTTACAAGTGAAAAAGGAGAGTGAATAAATATGGCAGTAGCATTAACGTTAACGATTATTTTCGCATTGATTGTCGTTGTATTTATTGCATTGACAATTAAAATTATTTCTCAGCAAAAAGTTGGGGTCGTTGAAAGGTTTGGTAAATTTCAACGGATTATGCACCCAGGATTAAATATTCTAATCCCAATTGTAGACCGCGTTCGTGTATATCACGATTTACGTATTCAACAAACGAATGTACCACCACAAAAGGTAATAACGAAAGATAATGTACAAGTAGAAATTGATACAATTATTTTCTATCAAATTGTTGAACCAGAGCTTGCGACATATGGTATTTCAAACTATGAATATGGTGTTCGTAATATTACATCTGCAACAATGCGTCAAATTATTGGTAAAATGGAGCTTGATGAAACATTATCAGGTCGTGAAAAAATTTCAACAGAAATTCGTTTAGCACTTGATGAAGCGACAGAAAAATGGGGCGTTCGTATTGAGCGTGTCGAAATAGTCGATATTAATCCACCAAAAGATGTGCAAGTATCAATGGAAAAACAAATGAAAGCAGAACGTAATAAACGTGCGATCATTTTAGAAGCTGAAGCAGCGAAACAAGATAAAGTCCTTCGGGCTGAAGGGGAAAAACAAAGTAAAATTTTAATGGCTGAAGGGGATAAAGAAGCGCGTATTCGAGAAGCTGAAGGTTTAAAAGAAGCAAAAGAATTAGAAGCACAAGGGGAAGCAAGAGCGATTGAGGAAATCGCAAAAGCAGAACAAAACCGAATTGAATTACTTCGCGCAGCAGATTTAGATGAACGCGTACTTGCTTATAAATCGTTTGAATCATTAATTGAGGTTGCAAAAGGACCAGCGAATAAAGTCTTTATTCCGTCTAATGCAATTGAAACACTTGGTACTCTTGGTGCAATTGGGGAAATCTTCAAAGAAAAACAAGCGAAGAAATTACCTTCGTCAGATACAGAAAAAGAATAATAAGAGTGAGAAAGAGAAATGGGATGCCATTTCTCTTTTTTTTTTTGCGTATATTACGAAAAGCTTGTACATATCCATGTATAAAGAAGGTGATACATTGAAAAAGTATGCAACCCGTATACATGGGAAGAAACTAATCTCGTTACTCTTTCTATATGCACTAGTCATAATTATTATTGCGTCGATTTTGACGTCGCTTTTACATACAATGAAATCGAATTACGTGAATCAATGGTTTGGAAAAGTATCGATGCAAGGTTTTGTTCAAATGATAGAAAGTGAGAATCGCTATTACGGATTTGATTATTTTAAGCAGAATAAAAGGGAGTCATTTGGAAATTTAATGTTCTCGATTGCGACGGATTTGAAAATTAAAGATTTAAGAACGTTTGTGGGTAAAGAAGTACCTGGTATGTCAAAGTATTACTCTAACATTATCGTAGCTGGGGAAGGGACAAACTTTACGAATATCCCAAATGAATCTAGTGTACCGATTGAAGAAGTAACGAAAGAGCGAGAAGTAGCAAAAGATAAAGTTACAGAAGCTGAAAAGAATAATCCGGTTCAGAAAAAGAACGGAGCGAAAAAAGGTGAAAGTGCAGTATATATTTATCATACACATAGCTGGGAATCTTTCTTTCCGTTATTACCAGGGGCTACCGATCCATCAAGTCCAGATGTAAATGTGTCCTTACTAGGGAAACGTATGAAAGAACAACTTGAAGGACAAGGAATTCCAGTAGTTCATGATAAAACGAATATGGGGGATTTATTAGCGAGTAAAAAATGGAAATGGCCGCAATCATATAAAGCGTCTCATGAATATGTAAAAGAAACATTAGCACAAAATAATAAAATTGCGTTTCCGATTGATATACACCGTGATGATCAGCGGAAGAAGGTAACAACAAAAGTAATTAACGGGAAATCGTATGCAAGATTATATTTTATAATTGGGATGGAAAATGAAGGGCGTGCTGAAAATGAAAAAATTGCAAGAGCAATCAATAGTTATTTAGATGAAAACTATTACGGATTAAGCAGAGGAATCTTTCCAAAGTATAAAAAAGATGGAAATGGCGTTTATAATCAAGATTTATCTAAAAATGCGATGTTAATTGAAGTTGGTGGTGTTGATAATACATTAGATGAATTATATAACACAATTGATGTGTTGACGGAAGCGTTTAGTAAGTATTATTGGAATGATGCAGAGAAAGTGAATGGATGAGGGGCGGGAAACCGTTCCTTTTTTGTTATATAAAGTTAAGAATGTGATATAATGGAGTTTTGTGAGTATTAAACAAGGGAGCGGAAGAAACATGCAAATACTACTAATACGCCACGGTGAATCAGAAGCAGATATTTTAAATGTACATGAAGGTCGAGCTGACTTTGAATTAACAGAAAAGGGAAGACAGCAAGTACAAAGACTTGTACAGAAAGTGAAAGCAGATTTCCCGCCAGATTTCATTTGGGCAAGCACATTAAAACGTGCTCGCGAAACTGGTGAAACATTAGCAGAAGGAATTGGGTGCCCAATTCAACTAGAAGAAGAATTAATGGAGTTTAATAATGGGGTACAAGCAGGGTTATCATTTGAAGAAGCGAAAAAATATCCAGAGCCAAAATTTCTTCATGATCGTTTTGAAAACGGGGAATCATTTATTGAATTTAGAATGAGAATAGAAGGGATTTTTTCTAAAATCGTGACAGAGAATACATATGACCGAATTGCAATTGTTGCACACGGTGGTGTAATAAATAGTATTTTACGAGCGTTTTTCCAAATGCCAATTAGCATGGACTATTATTTTAAAATGGGAGATACGGGAATTAGTTTGATTGAACTTACGGATAAACAGAAAACTATTCATTTTATAAATGATACAAATCATTTAGAGGGAATGTAAGAGGATATGTACAAAGTTGTATTTTTTGATGTGGATGGTACTCTTTTAAGTGAGATTGATAGAAGTATGCATGAAAGCACAAAAGAAGCGATACAAAGGTTAATAGATAAAGAAATTCACGTAGTTGTTACAACAGGGAGACCATATAGTTTATGCTCACAATTTAAAGAGCTGGGCATAAATACGTTTATTTCTGCAAATGGTGCACATATAAAATGTGCTGATGAAGTTATACATAAATCGGTACTTTCAAGTGGAATTGTTCATGATATTTCAAATTTCGCTGAATTACATGGTCACAGTGTTTCTTATTTTACAGAGGAATTTGTAATGAATGGTATTGCCTCAAAAGACGAACGTGTAATACGAGCATTAAATGAAACGTTAAATTTAGAGCGGTATCCTGACAAAGTTAGAAACTTATCAGAAGAGATTTATTGTGTATGTCTGTATGCTGATGAAACAGAAGCTCAAAAATTCTTTGAAAGATATCCAGCACTTACGTTTGAACGTTTTCATGGTTACGTTATGAATGTGTTGGAAGATAGTAAAGTATCGAAGCTAACTGCAATTCAAAAGGTATTGGAACATCTGGAAATTTGTAAATCAGAAGCAATTGCTTTTGGTGACGGTGGAAATGATGTTGAGATGTTACATTATGTAGGACTAGGAATTGCGATGGGGAATGGCGGAGAAGAGTTAAAAACAAGAGCAGATTTCGTTACAAAGAAGGCGAGTGAAGGTGGTATTTTATTTGCCTTAAAAAAGTTTAATGTCGTCTAACATACCTTTATTGAAATAAAGGTATGTTAGGATCTTTAACGTGCTCACATAATAAAATATGAATTTGCCCGCGATGATGATAAAAATGTGCAACGATTTCAAGCAACCATTCGAATCGAGAGTAAGAAATACCCCAATAAGCAGTCATAATTTCCGCTAACTCTTCATTGGAATAGGATAAAAAAGTTTTAGAAAGTAAATCGTACCCTTGTATCATCGTTTGCTGTATTTGAGTAATTGTTTCTGGTGTTTGTTCTATATAAAAGGTATGTAAGTCTTTTTCCGTAATACCATTTAATATGAGTAAATCAGCGTGGCAAATAAGGGAAAGATGTGTACACATTTCAAATAATGCCCGCTTTGATTCAATCGACTTTATTTTCAAATCACTTTCAGTATATTGGTTCAGTATTTGAATGGAAGTATCGATAGCAATTTTAACTTGATTCAATGCAGATGGAACAAACATTGTAATTATTCTCACCTCCGTATATAATAGTTTCTTAAGGGTATTATATCATACTCAAAATTCCGAAAATTCTAGTAGTTTGACTAGCATAGTGAAAAGTATTATATTGTAAAAGGTCATATGAAACGTGAAATAGAATGGAATGTAATTATTGAGTTAGGAGTTAGACCAATGAGCTTGAAATATGGAAGAGATACAATTGTTGAAGTTGACTTAAATGCGGTAAAACATAATGTAAAAGAATTTAAAAAACGTGTGAATGATGAAAATATTGCAATGATGGCTGCTGTAAAAGCGAATGGGTATGGTCATGGGGCAGTTGAAGTTGCGAAATCGGCTATTGAAGCAGGAATAAACCAACTTGCAGTTGCATTTGTAGATGAAGCAATTGAATTAAGAGAAGCTGGAATCACTGTACCTATTTTAATTTTAGGATATACACCAGTAGCAGCTGTAGAAGATGTAATTCAATATGACGTTATGATGACTGTTTATAGAGTAGAAGATTTACAAGGTATAGATGAAGTTGCAAACCATCTTCAAAAGAAAGTGCGAATTCATGTGAAAATTGATACAGGAATGAGCCGTATTGGTTTACAGGAAGAAGAAGTTAAACCGTTTTTTGAAGAGTTAAAACGTATGCGATATGTAGAAGTAGTAGGGATGTTTACACATTACTCTACCGCTGATGAAATAGATAAAACTTATACAAATATGCAAACAAGTTTGTTTGAGAAAGCTGTAAATACAGCGGAAGAATTAGGAATTCATTTTCCATATATTCATAGTTCAAACAGTGCAGGATCAATGGAACTTAGTAACACATTTCAAAATATGGTTCGTGTTGGTATTGGAATTTACGGTATGTATCCTTCAAGAGAAGTGGATCATACAGTTGCTTCCTTACAGCCAGCGTTGTCTTTAAAATCAAAAGTAGCTCATGTTAAACATGCGAAGAAAAATCGTGGTGTTAGCTATGGGAATACTTATGTAACAACGGGCGAAGAATGGATTGCAACTGTACCGATTGGTTATGCTGATGGTTATAATCGTCAGCTATCTAATAAAGGGCATGCACTAATAAACGGAGTACGAGTACCTGTAATTGGCCGTGTTTGTATGGATCAGCTTATGCTAGATGTTACAAATGCAATGCCAGTACAAGTAGGAGACGAAGTTGTATTCTACGGCAAACAAGATGAAGAAGAGATTGCGGTAGAAGAAATAGCAGATATGCTAGGTACAATTAACTATGAAGTTACATGTATGTTGGACAGAAGAATTCCACGTGTCTATAAAGAAAATGATGAAACGACTGCAATTGTAAATATATTAAGAAAAAACTGAATCGATATGATTCAGTTTTTTTATTTTTGACAAATGAAAAATGTTCTATTTGCACCATGTAGTTGAATGTTTTTAAATCCTACAGATTCCAACGAAGAAATTATTTCTTCATTGGAGTAACAGGCTTCCTCAAAAGAAAAGTCACTTCTTTTCCAACTATCATCTATGTCATGTTTAAATAGTATGAAGTTCATTTCTGCTCTGTTACTTTCACTATCATACGTGGAATCAATGGTACAAACATATTCTCGTTCTGAAATATGAAACGAAGCACTCCAGTTTTCAAGAAATCCTTTTTCTGTATTTATATCAAATGCGAATGTACCTCCATCATATAATGCCGAATAAACATGATGAAAAGCGTCTTTTAGCTCGTTTAATTTCATAATGTGATTTAAGCTATCACCGGCTGAGATGACGTAGTGGAATTGCTCATTTATATTGAAATAGCGAGCATCATCGACGATGAAGGTTGCATCTGGCGCATTTTGACGTGCGTGTTCGATCATTTGAGCAGAACCATCTATACCAGTTACTATAAAATTATTATCAATTAGTTTCCTAGTAAGATGACCAGTCCCGCAGCAAAGGTCTAATATACGGGAGTGGGAAGCGGCATCTTGTAAAACAAATTTATGATAGGCTGGATAGGAGTGTTCTGCAAAATGTCCCCAATGTTTATTATAAATGTCTGCAAAAATATCATAATCAGAATAAATTAGTTTTTTAGACATATGTATTCTGCTCAAAATTCATTAAATTATAATAGTCATGCTTCTTTTTAATTTCAAAACCACATTGTGTATATAGTTTTAAAGCATTGTTATTTTTCGTTTCGACGTCTAGTTCAATTGTTGAAACTCCTTCTGTAATAAGTGTATGTACCATATAACTAAGAATACCTTTACCATATCCTTTACCTTGATAAGAAGGATGAACTGCAAATCCTGATAGTGTAGTAGATTGCTCTTGCTCAGTAACTGTAATCGTTCCTATCACTTTTTCATCGATAAGAGCACTGTAAACTTGATGGGAAGATGAATTCATCATCTTTTGTAACCATGTGGATGTATTTGCTGCCGAATCTCCAAAAGCTTCACTAGCGATTTCTATAAGATCAGGAAGTAATTCAGAAGATGCAACGGTAAGATTAATATTATTTTTCATTGTTTTTTGTGCTTCGTTTGTTTTGAACTCCATACCGTATTCACTGTATAAATAAGGAAAGTTCATTTGTTTTGCAAATGATTTCCCTGAAATAGAGTCACCATTAATTATAAGAAGGGCTTCATCTGCCTCTCTTTTTTGTATTTCTTTCATTGCGGTTTGTAAAAGAGTAGTGCCTATATGTTGTTTCCTATAGTTCGGATGAACAAACCCTATTAACTCCAGTTTTGTTGGTCTTTCAAAGTCATACATACTTAATGCACTGATTAATTGTGTATCATCATAAAATAGAAAATCATTTATCACATCTTTATTACGAACTGTTAAAAAGTTTATATGTAAATCTGACGAGTAATCAATTTGATCGTGTTGTCCGCAAATATGAGATAAATCTTTCATTTGCTGAATTTCGTTTGCTGTTAAAGATGTCTTTTTTTCAATATTCATTTCATAATCCCTCTCATTCGTATTTAAAAATAGGATGGATGACTTAGCCACTTTTCTAACTCCACACTGCCCTGAACAGATAATAACCGGTACAAATATCGATAGGGGTGTCTACATTCTTCAAGACGAGGAATGGGCATAATGGTTTCGTAACCTTGTTTAAAAGCATGAGCCTCTTTTTCTGTAAGTACATATTCTAATCCAATAAAATCAAACTCTCGTGGAGCAATTACATAAGCTTCTGTATCTACTAAACCAGTAATAGATTGACCATCTGATAAAAACTGAGTAGGATCCATATCAATTAAAACGAGTGTAGATTCCTTTGGTGCAGGCAAGGAAGATAGCTGTGATTCAAAAGTATGAAATGCGTTTTGGATGCTCGCGTTATCGGAATAGAACCTATTTACAAGATCTTTACTGACTTTTAATATGTGAGATTTAAATTCTTCTAGTGGAATGTGGAAAGTATTTGATGGGTTTCCTATAAACTCTGCTTGAAACGAATGAATTTCTGCTAGTCCTTTTCCAAGGCTGAATAAAATAGAATCAGGTTGTCCGATAAATGATTGCAGCGTATTTCCGGTTAGTTTTTCGACGATTACATACTCTCGCTCATTTAAAACATGTTTTTGCAAAATAGTCGGGATGGGTAAGGTAGTATGCTTTTTCAATAATGCGTGTATTGTTTCTAAATGATGTACATGCCTTGGATCAATTCCAAAAAGATTTTTACATCCCCACCAAAAATCATTGTTGGGCTCTTCAGTCATTTTTGAAGAGCGAACAATAACTTCTTCAGCTTCTGTTTTAACAAGAAACACGTCGCTTGCATGGTCTTCATAGCCTGGATGCAAAGCTTGAGCGGATAAAATAGGTGAAGTCAACAATTGTTGTAGCATGAAAGAGCTCCTTTTTCTGTAAATTCTCTAAATTCATTATATAACAGAATATGTACCAAGTGGATAATGATGGGGACAACATAGAACTTAAATAAATTTATGGTGAGAAATCAGTGTAAAAATTATATTTTTCTAGTTTTGTATGAATTATCAAAATAATGTTTCTGATGATAAATCTGTAAAAATGCCTGAATGTAAATCCCGTATTTTTCAATAAATGAAAGGTTAAGTCTACTTTTATAAGAGTTATAATGTAGGTTATGAAAAATATTTCTCAATAATAAAATGAAGAGAAAAATATGAAGAAGTAGAATAGATTACTTAATAGTTTTAAATTAATTAATATGATTAACTATTGATTATATTAGATAGGAGAGAATATTATGGCAAATGTACTCGTAATAAATTTCCCTGGAGAAGGTCATATAAATCCGACTTTAGCTATTGTAAGTGAGTTAATTCGGCGAGGGGAAACAGTTGTTTCGTATTGTATTGAAGATTATAGAAAGAAGATTGAAGCAACAGGTGCAGAATTCCGAGTGTTTGAGAATTTCCTCTCTCAAATTAATATTATGGAACGAGTAAATGAAGGTGGGAGTCCTTTGACGATGCTATCTCATATGATTGAAGCATCAGAGCGTATTGTTACTCAAATTGTAGAAGAAACAAAAGGGGAAAAGTACGATTACTTGATATACGATAATCATTTTCCAGTAGGACGTATTATAGCGAATGTTTTAAAATTACCTAGCGTTTCTTCTTGTACAACGTTTGCTTTTAATCAGTACATTACTTTTAATGATGAACAAGAATCGAGACAAGTAGATGAAACTAATCCATTATATCAATCTTGTTTAGCGGGAATGGAAAAATGGAATAGGCAGTATGGAATGAAATGTATTAATATGTATGATATTATGAATCATCCTGGTGATATTACTATTGTATATACTTCAAAGGAATATCAGCCGCGTTCAGATGTATTCGATGAATCGTATAAGTTTGTCGGTCCATCAATTGCTACTCGAAAAGAAGTAGATAGCTTTCCTATGGAAGATTTAAAAGATAAACAATTGATTTTCATTTCTATGGGAACAGTTTTTAATGAACAACCTGAGTTATATGAAAAATGTTTTGAAGCGTTTAAAGATGTAGAAGCGACAGTCGTATTAGTTGTTGGTAAGAAGATAAATATAAGTCAATTTGAAAACATTCCGAATAACTTTAAGTTGTATAATTATGTGCCGCAATTAGAAGTATTACAGTACGCTGATGTATTCGTGACACACGGTGGTATGAATAGTTCGAGTGAAGCACTATATTACGGTGTCCCGTTAGTTGTAATTCCGGTAACAGGAGATCAGCCTTTAGTTGCGAAACGAGTGAGTGAAGTAGGAGCTGGAATAAGGCTTAATCGTAAAGAATTAACTTCTGAATTGTTAGGTGAGACTGTAAAGAAAGTAATGTATGATGTAACGTTTAAGGAAAATAGTCGTAAAGTTGGAGAGTCACTTCGAAATGCTGGTGGGTATAATAGAGCAGTTGATGAAATATTTAAAATGAAAGTGAATTCATACTTAAAACTTAAATAAATGTTTGGAGCACACTTACTGAAATACGTAAGTGTGTTTTTATAAATAAATTACATAAAAAATCACTATAAAGGTGAAACTTTTGTGTATATAAACTGATATCTTTGAATTAGTAGTAAAATTACGTTAAAATAATACTAAGAAAATATATAAGTTTTGGGGGTAATGAATGAAAAAATTATTCGAATACGTATTATTAACAATTGGATCCATTATTGTAGCGGGCTCACTAGAACTTATTTTAGCGCCTAATGGCCTAGTAGACGGTGGGGTAACTGCGATTGCTATTATGGCAAATAAAGTTGCAGGATTACCGCTTTACGGAGTGTTTTTAGGACTTAATATTCCTATTTTGTTATTTACTGCAAAAGTAATGGGTAAGAAGTTCTTTATCCGTACGTCTTATGCAAATGTTGTTACAACACTTGGATTGATTTATTTAAAGCCATTTCCAGCAATTACAACTTCGGAATTATTAATTGTACTTTATGGAGGAGTTCTATTTGGAGTTGGTGTTGGGATTGTTGTAAAAATGGGTGGAGCAATTGATGGGTCAGAAATGTTAGCTGTTTGGATGAACAAGCATTTTAAAGTACCAATTAGTACATTTTTACTTGCTGTAAATGCGGTTATTTTCATTTTTGTTGCCATTTTATTTTCAATCGAACAAGCGATGTTCTCATTAGCTATTTTCTATATTGTTACGAAAATGATTGATTTCATATTAGATGGTATTAATCAAGGAAAGAGCGTTATGATTATTTCTGGGAAAAATAAAGAAATAGGCGATTTGCTTATGAAAGAATTGCAATTATCCGTTACGTATCTACATGGAGAAGGTGGTTTTTTAGGAGAGCACAAGAAAATCATTTATTGTATTACAAACCGTTTCATTTATCCAAAAATGAAAGATCTCGTTCTCTCTGTAGATCCAACCGCTATAATTGAAGCTTCTTATTCAACAGAAACAACTGGTGTTAAGCGTCCAGGAAGGACAGCGAGATCAGGGCAAGTATCAGAAAAATAGTGACTAAAAATAACTCCACGTAAGTATAACTTACGTGGAGTTATTTTTAGTTAGGGAACCAGACTTTTTTCAGTAATTTGACAACCGTTTCGATACTATCTTCGGGAATACTGCCGAAACCGAGTAATACATATGACGCCTCTCTTAAATTATGTACAGAATCATATGTGGAGAGAGGATACAACTTGATTCGCTGTTTTGCAGCAGCATGAATAAGTTCTTGTTCGTTCATCCCATTATGAACATGAAGTACGATATGAAGCCCTGATTGTTCACCGAGTATATGAACGTTATTGCCCATTTCATTTGTAATAGATTTAACTAAAGAAATATGTTTTCTTTTATATAACGTACGACTACGGTTCAAATGGCGCTCCCAATCACCATTGTGAATAAAGGTTGCAAAAGCGAGTTGCTGTATTGTGGAAACAGTTTGTTTAAACTTACCTTCAAGCTCTGTATAGATTTTTAATAGATGAGGTGGTAAAACGATATACCCCATTCGCAAAGAAGGTAAAAAGGATTTCGAGAAAGTTCCCATATAAATAACGCGTTCATTTGAATCTAGTCCCTGTAAAGAGGGGATAGGTTTTCCTACATAACGAAATTCCCCGTCATAATCATCTTCAATAATATATCCTTCGCAATCATTGGCCCATCTTAATAATTCGAGCCTTCTAGATAATGGCATAATCATTCCAAGAGGAAATTGGTGAGATGGAGTGACGTATGCTACATTAGCACTTGATTCACGTAAAGCTGAAATATGAATCCCTTTATCATCTAGAGGTATAGGGTGAACAGGAAGAGCAGAGCTTTGAATCATAGCAGTTATACGGTGAAATCCAGGGTTTTCGATTCCATATTCTTTTTTTGAACCAAGCAGTTGAAGTAGTAGCCAAAGAAGAGGCTGCGTACCGGCTCCGATAATAATTTGATCAGGTGAAGAATGTACCCCGCGGGCATGGTATAAATATTTTGAAATATGCTCTCGTAAAACGAACTCACCTTGAGGATCTTCTCTAGCAAATAATTCATTTTCATACTGGAATAAAGTTTCTTGTAATGCTCTTTTCCAGTTTGTAATTGGAAAAGCTTTTTGATCAATAAGGCCTTGGCTACAATCATAGTCATATTGTTCATTTTTAATATTGTTAACGCTGTTTGACGCAACGTGTTGTTTATTTTGAATGACATCAATATCAACTTCCACAACAAAAATCCCGCGCTTCGGTTTACTTTCTACATAACCTTCAGCTAGTAATTGTTGATAAGCAGATTCAACAGTAATACGGCTAACATTAAGTTGTATCGCTAAATTTCTGTGAGAAGGAAGGCGTGTACCGGCAGGCAGTGATCCCTGAGAGATTTCTCGTTTCATATATTCGTAAATTTGTAAATAAATTGGTGTTTTACTTTCTAATTGTAATGGGATAGTAAGATCCATTTTAAGAATTCTCCTTTAAAAACTGGCCATATAAAAAATAATCGAACTGTCACTTAAGTTAAGGGCAGTTACTTTTTATAATGATGATATAACATTTAGAAAATTTAATAAATAGAAAGAGGAGAATCAAAATGAATATTAGAGAAATAGTAACAGAAGCTGATTTACATGATGTATTCCCTGTATTACAGCAATTACGAACAAAAATTTCAAGAGAAGAAGCAAGTTCTTTATTTCAAAAAATGAAAAAAGAAAATTATAAACTACTCTCGTTACAGAATGAAGATGACGAAGTTGTTAGTCTAGCTGGTGTAGCGATTTGTACGAATTTTTATAATGAGAAACATGTTTTCGTATATGATCTTGTAACTGCAGAAGCTCACAGATCAAAAGGATATGGTAAGGTTCTGCTGTCATATGTAGAAAAGTGGGGGGAAGAAAAAGGGTGCAGTTCTATCGTTCTTACATCAGCGTTTCCAAGAGTTGATGCACATCGTTTTTATGAAAGAGAAGGCTATGATAAGGTAAGCTATTCTTTTTATAAAGAATTATAATAGTAAGGGGGGTCTATGTGTGAGAACATATGGAACCCCTTTTAATTTAGAATTGAAGAATGAGGAGGGTTAATTACTTATTTTGTCGAATAGTCTCTTTATAATTGAGACGATAATATGGAATTAAAAGAAGGTTAGGAGAGTTTATACTTGGAAAAAATTCAGAAACTATTAATCCCAAAAGGTGTAAGAGTTATCGTAATATCTGATATTCATGGCGAATTAAATCTTTTAAAGGAATTATTACATAAAGTTAATTTTAAAGATGATGATTATTTAATTATAAATGGAGACCTTTGTGAGAAGGGGAACGATAGCATTGGCGTCGTAAACTATGTGATGGATTTAGTAGTTAGCAAGCCAAATGTTTATGTAGTTGAAGGGAATTGTGAAGTTGTAGTTGAAGCGCTTGTAAATGAAAATCCTGCGCTAATAAATTATTTATGTACGCGAAAAAATACAATTTTTAATGAATGGCTAGGGAAATTAAACGTTACAGTTAATGAAGAAAGTGATATTTGTGAAGTGAAAAACATATTGATGGGCCGTTTTTCAAAAGAAATAAAGTGGCTAACAGAATTGCCAACGGCTATTGAAACTGATGATTATATCTTTGTACATGCTGGCCTTGAAGATAGAGAGAATTGGAGACAAACAGACAGGAAAAATGCAATTGCAATGCCAGAGTTTTTTAATAAATCACATAGAGCGGATAAGTACGTAATTGTTGGACATTGGCCTGTTGTGAACTATTCCGAAGAGGCGCCGTCTAACAATCCAGTTATTGATAAGGAGAAAAAAATTATTGCGATTGATGGTGGTAATGCGATTAAAGAAGCAGGGCAATTAAACGCATTTATTATTCAGAGGACAACTTCAGGTGATACGTTTTCTTATACATTTGTAGATCATTTTCTACAGTATGAGGTATTGGCCGATTTTAATGCGAATTCAGTAATGCAGGGCGGGGTTACATATCCGCATTATTATATAGAGCCTGTGGAGAGAATGAAAGGTTTTACCGTATGTAAACAACTAGGAACAAATGAATTACTTCATGTGAAAAACGAGTATATAAAGCAACTTGAATCAGGTGAGTATACAGTGAAAACGGATATTTCTTGTGCACAATTAAGCGTTAGAAACGGGGATGTTGTTTCTCTCATTGATGGTAGTTGTGTCGGATATGATTTAATTAAAAAAGATGGTGTAGAAGGCTGGATAGAGAAAGGAATTCTACTTGAGATAGAAAAGAAGAGGAATACAATATTTAGCTAAAATGGGAGGGATATAACCTCCTATTTTTTATTAACTATGTTACGAGTTCGTACTGCATCTAATTTTTTCCGAAGTTCCGTTTCTAAATTAGGCTCGAAAAAATTGGCTAATTTACATAAATAATTCGTATCTTATAACAAAATTATACAATATAATAAAGGGTTTTTGTTTTGATTTTTCTGAAAAAATATTATAATTATATATGAAATAAAGAGGAATGTAGGAGGAAATTATGCAAAACGTTATATTAAAGGGGAACAAAGTTACAATTCGTACAATTGAAGAATCGGATATAAAAACATTATGGAGCTTCATATATAAAGAAGAAAATCCAGAATGGAAGAAATGGGATGCACCGTATTTTCCGTTCTCAATGCAAGAATACGCGTCCTATAAAGAGAAGATGCAAACTCGTTTACAAGAAGAACCGCTATCAAATTTAATAATAGAAAATAACGGTCAAATTATAGGGACAGTCGGATTTTATTGGGAACATAAACCGACGCGTTGGTTAGAAATGGGAATCGTAATTTATGACCCAGCATACTGGAATGGTGGATATGGTACAGAAGCATTAAAACTATACAGAGATTTGCTATTTGAAAATATGGAAATTGGTAGAGTAGGACTTACGACTTGGTCTGGTAATGAACGAATGATGAAAGTAGCGGAGAAAATAGGAATGCGATTAGAAGGTAGAATGCGAAAATGCCGTTATTATAACGGGACATACTATGACTCTATTCGAATGGGAATGATTCGTGAAGAGTGGGAAGCACTATGTGTAACAAAGGGGTGAATAAGTGTGTACGCTATTATTGCTACATTTGATTGTGTGTTCACTAATAAAGTTAGAGAATTGCAAAATGAGTTAACGAATATAATTGAAACAAATGAACTAGCCGGAGTAGAACCGCATATAACATTGGCTGATTATAAGGAGTTAGATGTTAATTTATATACGAAGAAATTAGAGGAGTTTGTAGTTTTTCAAGAGAACATTGCTGCTGTAACTTTTTCTTCTGTTGGAACTTTTCCTACTAACGGAACGATCTTTCTAGCACCAACCATTACTGATGAATTAATAACACTTCATCATTCTTATCATGATTATTTCAAAACTTTTCATGATAATCCACAGTCCTATTACGTTCCAGGAAAATGGATTCCGCATTGCACGATTGCTAATGGGTTAAATTCAAATCAATTTTTAAGTGTAATGGAATATATATATGAAAAATTTAATGTTACACTAGCTTCGATTGAGAAGTTAAAATTAATTAAGGTAAATTATGAAGATGGTTTTGCCATTTCTTCTAGTATATTAGCAGAATATAATTTAAAGAGAATGGAGACATCGAGATGACATATGTAATTAGAGAAATGAAGCAAGAAGATATTCATGCTGTACAAAACGTAGCAAAAATAGCTTGGCATGATACTTACGAAGGAATTATTCCGAGAGAGATTCAAAATAGTTTTTTAGATGAAGCCTATTCTGATGAAAAAATGAAATATCGTCTTAAAAATACACATTTATTCGTTGCAGAAGAAGAGGGAGAAGTAATTGGATTTGCGAATTTTTCACCCGTTAGACTGCAAAATGAAGCAGAATTAGGTGCGATTTATTTGTTACCAGATCAGCAAGGAAAAGGGATAGGAAGTGCTTTGTTAAAAAGAGGGATTAACGGACTTAAAGGGATTCGGAAACTGTACATACATGTAGAAGCAGCAAATGAAAAAGGAAAGCGCTTTTATGAAGCGAAAGGTTTTGCAGCTTTAGAGCAATTTGAAGAAGATTTTGAAGGGCATTTGATGCAGACAGTAAGGATGGTTTTATACATATAGGGAGGAGTAGGAATGAAAATATTTGATTTCAGTGCAGAAGCTGGGAAGCACATATCAGCATTTCAATCTAATTTCATAATGACAAAAATATTAAATCATCAAGGGAATATACATATCGGTGCCATGCATTTACAAGAGAATGGAATTATCGGATATCATGAAGCAGTTGTATCTCAGCTGCTTCTTATTGTGGATGGTGAAGGATATGTATGCGGGGCAGATAAAGAAAAAGTGAAGGTAGAAGCTGGACAAGCTGTGTTTTGGGAGAAGGGTGAGTTACATGAGACGAGTACGGAAAAGGGCTTGATGGCAATTGTAATTGAGTCGGAGGGACTTGAGAAAGGAGTTTTAATGAAAGAAGTGGGAAAGTTTGATGATTAAGGTGTGTAAGGAGGAGATTACTATGCACAAAGTTACGCAAATAGTAATCTGTGCAGCAGTACTATTAATCACACTCGCTATGATAAATGGAGAAACGTGGAAAGATAAAGTGAAACTTTAATCCGTGGGGGGTGTTCATCCCCCGCGGATTATTAGTTGAACCAATCGGGCGTTTACGGGCAGTTGATCTCCCCCTAACTTTTTTGTTCCATTCGACCTTTGAGGTGGGGTCTTACTGCCCGTTAATGCGGGATAAAATTGTTATTTCGCTAGCTGTTTTTATATTTACTGGATTTTCTCTAGTATGGAACACATTTATTATAAATTTTATGGAGAAATTCAATGGAAAAAGGAGTAAATAAATGCTACCTTTCAAGCGAATGAGAACTATATATTTAATAACAGTACCTATTATTGCACTACTCTCATTATTTTTTCCGCAGTCATTAGGAGATCGTATACTTACTTTCTTTTTTGTACTTGTTTTTGGCGGATTAGCAATTGGATTTACCTATTTAATGGACTTTATTGGAAAAACAAAAGATAAAAGGGAATGAAAATGAAGCTTTTACAAGTGGGAACAGTAGTAAAGTCCAAAGTTGTAGATTTGTAAAATTTGAGAAGACAGATAAGGAGTAGTAAGGTGATGAAGATTCCGAAAATTATAATGGTAATACTAGTTGTAATTTCAGTCGCTGTCGGGCTGATGGGGCCATATTCAATAAAAGAAAAGATTATATATACATTTGGTGTGATCTTTTGGGGAGCAATGGCGATAGGAGCAATTAATTTAATGGAGTATATTAAAAGGAGGATGAGTAAATGAAACTTAGATTGAAGGAGGAATAATAATTAGGATAAGAAACGGGATTATATGTTAGAGATAGTTATGGACTAGGTGGTACCATTAAGTTTGAGGATTAAGAGAGGAGCATATTATTATGCAGCCATTTAAGGTTGGAAAATATATTACATATGTCGCGATTGCTATATTTCTTGTAGTTGCTATTATGTCTCCGTATGAATTACCTAAAAAGGTTGGCTTTATTATAGGTGTTCTTATTTTAGGAGCATGTGCACTTGGTACTAATAAACTTTACGAACGGATGTATAGTAAACTTAATAATAAATAAGACTAATAAAATAGGGGGGAATTATCACAATAATTTTTCCCATGAAGAGCGATTTCAGGAAGAGTAGCCCACGCAGGTTGCTCTTTTTTGTGTACAAATAATCTAGGGAAAGAATACTAGGAATTGCTTCCGTCTCGTTATCAGCTATCTGTGCATTTAATAGTATTGATTAAAATTGCTTCTCTTGAGGAGGGGGAGTTTTCGGATTTTTAAGAGTATAAAAAATATTATTCTGTAAAATTAATTTTATATGGTAAAATATCCCCATATAAATATTTAAAAAGAGAATGGCTATGGGGGATATAAAAGTTACTCCTGAACAGTTGAGAAAAGTGGCAGGGACATTAGATCAACTATCACGAATACAACTGCAACACAGGAGCGACTAAAACGAGATATTGATATGATTTCTAGTAATTGGTTGGGCTCAACTTATATGAAATTTAATATGGATTTCCGCGATTCATCTTTTAAGATGGCGCAATTTATAACCATATTAGAGCCACTTGAGAAGTTTCTTCTTGATTCTGCTAATAAATTTGAGCAGGTAGATAATATGGATGTTGCTATTGCGATGGCTTCCACCATTTTAACGGGGAAACCTTTTAAAGGGGATTATAAAACACTTACAGGTTCAACAAAAGTAAATACAGAGGATCGCTATCATATTAAAACAGAAGGGTCATTACTAGAGGGAGAATATGAACTTTCTGAGAATAGTAAGCTAGGGTTCAAAGCTGGGCATGCAGAGCTAGAGGTGGGACTTCCTTATAAATTTGATACGATAAAAGAAGATGTATTGACAGGGAAGATTCTTGGAGTGAAGGGCGGAGTTACAGGATTCGAGGATAGTCTTTCGTTTAAAAACCCTTATGTTTCAGAAATATCAGTAACACAAAAATTCATAGATGCTTCAGTTGTATACGGGGTTGAGGATTATACGTTTAAAGATGATGCAGAAGTGACAATACAAAAATATGAAGCAAAGCTAGATAGAATTGATATTCCAAATATTATTCCATTTTTTAAAGATCACGATCTCGAAGTGCGAGCTGAATTTGGTTTGGGGACGTTTGGTTATAAGTTTCATGTAGGTCAAGAAACTGGTGCGTATGTTGGTGGTGGAAAAGTTGGTGGTGGTCTATTTGCAAAATTCAAAAAGCGTGGGGAAGAGGAATAAGAGAATGTTTAAATCGTCAAAAATTATTAAAATTGTTGGGTTTATAGCAATGGCTATTACTAGTTTGTTTTTTCCTTTAGATTTAAAAGGGAAAATTATTATTTTCACTTTTATACTTGTATTAGGTGTAATGTCTCTTGGGACTACAAATTTATTAGAATACATCACTAATAAATTTAAAAAGAATAGAGATAATTAATGTACTTAAATAAGAAAGTATAATTGAGTGATTGCAAGTTTTATGGTAACTGCAGACATTAATATAAAAATTATAAATGTATTTGTAATACTTTTATTTGGTGTAATAGCTATGTGGTCTTAATTGCTTATTGAACACTTTTATCAAAAAATATATAAAGGGGAATGAATAAATGAAACTTTTACCAATCGGAACAGTAGTAAAACTAGAAGAGGTAGAACCGATTATTATGATCATTGGAAGAATGGTTGTATCAGCAGATAAACGTGATTTTGATTATGTGGGCGTTCCTTATCCAGTGGGCTATCTAGGTGATGAAAAAGTACTTTGTTTTAATCATGATAAGATTGTAGAGGAAATGCATAGAGGGTATATGACTGAGAGTGAATTAGTTCTACGTGAGAAATTATTAGAATTGTAGATTAGTTGAAAAATACATATAGATTTAAAAAATAAGATAGGGGAAATAAAATGGGGAAAATAATGAGAACCCTTGTAATCATTGGCATACTTATCCCTCCAGTACTGCTGTGGAGTGTACCTACAATGCCTCTAAATGATAAATTGCTGTTTACAGTTTTACAACTAACTGTAGGATTCAGTACGGTAATTGTATTAGAGATTATATTTAGAAATCGAAAAAAGAAAAGGGTAAAATAGAGATAGATTGCATGGAATATCAGTTGAAAATATATAACATGTATGACTAATAGCTTTACTTGGGTGGTGGCCTACTGGTCGCCTCTTTTAACGTTATCTCCCTGGTAATGGAGGGCTGATTTTTTATTTAACAAAGAAAAAAGGAGCAATCAAGCATGTTTAAACAAGGGCGCATTTTAATGTGTATTTTTACCGCAGTGTTATTTTTTTCTTCCTTCTTCTTTCCGCAGCCAATGGGAAAAAGGGTTTTAACAGCTATTGTTGCTCTAATTATTGGTGGAGTAGGTATTGGAATTTCCTATTTATTAGAAAATTCCAGTAGCAAGTCGAAAAATATATCTAAATAAGAACAGAGAATAACGATAAAGCGTTCCTAATTGGTTCAGTTGTAAAGATAAAAGATTTAAATTGTTTTTTTATGTTATAGAAATTAACAAGAGTTAACAAGCATAGTATATCATATAGTAACGACAAGCGGAGTACATGTGAATAGATATTAGTTATACGCAGAAGAGGCTACTTATAATAGGCAGCCTCTTCTGCGTGTATTATGCATTATTATCGATACATCGTCCACATCCCAATATCTTTAAATCCTAATCGTTTATAAATCCGTCCAGCAGCTGGGTTGTTATAAAATAAGCAAAGCGTTCGGCCTTCTTTCGTAAAGTCTTGGATCATTTTCTGTAATATGAGCGAAGCATATCCATTCCCGCGATGATTCGGATGTGTGCAGACTCCAACAACCATAGCCGATAGTGAATTTTCAGCGGAAGTAGAAGCAGATGCGATAATAGCACCGTCTTTTTCAATATAATATGTACGTCCTGTATTTGTTTCGAGAGTTTGTCTTAATATTTTCTCTGATTCATTAGCAACTGGAAATTCAGCAATGTTACTTCGTAATTGCATAATTCGCTCCACATCATCTAGTGTGGCAAGTTTAATTGTTTCTTGGACAGGTGTGCTAGGTAAGTTGCTGTCATTTAGACATTCGCAAAAATACATTTCATTTTTGGCGCCTAGTTGTACACTTGGAGCAGTTTCAAATCTTTCTACAATAGTTGACTTGCCAGAGAGTTTAAGCGGCTTATATGCGGAAAGAAGTGCCTCATAGTCAGTAACCACAAACTCTTCTTTACTATACGGTATAAATGTATCGTGAAAGCGAAGTAAAATCGATTTTAATGTTCCATTCTCTTTATATACGCCCCATAATTCTTGAAAGTCTGTTTCATAACCGAAAGCTTCTAAATCCCCAATAATAAACAAATTAAGGGCTGCTTCTTCTTTTAGGTAAGCGAATACTTGTTCATGATCTTTCTTTGTTAATTTTCTCATCATAAAAAATCGACCTCTTTTTTATTTTTCTAAATATTACAACTTAAGTTTTTTGAAATCAATATAAAATTTTATGTTTAGTTCACCAACTTTCGGAAAAACTAGGAAAGATATGACAAAGGAGGTTATGAACGGTGGATCATCCAATTCAAGGGTTAATGAAAGCGGCAATGGAAAATTTAAAAGAAATGGTCGATGTAAATACGATTGTTGGAGAGCCTGTTCAAACGGCTGACGGTGGTGTAGTGTTAACGGTTTCTAAAGTAGCGTTCGGTTTTGGAGCAGGAGGTTCTGATTTCCAAACGAATGATGGACAAAGAGCGAACGGTAACCCTGCATTTGGTGGCGGTAGCGCGGGTGGTGTTTCTATTACACCAGTAGCATTTCTAGTCGTGAATAAAGACGGGGTAAATATTCTTCATTTACAAAATGCGACACATTTAGCAGAAAAAATAATTGAATTAGCTCCACAAACAATTGATAAAATTCAATCGATGTTCCAAACAGATGAAAAGAAAGAGGGAAATCATCACCCTCAAAACCCAGATGAAATCCTTTAAAAACGCCTGCTCATAAGCAGGTGTTTTTTCTTGTAATCAGTATGTAATAAAACACATGAAATTGTAAATAGTTTTTGAAGTTTTTTCTATGTTTCTAAAATTTTTCATGTTAAAATATGCTATAGAATTGAAACATATAAAACGAAGGTGGCTAGGTGCTTTGTCTGGAGGATCTGACCAAGTAAACAATATGATATATATTAATGGTAATCGTCGGGGTCATTGTTTTATTACATCTGGAATTACGTTTAAAGAGTTTGCAAGTAACATCCCTTCACCGCTTCATCAAGTATTGCTTTTAAAGCATAATTTTGAGTGGACAGATTTTCATTATCATACTTTATTTGAATATGTTGAGGAAGAAAACATACATAAACTCATTCAAGCAGAGATTGATGAATTTGATGAATTTTGTTGGGTAGATTTCGATGATGCAAGCGATTTAGATGAGTTAGAGCCAAAAGAAATTGCAGAATTATTATATTTGGCTCACAAAAAAGAACCACTTGGAAGAACGTTCTTCCCATTGTTGAAGAATAGATTCGTTTATTTTTCACATGATGACGGTTGGTACAACAAAGTGTATTACCGTAGAATCGGTGATTTTGTAGGAATGCTAAGTAAAGTGATTCCATATAAACTCGGTTCGTTTGGAAAGAAACGTTTTACTTTCTTCCAAAAATCAAAAATTTTCCCAGCAATTTCAAAGGAAGTTATCCTTGGGCTTATGCCGTTAATGGAAGATGGATTATACATTGATTTAGCGGGGAAAATTGAGTCGAGAAGAGGTCTTGAAATTCCGGTATATGTAGTAGGATCATTCGAAAGTACGGATGAGGTACTAGATAATATCGATGAATTGAAAGCGGAAGCAACAGAAACGGGTTGGCTCATTTTTGATAAGAAAGAACAAGAGTGGCAATGGGTTGTAGACTAAGAAAACTTGGCGCATGAAGTCAAGTTTTCTTGTCTTTTGAAAGGAGAACAAATGAAGAAATATTATACAATTGTGGGTATTGTAAGTATTATTCTCGTGGCAATATTACTTATAACTTGTCCGAAAGAATCAGATTTTAAATTGTATTTAGAGGATAAGTATGCATTGAAATGTGACGAGAGTAGCTTTGAATGCACGCAAAATGTAGATGAAAAAAAAGAGAAATTACAGTTTGAAAGTATTGATGCACGAAATGGTGTTTTCTTTATGACTGTAAAGCAAACGTATAAAACAGAAGCTGGTGTTACGAAAGAATATAGCGGAGTAGGTATATTCGGTACATTTCTTTTTGTTTCAGAGAAGACTTTCTAGTAATAGAAGGTCTTTTTTTTATGCTTATGTTCATATAGATGAAGTAAGACAAGCATAGGAGGGGTATTGATGAAGAAGGGATGTATCGTTTGTGGTGGTGAGGAGTTTTTTTCTTCAACATTATATGCACGTACGAAACAAGATTGGGCATATGCGCCAAACATGTACCGATTTGAAAAGGTGTTTATTGAGCATAGAGATGAAGAAAATTATCCAGTTTTTCAAGAAATTACAGCGAAGCATTGTTGTGGATGCGGTCATATCATGTTGTATCATGAATGAACACACCAAGTATAACTTGGTGTGTTTTTTTTAAAACGCTGACAAAGCAAGCGGATAGAGTAAAGTAAATAAAACAGAAAAACTACCAAAACCAATTGCGGTATATCCAAGTGTTCTCGCTCCAAAATTGACAGCTAATAAGCCAACTAAAATAGCAAGGGAGCCGAGTGTAACAGGATAAAAAGCAATGGAGAATAACGAAAGAAATAATGCGACATAGCCGATCATTGCACCGGTATTTGTACCTTCTATTTCATTTGCAATTTCTTTGCGCTCATGTCTAATCGGAATACCAGCCGGAGATATTTCAGCTGCATACTCTTCGTTTTTTTCACCACTTTTAAAATGATGATTTCTCTTTCTTCGCATGTACATCCCTCTCTTTCAATTGGGTGTATCTATAGTATCTTTCATAAGGAGCAGAACATGAGTATGAGTTAAACCCAAGTAAAGCAAAAATTGGAGAAAATAGATTCCGTTGTTATCCTGTTTATCCCGCTATTTGCCGTGCAGTAAGACCCCCGCCTCAAAATTCGGCTGGAGCAAAGAAGTTAGATGGGAGTCGGGCTGCCAGTAAAAGCCCGATTGGTTCAAATAATAATCAGTGGGGGACGAACAAACACCCCCACTGATTAAAGTTTCACTTTATCTCCTTATGAAGATAAACAGGGATTTTGGAACATGATGTAGAATGAAATGAATGATAATACGTGAAGGTAGGGGAATGTATGGCGAAGTTTAATTGGCATGAATCGGCAGAGAAAAAATGGGATAACAATGCAGAGTTTTGGAATCAAAATAGTCAAGAAATGTGGGATAGCGGGAGCAGGAGTACAATCATTCCATTTTTTGAGCAGTACGTGGAAAAGGAAGTACAAGTGTTAGATGTTGGCTGTGGTGATGGGTATGGTACATATAAATTAAGTCTTACTGGCTACAAAGCGGTTGGGGTGGACTTATCGGAAGTTATGATTCAAAAGGGTAAGGAGCGCGGAGAAGACCCAAACTTATCTTTTATAAAAGGTGATCTTTCTTCATTACCATTTGAAAATGAGAAATTTGAAGCAATTATGGCAATTAATTCTTTAGAATGGACCGAGGAGCCGTTGCGAGCATTAAATGAAATAAAGCGTGTTTTAAAGAAAGATGGATACGCATGTATTGCAATTTTAGGACCGACAGCAAAACCGAGAGAGAACAGTTATCCGCGCCTATATGGCAAAGACGTTGTTTGCAATACGATGATGCCTTGGGAATTTGAACAGTTAGCAAAAGAACAAGGATTTGAAGTTGTAGATGGTACCGGCGTATATAAGCGCGGAGTAAATGAGAAGATGTTAGGTCAGCTACCTACAGAGTTACAACAAGCGTTAACATTTTTATGGGTATTTATGTTAAAAAACGTATAACAAAATTGAAGGGTTTTAGGAGGTAAATAAGTGCAGAAAATACAAAAAACTGATACAATATCATCAGAATCAATTAAAGGGGGACTAGGGTATATGACAACTACTACAACAGTTAAATCTGATATTGAAATCGCACAAGAAGCAAGTATGAAGAAGATTCAAGAAATTGCAGCTAATTTAAATATTTTAGAAGAAGAACTAGAGCCATACGGACATTATAAAGGCAAGTTATCTCTTGATATTTTTAAGCGTTTACAAGATGAGAAAGACGGTAAAGTTGTTTTAGTAACAGCGATTAACCCAACTCCAGCAGGAGAAGGTAAATCAACAGTAACAGTTGGTTTAGGTCAAGCTTTTAATAAAATTGGTAAGAAAACAGTAATTGCACTTCGCGAACCATCTCTTGGACCAACAATGGGATTAAAAGGCGGAGCAGCAGGTGGTGGTTATTCTCAAGTAGTACCAATGGAAGATATTAACCTTCACTTTACTGGAGATATTCATGCGATTACAACTGCCAATAACGCATTAGCGGCGTTCATTGATAATCATATCCAACAAGGAAACACACTTGGAATTGATACGCGTAAAATCGTTTGGAAACGCTGTGTTGACTTAAATGATCGTGCCCTTCGTAATGTAGTAATTGGCCTTGGTGGACCGGTTCAAGGTGTACCACGTGAAGATGGTTTTGATATTACAGTAGCATCTGAAATTATGGCCGTATTCTGCCTTGCAACAGATATTCAAGATTTAAAATCACGTCTATCTCGCATTGTTGTCGCTTATAATTTTTCAAATCAACCTGTAACAGTTAAAGATTTAGGAGTAGAAGGAGCGTTAACACTTCTATTAAAAGATGCATTAAAACCGAACTTAGTACAAACATTAGAAAATACACCAGCTATCATTCATGGCGGACCATTTGCGAATATCGCTCACGGTTGTAACAGTGTTATCGCTACGACAATGGCAGCAAAATTAGGTGATTATGTTATTACAGAAGCTGGATTCGGTGCAGATTTAGGTGCCGAGAAGTTTTTAGATATTAAAGCACGTGCAGCTGGTATTAAACCAGAAGCGGTAGTTATTGTTGCGACTATTCGTGCGCTTAAAATGCACGGTGGTGTTGCGAGAGATCAATTAAAAGAAGAAAATGTAGATGCGTTAGCAAAAGGTATGGAGAACTTACAGAAGCATGTTGAAACAATTCAAAGCTTCGGTGTTCCTTTCGTAATTGCCATTAACAAATTCATTACTGATACAGATGCAGAAGTTGCATACTTACAAGAATGGTGCAATGAGCGTGGCTATGCAGTATCCTTAACAGAAGTTTGGGAGAAAGGTGGCCAAGGCGGAGTTGACCTTGCTGAGAAAGTGTTAAAAGAAATTGAAAAAGGTGAAAACAACTACGCACCACTTTATGAATTAGAATTACCATTAGAAGAAAAAATTCGTACAATTGCTCAAAAAGTGTACGGCGCAAAAGATATTGAATTTGCTCCGAAAGCACGTAAGCAATTAGCTCAATATGAGGGAGAAGGTTGGAGTAACCTACCGATTTGTATGGCGAAAACACAATACTCTCTTTCAGATGATGCAACAAAATTAGGTCGCCCATCTGACTTTATCGTTACAATTCGTGAATTAAAACCATCTATCGGTGCAGGGTTTATCGTTGCGTTAACAGGAACAATGTTAACAATGCCAGGCCTTCCAAAACAGCCAGCTGCGCTGCAAATGGATGTAAATGAAGATGGAAAAGCAGTAGGTTTATTCTAAAAGGTTGTAATTCATCTCGTTTATCTGTAAACTATATATACATCAAGTGGCGCCTTTCCATCGAAAGGCGCCTGTTTTTTGGAGGAAATTATGTTTGATCCAACTGCTTTTGAAAATTTAAAGGTAATTGTGGAAGGAGCTGTCTATGATTTCGATTTACACGGTGATATTCTCGTAACGGATCGAAAAGATGTGATGGACCTTGCTTCATTAAGTCGTATGTATAGTATTTCATTTCAACTAACAGAAACATTTAAAACGATGGTAGAAGCGACATTTTCACTATCTGTTGATGCAAAGAATTTATCAGGTGAAATATTAGAAGTACCTCAGTTTATACCAGGTTGTGAAATGAAGCTGGAATTCTCGTTCGAAATGGAGCAACCAGAGATAGGATGCGAAGAAATTGAAACTTTATTGCATTCTATATGGGGAAAAGAGCGAATGATTACGCAAAAAATTTCATACGAATATAATAAGCAAGCGATTTCATATCATAATAAGGTAGAGGTTCTATTTCAAAAATCGATTACAGAAGACCATGTTGATGATTTAATAGCTGTTATTTCACACATGATAGAAACGGTGCGAACAATACAACATTTTCTTCAAAAATAGAGATAAAGGAGAAAAACAAATGATAAAAGATATGCAACCATTTTTACAACAAGCTTGGGAAAAGGCTGGTTTTAAAGAATTTACTGAAATTCAAAAACAAGCGATTCCAACTATTTTAGAAGGACAAGACGTTATTGCTGAATCTCCAACTGGAACAGGAAAAACATTAGCGTACTTATTACCACTTTTACATAAAATTAATCCTGAAGTTAAACAACCTCAAGTTGTAATTTTAGCGCCAACTCGTGAACTTGTTATGCAAATTCATGAAGAGGTTCAAAAGTTTACAGCAGGAACGGATATTTCAGGTGCGTCTTTAATTGGTGGTGCGGATATTAAGCGCCAAGTTGAAAAATTAAAGAAACATCCGAGAGTTATTGTCGGTTCACCAGGACGTATTTTAGAGTTGATTCGCATGAAAAAATTAAAGATGCATGAAGTGAAAACGATTGTATTTGATGAGTTTGATCAAATTGTAAAACAAAAGATGATGGGTGCTGTACTTGATGTAATTAAATCAACGATGCGCGATCGTCAATTAGTGTTCTGCTCGGCGACAATAACAAAAGCTGCAGAAGATGCGGCACGTGATTTGACAGTTGAACCACAATTAGTACGTGTAACACGTTCAGAGGCACAGAGCCTAGTTGAACATACGTATATCGTTTGTGAGCGTCGTGAAAAAAATGATTATATTAGAAGAGTTATGCATATGGGAAATGTAAAAGCAGTTGCCTTCTTAAATGATCCATTCCGTTTAGATGAAATTACTCAAAAACTGAAGTTCCGTAAAATGAAAGCAGCAGCACTTCATGCAGAGGCAAGCAAACAAGAGCGTGAAGTAACGATGCGCGCGTTCCGTAGCGGGAAATTAGAAATATTACTTGCTACTGATATTGCAGCACGTGGATTAGATATCGATGATTTAACACACGTAATCCACTTAGAGTTACCAGACACAGTAGACCAATATATTCACCGCTCAGGACGTACTGGACGTATGGGCAAAGAAGGAACAGTTGTTTCTCTTGTAACAGAACAAGAAGAGCGTAAATTACTTCAATTTGCGAAAAAATTAGGTATCGTGTTTACGAAACAAGAAATGTTCAAAGGAACATTTGTAGAATCGAAACCACCAGCACCAAAGAAAAAGAAACCAGCTTTTACTGGTAAGAAAAAGCCTAGATAAATAATTGGGAAGACGTAACTATGCCTTCTGGTAAAGTGTTTAACTTTGCTGATAGTGAAGGGAATTACTTTGCAGTAATGGGAAAAAATAAATAATTATATAGTTATGTGAAAATCCCCCTCGTAAATAATGAGGGGGATTAAATATTTGAAGTCAATTTTTTATTAACGAGTTGTTCTATAAAAAATGTTCCTTTTTCAATTGCAGTCTCAATATAACCAACGATTTGATCAAATGAAAACACTTGTAAGTTTTCGTGCAAGTGTTGCTCAGGATATAGCATATCTTCAAAAATATATTGCCGAAAAGCTAAAACATTCTTTCTAGAAATCTCCTCTATATTCACAATGTTAGCCTCTTGATTAAGTAGGGCGAAGAGCTGCTGTTCTTTATCGTAATGATGCAACAATTGTGCGTTCAATAATTTAAAATCGTTATAGTACATAGGTGCGATAGTTTCGTCGTTTTCTATTCTGTTTTTAAGCCAAGGTAGAAAAAAGCCGCTTAGCCAATTATCATCGGCAATGAGGTGGGTATAATAACCTAAAATATAAGGGGAATCCAGATGATCTTCGTATTTATGAATAAATGAATCATAATCTATTCTTCTCGTATAGTTCTTCGTTGTACCAGCGTAAAAATGTGAAGTTCCTTTTTCTTTTTTTGAATGAACAGCATCAGGAGCTACACCACCAAGTAAGAAAGAAGTTTTATCTTGAATAGAAAGTTTCTCAGCAATACAGTTAGCGATAATGATATGCATAATTCGTGATCCCATGAATAACACCTCTATTTCATGTATTCATTTTAGGGAGCTGTCTGAACGTGTAGTATTACTTTCCCTGTACTTTGTCTACTTTCGACCCATTCATGTGCTTTCCCTGCATCTTGAAGGGGAAAAGATTTCGTAGCCTTAATTTGTAAACTTCCATCGCGTAAATAACGGAAAACTTCATTCGCAGTTTCTTGAAGCAATTCAGGACGTTTTTTCCGTGTAGTGCCAAAGCTGAAACCGAGTATAGAACGGCAACTTGCGTGTAAATCTTTCGTTTGAAAACTACCAACTTCTCCGCTAGCATTGCCGAAATGGACGAGGCGACCGTAATAAGCAAGGCAGTTTAAACTTCTTTCAGAAACAGTTCCAGAAATAGAATCTAAAACAATATTAACGCCTTCTCCGTGTGTAAGCTGATTTACCCTCTCTACAAAATCTTCATCTTGATGACAAATAACATAATCAGCGCCAGCATCTAAAGCAATTTTTCTTTTTGCTTCACTTCCGACAGTCCCGATTACTTTTTTAGCCCCTAATAATTTTGCGAGTTGAATCGCGGTAGTACCAATTCCTCCAGCAGCTGCATGAATTAGAACAGATTCACCTTGTTGAATCCTTGCAACATTTGCGAGTAAATTATAGCTTGTAAAAGATACGATAGGGCAAGCGGCTGCAGTTTGGAAATTAACTTCATCAGGTAATACAAAAGTAAGATTTTCGTTCGCGACAACATATTCAGCGTAAGAGCCATTTTGAGGAAAAGTAATGACACGCTGGCCAGGATGAATGTTTTTTACATGAGAGCCTACGTGTTCTACAATACCAGCTGCATCTATCCCTGGAATAAAAGGTAAGGATTTGTTTCCTTTTTTGCCATAACGTGATTTAATATCGGCGAAATTAACACTAGTAGCAACAACGCGAATTAAAACTTGATTATCTGAAATTGTAGGAATATCCATGTCCGTATATTTCAACACTTCAGGACCACCGAATGAAGTTACAACGATAGCTTTCATATACATCCTCCTAAATTTGACTATATATATTATTTTAAATCTTCATTAGGAATTGGAAAATTATATAATTGTTATGCAGGGTTATAAGTGAAGCTTATGAAGTTATTGCATCATTATATTAATTTATTTGAAAAATCTTTGAAAGAAATCGAACGAAATATCGTTTGCTTGCCAATATATAGTGTAAGACAAAGGAGGGATGGTACATGAAAGATGAAACAGTGTATACAGATTTAATCCAATTAACTTTATCAGGCAATAAAGAAGCGTATAGCGAATTGTATGATAAAACGATTCAAGAAGTATATAAGACAGCACATTTTTTAATAGAGGATAAAGCAGATATAGATGATGTCGTTCAGGAAATATACATACAGCTATATGAATCGCTTCGTAAATATGATAGTGAGAAGCCATTTCGTCCATGGTTAATTGGACTTGCGATTAAACAAATCCATTCTTATAGAAGAAAGAGGTGGATGCGACTGCGAATTGTAAAAAAAGCAGAAGAGCAAAGAAAACCAGTAGAAATTGATTTTTCTAGCGATGTTGTAAGTAAAATATCAAACCAAAAATTAATTGAACTCATTCATAAATTACCATATAAATTGAAACAAGTTATTATCTTAAGATACTTACATGATTACTCACAAGAAGAAGTAGCACAAATATTACATATTCCAATCGGTACCGTGAAATCTAGAATTCATGCGGCCTTAAAGAAACTACGTCAAAAAGAGCAAGTAGAAGAAATCTTTTTAGGAGAGGTAGGGAATGTGAAATGAGCTTAGATTGTAGAGTTAGAGAATCTATACAAGAAGAAGCGAAGGGGATTATTGCCCCGCCGGAGTTAAAAGAAAAAGTAATTGTTCAAATAAAAATGAAGAGCGGGGGAAGTAAAAGGAAGAAGCGCCTTATCGCAGGAGTGCTTGCAGCCGCATTTTTAATCCCGACGACTGGTTTTGCTTATCAATCTATTATGGCAGATGGTATATACGGATCTTTTGAAAACTTAAAGAAGCATGCCGGAAGTTTAACATTAGAAGGATACATGCGCTTTAGTGCGAAATTGTCACAAGCGGAAAATGAAATGGGTGCAAAAGAATATGAAGAGTTTACAAAAGAACTAAAGAAATTAACGAATGCAAAGCTTGAGTACGGGGATTCGAACGGTAATATTGATTATGATCAATTATCACCAGCTAAAAAAGAGGAAATGAAAAAGGTAGAAATGGAACTTCAGCCGTATTTTGATAAATTAAATGGCCATAAATCTAGTAAAGAAGTATTAACTTCAGAAGAGTATGAACAATATATGGAAGCGTTAATGTCATATCAAACTGTATTAGTAAAAGCGAAATCGAGTGGTGGGATAACAGTAGAAGAAGTACCTGAAGCTTATAAAGAAAGATTTATTAAAGCAGAACAGTTTATGGAGTATGTAGATGAAAAGGTGAGATAAGTAAAAAAGCTCATAGCTTAAGCTGTGAGCTTTTCTTATTGAAACGTAAATATATTAACCACCTATTCCTTTTGCTAGCAATAAGAAATATACAAATATTAGTATGACTCCATTTAATGTCGTACCAACTATTTTAAATAGCCAATTCTTTGATGCGATCGCAAAAATAATACCGAGTAATGAAAGAATACTTAGAAGCACAATAATTAATGTTAAATTTGAATTAGGTCCTCTTAAAATAAAGAAAGAACATATACTTGTGATAAACGTTAGAAACGAGAAAGTCCCTAATTTCATAATAAGTCTCCCTTGTTTGAAATGTATTTTGATTTAGTGCGCGACTTTCTTTAGTTTAACATAAATTTCCTATTACCAATTAAATATATGAACAATAAAAAACGAGTATAAAATCTATGCGATTTCATACTCGTTTTGTTATTACTTAAATTTCCTTACCACATGTATAGCAACTCTTACAAGGAGTATTGCACTTATAAATAACCCAGCATAACCAACGGCACTTAAAAATTGAACATTAGGTTCTTTTGCATACAAGTCAGGGGCAGAATTACCTTGACTTGCTTAATAAAGTGAAAGTGGGAAATCACTTAGTTATATTCCTTACTATTCTCCTTGTCTTTTTGTATCAAACAATCTAAAAGTGAGTAACCAGCTATTAAACTAATAATGGTAATGAAAGTTGTATTCACAAGAATAATATTAGTTAAATAAGGTAGGTATTTACCAACTGGTGAAAAGAGTAGAGCTGGAGAAAAGGCAATGAATAGTGTTGGCAACGTAATAGCGATAAACTTATCCGGCTGAAAGTTCCAGTTTTGTTTACTCGTTTCGCGATTAATTGATTGTAGGAATCGTAATAAAATGCCGACCAAAAGAGGGAAGAGTGTAAAGTAGAATAATCTTGGATAGACGTTAAAGTTCACTTGCGCGTCTGTATCTAAATAAAATTGAATTTTAACACCTACAACTAATAATAAGATGATAAATAATGTAAAGCAGAGGTATAGTATCACTTTTTGCATTCCATTCCACCATCCTTTATTAAAAAATATATTCAAGGAGCGAAGATATATACGATAATGGCGTTGTATATATCTTCGTTTTCTATTAGTTAATTGTGGATTTTGTTTGCTTCGTTAAGTAATCAATAATTCCCATCGCGCTAATTTCTAAATCAAGATGTAAAATGTTATAAACAGAATGATTGGATGGAACATTTAGCTTTGTAAGATGAGTGGAGACTTTCTCCAGTAGTAAAGATTGTAATGCCTTAGTAGCCTCATCAAAATCAGTATGTTTTTGAAAAATTTCATTTCCAGTATTAACGAAAATAGGTAACCAATGTTCAAGTTGGTTATATACTTCTGTAACATTGGATGATGCGCCGTAATGACCGAAATAAATAGTATCTACATTCATACTTTGAATATGATTTTTAGAAGCAATCATCGCATCTGGCTGGAATTGTGAAGGAGACGTTGATGGTAGATATAGTTCTACATCAAGGTCTGCGAGTTCTCTATAATAAATTCCTATTGTATCACCAGTAAAAATGCCGTTTGTTAATGAATCGTGAATGCTAATATGGTGCTTCGCATGTCCCGGTGTATCATAAAATGTGAGTGTACGGTCTTCTGCAATTTTTAATGTATCACCATTTTGTACAATATGAACACGTTCTTCTTCAATTGGAAGAATTGGATCAAAAAGTTTATCAAAATCTTCTTTGTACACAGCTTTTGCGCCAAGAATTAGTTTTGTTGGATCAATCATATGACGAGCCCCACGCGGATGCACAAATAGAGTAGCATTTGGGCACTTTTCCATCATTAACCCTGCTGCGCCTGCGTGATCTAAATGAACATGTGTAACGATAATGTTTTTTACATCATTTAAATTAATATGTAATTGCTGTAAGCCGTCTAAAATATAGGGAAGAGAAGGGGCCGCACAAGTTTCAATTAAAGTAATATCGTCACCTAATAAAACGTATGTACCTGTGCGTTCATCATGTTGTAAGTCATAATCATCAATAAGATATAGATGAGAAGATAGTTGTTCTACTTTTTTCATACTTACCACTCCTTATATACGGTATGTATCTATTATACGCTAAAAATAGAAAAAGACAGAAAACGAAAGCTCGTCTTCTGCCCTTTTGTAATGTAGTTATTTCGTTTGTTCTTTATTGATAGACATAACGAACAGTCCAACAATGCCACCAACGATCGGAAGCATAATTTCTCCTGCTAAATTAAAGTAGGAGCTTAAAAATAAACCATTTACATCGATTACCCAGCCAATAACATACAATAACATCATATATAGTACGAAATAAAACTCGCGATTTGAAATCGTTTCATGTTGTGCAGTTTTCATAATGAACACCATCCTTTTCTATTATAATGGAAATATAAACTGTCACATTTTGTTCACAAATTAATTGTAAAAATTTCCATCATAAAAGTCTAGTATATTGTGTCGAATTTTCGAACGAAAATAAAGCGCTATCATTACGGTATGTGAATACGTAATAAGAGCTGTATATTCACGAATGTAGTATAGTATAAACATAGAATGATAGTGAAGAGAGGGGTATGAACAATGACAGTTTATGATTTTTCAGCTAAAACAATAACAGGAGAAGAAAAATCGTTAAAAGATTACGAAGGAAAAGCACTTCTTATTGTAAATGTAGCTAGTAAATGTGGATTTACACCACAATATAAAGGGTTACAGGAAGTATATGATAAATATAAAGACCAAGGACTAGAAATACTCGGTTTCCCTTGTAATCAATTTGGGGGACAAGAACCAGGCACAGAAGCTGATATTACTAGTTTTTGTGAATTGAACTACGGTGTGAACTTCCCAATGTTTGCAAAGATTGATGTAAAAGGTGACAAGGCTCATCCTCTCTATACATACATGACAGAACAAGCGCCAGGTTTACTCGGTATGAAAGCAGTGAAATGGAACTTTACTAAGTTTTTAATTGGAAAAGACGGGAAAGTAGTAGGACGTTTTGCACCGCAGACGAAGCCGATGGATTTAGAGGTTGAGATTGAGAAGGTACTTGGGGAATAATTAGGAGTTTCACTTTATTAAAAAACGCCTCAAAGAACAATGTAGCTCTTTGAGGTGTTTTCTTTAAACTCACATTATCAAGATTAAATCACTCTATCGTAGTCGTTTGATTTAGGCAGAGAAGCTGCTTTTTTCATAAGCACTTCCCATAAGTGTACGGATGTCTTCCATTCGGCTGCGGCCTGTTCCTTTTGATACATAGCGTTCTCATAACTGAAAGTAAGTTGTTGCATATCGGCCGAGTTATAAAGTGTATCGATGTGGAGAGCGTATTCTCGGAATGTTTGACTTTCACCCCGTGGTATGCCGATTCTCGCAAATTGGTTTAAAAGTGTACCGTAAGCTTTTTGATAAACAGCATCATCTTTTCGGTATTTATAGAAAAGAATAATAAAAAATGTAATCCATTTCATTTTAGTGGTGAAGAGAATGTATCCGATGATACTAATCGGTATCGTAGAGAGGAATACGTACCACCAAGAAAAATCATTTTTGGAATTTGTGATCTTTTTAGTAGAGGCTTCTTCTGTATTTTCTATTAAACTTTTGAGCTTTGCTTCATTGTTCCGTTGGTGTATTGGCTCGTTATTAGAATTATTTACTTCGTTATTTTGTGAAGTAGAAGCAGGAGTATTATTTGTAAAATTATAGGGATTGGTAAATCCTTTTGTTGGTTCGAATGGAATCCATCCGTATCCTGGGAAATATACTTCGACCCAAGAGTGTGCGTTATTGTTCGCGATTGTATAAACATTCTCACTTTCTGTACTAGCAAGTGTATTCTCCAGAGTTCCTTCTGTAAATCCTTTTACCCAGCGAGCAGGAATCCGAGCAGAACGAAGTAACACAATCATAGATGTCGAAAAATTATTGCAGTAACCGCTTTTTGTATCGAAAAGGAATTGATCTACATAGTCTTGGTTTTTGGCAGGGTATAAGACATTCATTGTTTCGTATACAAAAGAATTGTCTGTAAAGTAATTTTCAATAGCTAATACTTTATCATATCGGTTGTCTTTATCATTTGTAAGATTGACAGCCAAGTCTTTTACTCGCTGCGGTAATGATTCGGGAAGTTGTGTGTACTTTGTCATGAAATAAGGACTTGTTTCATGACCTTCATTCGTTTTTACAGATTTCAAATTTTCTATGGAAAACTCCGGAACCTCATATGTTACTTTATACGAATTTAAAGTAGTAGAAGAGTCTCCGTGCATCGTATAGATTTTTTCTGAAAATGGGTCAACGCTGTATGATACATCAGAAGAAGCCTCAACTGATACTAATCCTGCTGGATAGGTAAGGTGAGGATAACTTTTTTGCATGGTGATTGTTGCCTCAGTTATCTCCGTTTTTGTATTTGGTTCGTACCAGCTCACGACGTCGTTTTTATTTTTAAAAGAAACTTTTTTTCGATTTTCAGAAACATCCCAACCTTTTCCTGTATAAAAATCTTTTGTTTCTACTCTCCAATATTGTTTGTTTTGCGTTTGTGCTGTAAAAATAATTGTATTATCCGGCTTAAAAGGACCGCCTAATTGCGAGTCATCTAGACCATATCCAATTTTAGAAACTTCTTGTTCTTTACTTGCTTCAGATGTGTTGAATTTTAAAAAATCCATTGGGTTTGGCCATTGAGGGCCAAATTTTGGAGCAAAGTATGCGATAGTTGCTGACAATACAATAAATATTGTAAGAGGTCTAAGTAATTTTGAGATTTCTCTAGCAAAATTTTGTAAGTGTTCCATCTCTCTTATTCGTTCTATGCGAAGAAGACTAAGCATAAAAAAGCCGATGACAACAGTACGAATAATAGCGTAGTTTGCATTGTATAAATGTAAGTTATGAAAAATGGTGATATAAATAATAGTCAATATAAGAAATAACAACCCACGTTTTTTATGAATCATCCAAAAAGAGATGAAAGCACTCAAAAACCAAAAGGATAAAAAAAATAAAAGTGTTGGAAAAACGGGAGAAATATCTAGCAAATTCCCCTGGAAAAACAGAGAGGAATTTCGAGAAATATCAGCAAAAAATTTCGTTAGCCAAGATGGATTTATAAAAGCATTTTTATAATACAGGAAATGAATGATGAATAAGATCGTGACGATCTTTATTGGAATCTGCCACCTTGTTTGAAAAAAAGAGAGAGTGAAGCAAATTCCTATAAATATTACAAAAATATCTAATCTACCTACGTTTGTAATACCTATAAGGGGTCTTAGCCATTCTAGTAAAAGTAGAAATGCACATACATGCATGAAGAATCTGCTCATATCCCATTTGTATTTTGTTCGTAATGTTATCATTTGCTCACCTCAAAAAACACGTTTGTATACCGGTTCCCATAAACCACATTTACAAATATTTTTCGTTTTTGTAGAGTTTCTAGAATACTTAGTTCTCGATGTGAGAGTTGATTTGCTTTTTCTTTCACGACAACCACCATTAATTTTCTATTTTTAATAGCGGCATAGTCAGCCGCCTTTTGAATATCGGGAGAAAGATCGCTTGTCACGAGTATAATCGTTACGGGCTCATAAATTTTTCTTAATTCCATTTCTACACTCCGGGAGAGCGGGAATACACTGTCTGCTTGTACTTTCGCTAAATGACAAAAGATTTGTTGTAACTGACTATCTCCATTGTCTAAAGGGAAAAAAGTTCGTTCTTTTCCGACAGACACGAATGACGCTGGTGAATTTTGCTTCAAGACAGCCCTTACAATAGAGGCGGAAAATGTTACGACTGATTCGAATAGAGGGGACTCAGTTCTGTCCATGAATATCATGATATTATGGCTGCGCTGTTGTTCAAACTCTTTCGTCATAATATTGTTTGTTCGGGCAGTTGCTTTCCAATCAATCCATGAAAAGCGGTCACCAGGTTTATAGTCTCTGACACCGACAGAGATTGTAGAGTCTTTTGCTAAATTTATATTTGCTGAAAGCGCTCCTTGTTCGAAATGATTTTCCAATTGTCGATACGTTATATCTACGTACTGGGGATAGATTAAAAATGTATCTGGAACTGAAAAAGTTACTTCTTTCTCCATCATACCGAATAGATCACCAGTTTTGACACGTACGCTTGAAAAAGTGTGCTCTCCTCTAGGGATTGTGTCAATTGCATATTGAAACGAAATATTTCGTTTCAATCCTGGAAAGAGTATTACCTTATTCACCTTCGTTTGTCTACAATTTGTAAATTGTGATGGCAGTTCATCTTCTATAATTAAATAAAGTAAGGGGAAAGGAAATCTTCTTTTTATTGTAATAGTGCTTAAAAATTGTTCTCCTGCTGCATATTCGTTTTGGTTTGTTATTCGTTTTACTTCAGCGTCTCGTAAAGCGTAGAAGGGAAGTAGTAGTGAATAAAGGCCAATAGGAATCGTACTGTAAAACAAAAACCAACTTACAAATCCTCCTTGAAGCATAGCGTATACAAATGTTAAGACTAGGCATAAAGGTATTAGCAATAACTTCGTAACGTGATATAGCGCCCGTAGTAGTCGTTTCATCAAAGGTTCTTCGTCCTTTGAGTCGGCACGGTAGTTCGTGCAACGATTTTGGCGATAACTTGTTCTCCTGTTATTCCTTCAAATCTTGCTTCCATTTTTAGAATGAGTCTGTGAGCTAAAACGTAAGGCGCTAAAAATTTAACATCGTCTGGAATAACATAATTTCTGCCATGGATGAATGCATAAGCTTGTGAAGCTTTCATTAAAGCGATTGAGCCGCGTGGACTTGCACCTAGCTGTATAGAACTATAAGAACGAGTCTGACTAACAAGCTTTACAATGTAATGCTTGATTGCTTTGTCCATGCTTACTTCCCGTACGCTTTGTTGTAAATAAAGTAATTCTTTTATTGTAGTAATAGCTTGTAAATGAGAGAGTGGATTTGTTTTTTCCATCCGGTTTAAAATTTCAAATTCTTCTTCTGGTGTAGGATATCCCATTTTTAGCTTCAACAAGAAACGATCGAGCTGAGCTTCTGGTAAAGGATATGTTCCCTCATATTCGACCGGATTTTGTGTAGCCATTACAAAGAAAGGTTTTGGTAACGATCTTGTAATGCCATCTATTGTGATAGTGCCTTCTTCCATACTTTCAAGTAAGGCAGATTGTGTCTTTGGAGATGTACGATTAATTTCATCAGCAAGTACAAAATTCCCCATAATCGGTCCAGGCTTGAACTCAAATTGGAGTTCTTTTGGATTATAAATAGAAACACCTGTTACATCTGACGGCAGTAAATCAGGTGTGAATTGAATACGCTTGTAATCAGCATCAATTGATTTAGAAAGAGCACGTACTAGCATTGTTTTCCCAACGCCAGGAACATCTTCTAATAGTACGTGACCTTCAGCTAAGAGAGCTGTCAAAGCTAAGATCGTTTCTTTTCGTTTTCCGACCATTAATTTTTCAATATTGGTGATTATTTTTTCTACTATGGGATGTAATGAATCAAGCTGGGGCATCGTAATCCTCCTAATTTTATTATCGTTTCTAATTCATTTTTATGTTAAAGAAAAGGAGTTCCTTCATTTTAATGCAGTATAATAGTAATCTAAGAGGTAAGTAGGAATGGTTTATATAAGTTCATATTGAGAACTTATATAAATAGGAAAAACTTAAATGTTAAAAAATCATGGTGATATACTTTATAATTTCTATGTCCCCAAAGGAAATCCTACTCATAATTTTATGAATATTCAGATTATGCATGTAGATAACATCTAGTATAATTGTTTCCGTAATTAAGGGCAATACAGTAAATAATGATTTGTAGTTTTATCCCTCTATTTGCGGGCTGATTAAAGTTTCACTTTATATAAAATATGTCTTGATAATAGTATCGTTGCAGAAAAGTAAATTCCTTATAGCGTTATTGAAGTAGTATCAAAACTCTTTTTAATATATTTATATAAAAACGTAGGAATTTCTCCTGCGTTTTTTCTTATGCAAAAAAAGGTGAATCCTCCAAATACTATTCTCCTAATAAGCCCACCGCTGACCGAAATCTTCACAACAAAACAAAGTAATCTTTACTTATAAATGTTTCCCCTTAAACCGATTTCCAAATGAATTTATGACAATCTCTTGAACTGTGCGAAATGTCACATCTGTATTTTACAACCTCTCTTATAGTAAGGGTATGTAAGAGAGACGTATTAAAGGAGTGAACAGTATGAAGAAGAAACCTTCAGCACTAATGAGACGTTTAAAATATTTTTCACCAATAGATCGTTATAACGATAATCATACACAAGAAACATATGAAGATCGTGAATGGGAAAATGTGTACAGAAAGCGTTGGCAGCATGATAAAGTAATCCGTTCTACACACGGTGTGAACTGTACTGGTTCTTGTAGCTGGAACATTTATGTGAAAGATGGAATTGTAACATGGGAGGGTCAAGAGCTTAACTATCCAACAACAGGTCCTGATATGCCTGATTTTGAACCACGAGGATGTCCGCGTGGAGCGAGCTTTTCTTGGTACATTTATAGTCCGCTTCGTGTGAAATATCCGTATGTACGTGGTGTTCTATGGAGTATGTGGCAAGAGGAACTACAAAATAACGAGTCACCACTAGACGCTTGGAAAAGCATTGTGGAAAACCCTGAAAAAGCACGTACGTATAAGCAGGCACGTGGTAAAGGGGGATTCATTCGTGCGAATTGGGATGAAGTATTACAACTCGTTTCTGCTTCATTACTATACACAGTAATTAAATACGGTCCAGACCGAAATGTTGGTTTTTCACCAATTCCAGCAATGTCGATGTTAAGTCATGCAGCTGGTAGCCGCTTTATGCAACTTATGGGTGGACCAATGCTTAGTTTCTATGATTGGTACGCAGATTTACCACCAGCTTCTCCGCAAATTTGGGGTGATCAAACTGATGTACCAGAAAGTAGTGACTGGTATAACTCTGGTTACATTATGACATGGGGTTCAAACGTACCGATGACGAGAACACCAGATGCTCACTTTTTAGCAGAGGTTCGATATAAAGGAACGAAAGTCGTTTCTGTAAGTCCTGACTTTGCCGAGTCTACAAAGTTTGCAGATGATTGGATTAGTGTGAAACAAGGTACAGATGGTGCACTTGCAATGGCAATGGGGCATGTGATCTTACAAGAATTTTACGTAGATAATCAAGTGGAATACTTCACAAAGTATGCGAAGCAATATACTGATTTTCCTTTCTTTGTCACATTGAAAGAAAAAGGAGATCAATTCGTTGCTGATCGTTTCTTAAATGCTTCTGATATTGGACGCGAAACGAAGTTAGGGGAATGGAAACCTGTAATTTGGAACGAGAATACGAATGATTTTGCAACACCTCACGGCACAATGGGATCACGTTGGGATAACGAAAAGAAATGGAACTTACGTTTAGAAGATGAACAGACAGGTGAAACGATTGATCCACGTCTTTCTTTACTTGGAATGGAAGATAGTGTTGAAACAGTGCAAATTCCGTACTTCTCTGATGATGGAAATACAATATTAGAACGTACAATTCCAGTGAAAAAAGTTATGACAGAAGAAGGCGAAGTGTGCGTTACAACTGTATATGACTTAACGTTAGCAAATTACGGTGTGAACCGAGGGCTCGGCGGGCAAGAACCGAAAGATTTCAATGATGATGTACCGTTTACACCTGCATGGCAAGAGAAAATGACCGGAGTAAAGCGAGAGCTTATTATTCAAATTGCTCGTGAGTTCGCGCAAAATGCAGTTGATACGAATGGCCGCTCGATGATTATTATGGGAGCTGGTATTAACCATTGGTTTAACTCTGATACGATTTATCGCGCAGTTTTAAATCTTGTACTTCTCGTTGGAGCACAAGGTGTAAACGGCGGCGGTTGGGCACATTATGTTGGTCAAGAAAAATTACGACCAGCAGAAGGATGGCAAACAATCGCGATGGCGAAAGATTGGCAAGGGCCACCGAAATTACAAAACGGTACATCTTTCTTCTATTTCGTAACAGATCAATGGCGTTATGAAGATACACCTGTTGGACATTTAGCATCACCAGTTGAGGGCAACTCTCGTTATCAACATCACGGTGATTACAACGTATTAGCAGCACGACTTGGCTGGTTACCTTCTTATCCAACATTCGAGAAGAATGGAATTGAATTATATAAAGAAGCTGTTGCTGCTGGTGCAACAACACAAGAAGAAATCGGAAAATACGTTGCACAAAAACTAAAAGAAAAAGAACTGAAATTTGCGATTGAAGACCCAGATAATAAAAACAACTTCCCGCGTAACTTATTCGTATGGCGTGCAAACTTAATTTCAAGTTCCGGTAAAGGACACGAATATTTCTTAAAACATTTATTAGGTACAACAAACGGATTAATGAATGACGATAGTGACTCATTACGACCAGAAGAAATTAAGTGGCATGAAGATGCACCTGAAGGGAAGCTTGATTTACTCATTAATTTAGATTTCCGTATGGCTGGAACGGCGCTTTATTCTGATATCGTCTTACCTGCTTCAACTTGGTATGAAAAGCATGATTTAAGCAGTACGGATATGCATCCATTTGTGCATCCATTTAATCCAGCAATCGGTTCACCGTGGGAAGCACGCTCTGACTGGGATATTTTCACCTCTCTTTCTAAAGCTGTGTCAGATTTAGCGAAGAAAATCGATCTTGAACCAATGAAAGAAGTCGTTGCAACACCACTTCTTCACGATACACCGCAAGAATTAGCGCAACCACTTGGCAAGATTAAAGACTGGAGCAAAGGTGAGTGTGAACCGATCCCAGGTAAAACAATGCCGCAAATTCATGTTGTCGAAAGGGATTATAAAACGATTTATGACAAGATGACAGCGCTTGGACCAAATACTGGAAAACAACCGATTGGTACGAAAGGGATTTCTTGGTCGGCAGAAAAAGAATATGAGCAATTAAAGAATCGATTAGGAGTTGTTCGAACGGATTCTATTGCGAAGGGGTGCCCAGACATAAAAGAAGCAATTAATGCTGCTGAGGCGGTATTAACACTTTCTTCTACAACAAACGGTCATATGGCGGTAAAAGCATGGGAAGCGCTTGAAAAACAAACCGATTTAAAACTACGTGACTTAGCAGAAGAACGTGAAGAAGAATGCTTCACATTTGAACAAATTACAGCGCAGCCGAAAACAGTAATTACTTCTCCAGCCTTTACGGGTTCTGAAAAAGGTGGACGCCGTTACTCACCATTTACAACAAATGTTGAACGTCTTATCCCGTGGAGAACGATAACTGGTCGACAATCTTTCTACTTAGATCACGACATGATGAAAGAGTTTGGTGAAACGATGGCAACATTTAAACCAATTTTGCAACATAAACCGTTCCGTAAATCACGACCTGAAGTAGAAGGGAAAGAAATTACACTAAACTATTTAACACCGCATAATAAGTGGTCGATTCATAGTATGTACTTCGATTCATTACCGATGTTAACGCTGTTTAGAGGTGGTCCAACTGTTTGGATGAACAAAGATGACGCGAATGAAGCTGGTGTTGCTGATAATGATTGGATTGAATGCTTTAACCGTAACGGAGTTGTCGTAGCGCGTGCTGTCGTAACGCACCGTATACCGAGAGGAATGGCATTTATGCACCATGCGCAAGATCGTCACATTAACGTGCCTGGTACGAAATTAACAAGCACCCGCGGGGGAACGCATAATAGTCCAACCCGTATTCATGTTAAACCAACACATATGATTGGTGGATATGGCCAATTAAGCTATGGATTTAACTACTATGGTCCGACGGGGAACCAGCGTGACTTAAATGTCGTAATCCGTAAACTGAAGGAGGTAGATTGGCTTGAAGATTAAAGCGCAAGTCGGAATGGTAATGAACCTAGATAAATGCATCGGCTGCCACACTTGTAGCGTAACATGCAAAAACACCTGGACAAATCGTCCAGGTGCTGAATATATGTACTTCAATAACGTAGAAACGAAACCTGGAATTGGTTATCCGAAACAATGGGAAAATCAGGAGAAATACAAAGGCGGCTGGGAATTGAAAAATGGTGAAATTCAGCTGAAATCTGGTTCGAAAATGAAGCGTCTTATGAATATTTTTCACAATCCAGATCAACCAACAATTGATGATTACTTTGAACCTTGGAATTATGATTATGAAACATTAACAAATAGCCCGCAGCGTAAGCATCAACCAGTTGCTCGTCCGAAATCAGCAATTACGGGTGAATTTATCGACAAAATTGAATGGGGTCCAAACTGGGAAGATGATTTAGCAGGCGGACATATAACAGGGTTACAAGATCCGAACGTCAAGAAAATGGAAGAAGGAATTAAAACGGATTTTGAAAATGTCTTTATGATGTATTTACCACGTATTTGCGAACATTGTATGAATCCATCTTGCGTTTCTTCTTGTCCATCGGGTGCGATGTATAAACGTGAAGAAGATGGGATTGTTCTTGTGGATCAAAATGCATGTCGTGCATGGAGATTTTGTGTATCGTCTTGTCCGTATAAAAAAGTATATTTTAACTGGCAAACAAATAAAGCTGAAAAATGTACAATGTGTTTCCCTCGTATTGAAGCTGGTGTGCCAACAATTTGTTCTGAAACATGTGTAGGACGTATTCGATATATTGGGGTAATGCTATATGACGCTGACAAAGTAAAAGAAGCAGCTTCTGTTGAAGATGAAAAAGATTTATATGAATCTCAGCTTACTGTTTTCCTAGATCCAAATGATCCAGAAGTAGCAGCTGAAGCGAAAAAACAAGGGATTCCTGAAGAATGGATTAAAGCGGCACAACAGTCACCAATCTATAAAATGATTATCGATTGGAAAATCGCTCTTCCTCTTCATCCAGAGTACCGTACAATGCCAATGGTTTGGTATATCCCGCCGCTTAGCCCAATTATGAACATGGTGGAGGGGAAAGGTAGTAACTGGCAAGCAGAAGAGATTTTCCCTGCTATTGATAATATGCGTATTCCAATTCAATATTTAGCGAATTTACTCACTGCAGGAGATGAATCACATATTCGTCTTACATTGAAAAAATTGGCTGTCATGCGAACACATATGAGAGCATTGCAAATTAATAAAGAACCAAATAAAGCTGTATTAAAAGAACTCGGTTTAACGAAAGAAGATGTAGAAGATATGTATCGTCTTCTTGCTATTGCGAAATATAAAGATCGCTTTGTTATCCCGACGTCTCACCGCGAACAAGTTGCAGATTTATATAGCGAGCAAGGAAGTTGTGGTTTATCTTTCGCAGGTGGGCCAGGCTCTTGTACGACAATTTCTTAAAAAAAAGGGGGCAGAAAACTATGAAACAAAGTTTACAAACAGCTTTTTCTTGTTCTTCTTTTCTTCTCTCCTATCCTGAACTAGGTTGGAGGGAAGCTTTACTAGAATTACAGGAAGAGATTCAAGAAATTGAACAGGAAGAAATCAGAGCATCACTTACAACATTTATAAAAGAAGCGCTAAATAAAACAGACAATCAACTTATTGATTCTTACGTCTATACATTCGACTTTGGAAAGAAGACAAATATGTATCTTACCTACATGAAAACAGGTGAACAAAGAGAGCGTGGAATTGAATTATTAGAGTTAAAACAGCATTATCAAAAATCTGGTTTTAACGTAACAGATAAAGAACTACCTGATTATTTACCGCTTCTACTTGAGTTTCTTGCAAACGCGAATGAAAAAGATAGCGAGCCAATTATGAGTAAATACACGGAAAATATACAAGCGTTGCACGGGCAATTAAAAGAAGCAAACTGTATGTATGAACCAATTCTCGCCGCTGTTCTACTCGCTATCAATACATGGGGTGTACAGGCAAATTAGAAAGGAGAGTTGTCAAAATGATGGATCAATTTCTATGGGTATTGTTTCCCTATATCATTTTTGCAATCTTTATCGGTGGACATATTTTCAGATACAACTATGATCAATTTGGATGGACGTCAAAATCTAGTGAACTATTAGAAAAGAAAATGCTCCGAATCGGAAGTCTATTATTCCACTTTGGGATCATGTTCGTCATTGGTGGTCATGTTATGGGGATTTTAATTCCAGAGTCTGTATACCGTTCAATAGGTATTTCTGAGCATATGTATCATGTAGTAGCAATTAGTTTCGGGCTTCCGGCAGGTGTTGCTTCTATCATCGGTTTAATTATATTAACGTACCGCCGTGTAACAGTAAAACGCATCATTGCAACGAGTACAAGGGGAGATTATATCGCGCTTATTTTATTATTAATCGTAATGCTAGCGGGACTTTCTTCAACCTTTTTAAATATCGACTCAAAAGGGTTTGATTATCGTACAACAATCAGTCCGTGGTTCCGAAGTCTCTTTATTTTCCAACCGAAAGTTGAATATATGATGGAAGTACCAGTATGGTTTAAAATTCATATAATTGCAGGTATGGGTCTATTCGCAGTATGGCCATTTACTAGACTTGTCCATGTATTTAGTGCCCCAATTAAATACTTAAGCCGTAGTTATGTGATTTACAGAAGACGTATTCCTAATGAATTGAAAAAATAATGCCACAGTAAACGAATAGAAGTTAGCAACTAACATGAAACGAGGTCTAATGGAAGGCCTCGTCTTTTTTAGGAAATAACTGTATGCAAGAAAAAAAGAGTAGCATCTAAATAAGATGCTACTCTATGCTACAAACAGAGGCAGAGCAATCTTCACAAGCAATTTCACATTTTAAAAATTGTAAATCATGGATTGTAATCTTTCCTTTATGAATAGAAATCGTACCTTTTTTTTTCAAATCATTTAACATTCGATTTACGCTTTCACGCGAAGTTGCACAGAAGTTTGCAAGTTCTTGATTCGTTAATGGTAAATCGATGAGAATCCCATTTTCTTTTAACACACCATAACTATTTGTCATTCGAATGAGAGTAGAATATAGGGCACCTTTTTTGCCGTGTAATACTAGATCTCGGAACTTCGTTTGCATTCTTCTTAAATGTTCACTAATCCATTTCATAAATTCAAATACAAGAGCGGGTTTTTGGAGTAATGCTTTTTCTAAGGCTTCACGCTTTATAACGCCTACTTCAACATCTTCAAGGCATTTTGAATTTAATAAATACCTTGCATTTTCCGTGAACAATGTTAATTCCCCAATAATATCATTTTGTGAACAAATGCGAAGTGTTAATTCTTGTCCGTCAGCACTAAGTTTACTGATTTGCACTTTTCCAGAGTGAATGATATAAATTTCTGTCGCTTCCATACCTTCTTGAAAAATAAAACTCCCCTTATTGATTTGCATTTTATATTCAACAGATGAAAGTAACTCCTTTAAATCTTTGGATAATGCCGTACTGTTTGCCACAGCAATCACCTTTCTTCTTATAAGCAGTATATTTCTTATTTTGGATGTAATCATGATGAAATTGCAAGAGATATTTTTGAAAATAAAGTAAAATTTCAATGACCGTAAGGAAAAACGACCCTAAATGTCTAAAAAGCTACTTATAGTAAGGGTTTATATTATACGAATATAAGTTTTTTAGTTTAAGAAATTTTAGTATGTAAAGAGAATGGGACTAGAGATGTGAACAAAATTCGAACGGATTTGTGAAGAATTTTTGAATGGGGAAAGTAATGTGAGAAAAGTCACATTGAATATGTAGCTTCTTTTTTATAATGAAGGCAAATAAAAAATTTGAAAGCTTACTAATGATTGCAGTAGAAAAGAAGGGATATAGATGCACGAGAAGATGAAAGATTCTTTAGAGCGGCCACTTCAAGATTTACGTATTTCAGTTATTGACCGTTGTAATTTTAGGTGCACGTACTGTATGCCAGCTGAAGTGTTCGGACCTGATTATGCTTTTTTACAGGAAGAGTTTTTACTAACATTCGATGAAATAGAAAGGTTAGCGAGATTATTTATAAGTATGGGTGTTAATAAAATTAGACTTACTGGCGGTGAACCTTTATTGCGTAAAGATTTACCGAAGTTAATTGCAAGGCTTGCAAAGCTAGAAGGCTTAAAGGATATTGGACTCACAACAAACGGTATTCATTTAGCAAAACAGGCAAGGGCATTAAAAGAAGCGGGATTAAAACGGGTAAACATTAGTTTAGATGCGATAGAAGATCATGTCTTCCGAAAAATTAATGGACGAAATGTAAGTACAAAACCTGTATTGAAAGGAATTGAAGCAGCAAAAGCAGCTGGATTAGAAGTAAAAGTAAATATGGTCGTAAAAAAGGGGATGAATGATAGTCAAATTCTTCTAATGGCTCGTTATTTTAAAGAACAAGAAATTCAGCTTCGTTTTATCGAATTTATGGATGTGGGCAGTACGAACGGATGGAACTTTGAACAAGTTATTACGAAGGAACAATTAATAGAGAAAATTAATCGTGTATATCCGATTGAGCCTGTTAAACCTCGTTACTTTGGAGAAGTTGCGAAATTGTATCGATATGTAGGGAGCGATGCAGAAGTTGGATTTATTACTTCTGTTTCTGAATCTTTTTGTTCCTCTTGTACGAGAGCTCGTATTTCGGCAGACGGTAAGTTTTTTACGTGCTTATTTGGAACGAAAGGAACGGATTTGCGAACGCTTCTTCGAGAAAATATTTCTGATGCTTCATTATTAAAAATTCTCCAACATACATGGGAGTGCAGAACAGATCGGTATTCGGATGAAAGAACGGCTGAAAGTACAAATAAACGTCCAAAAGTTGAAATGTCTTATATTGGTGGATAGCGAAAGGCGGATTCCCTATGCAAGAGCGATATTCAAGGCAAGTATTGTTTTCTGGAATTGGTGAAATGGGACAAAGAAAAATAAGAAAAAAACATGTGCTCCTAATCGGTGCGGGTGCACTAGGAGCTGCAAATGCGGAAGCGCTCGTTAGGATGGGGATTGGGAAATTGACAATTGCTGACCGTGACTACGTCGAATGGAGTAATTTACAGCGACAACAGTTATATACAGAAGAAGATGCACAGCAGTGTAAACCAAAAGCAATTGCAGCGGCAGAACATTTAAGAAAGATTAATTCTGAAGTAGAAATTGTACCAATTGTAACGGATGTCACAATGCAAGAAATAGAAGAGTTAACAAAAGAAGTGGATCTTATATTAGATGCGACTGACAATTTCGATACGCGCCTACTTATAAATGACATTTCGCAAAAAGAAAATATACCTTGGATATACGGTGGATGCATTGGAAGTTACGGTGTAACGTATACAATTCTTCCGGGGGAAACACCATGCTTTCGCTGCCTAATGGATCATCCTATGGGCGGTGCAACATGTGATACAGCAGGAATTATTCAGCCAGCTGTACAAATGGTAGTTGCTCACCAAGTAACAGAAGCGATGAAAATATTGGTGGACGATTATAAGGCGTTGCGAGGAACAATGTTATCATTTGATATTTGGAACAATCAATGTATCTCATTAAAAGTAAACAGGCAGAAAAAAAGTACATGTCCATCTTGTGGGAATGTACGCACGTACCCAAGTTTAACATTTGGATCACAGATGAAAACTGAAGTGCTATGCGGGCGGAATACAGTTCAAATCCGTCCAGGAATAAAGAGAATTCTTAATTTAGAAGAAGTTCAAAAGCGCTTACAAAAAAGCGTGAGTGTCAAAAAAACTCCATATTTACTATCGTTTCTAGTAGATGAATATCGTTTTGTTTTATTTACAGACGGTAGGGCATTTATTCATGGGACAAATGATGTAAAAATGGCAAAACGATTATACGCAAAATATATAGGATGAACAGAAAGAGAGTTTATCCTTATCAAAACGAGGTGAAAAAAGAATGCTAGAAAAACGTAAACCAATTCCAGTAGCAGAAGCAGTTGCACGCATAATGGAGTATGCTCATCAAGGTGAAATAGAAAAGGTTTCTCTTATAGACAGCTACGGTAGAATGCTTGGAGAAGATGTTATTGCAGATCATGATGTCCCGCATTTCGATCGCTCTCCGTACGACGGATTTGCGATTCGAGCGGAAGATACAAAAGAAGCAAATAGCAGTAACTCGATTCAGTTTGAAGTGATTGGTGAGATCGGGGCAGGTTCTGTTTTTAGAGAAGAGGTGAAAGCATTTCAAGCTGTACGTATTATGACAGGAGCTGCAATTCCAGCAGGATGTAATGCGGTTGTTATGTTAGAGCTAACGGAAGGATTTGAAGAAAAAGAAAAGACTTATATGAAATTAAAACGCTCTTTCGCTGCTGGTGATAACATTTCTTTTAAAGGAGAAGATGTAAAACAAAATGCCATACTTGTGAAAAAAGGGATTTCTATTAACCCTGGAGTAGCGGCGCTTCTTGCTACGTTTGGTTATAGTTCCGTACATGTTGTAAAACAGCCGGTTATTGGAATTGTAGCGACAGGAAGTGAACTTTTAGAAGTACATGAACAGCTTAAACCGGGGAAGATTCGAAATAGTAATTCCTATATGATTGCTGCTCAAATTGAGCGAGCAGGTGGAATTGTACGCTATTATGGACAATTTGCTGACGATTTAGAGACGTGTTATGAGACCGTAAAAAGAGCAATAAAAGAAGTCGATATTTTAATTACAACTGGTGGCGTTTCAGTAGGAGACTATGACTATTTACCTGCTATTTATGAGAGATTACGAGCTAATGTACTTTTCAACAAAATAGCGATGCGACCAGGAAGTGTGACAACTGTAGCTGAGCTAGAAGGAAAACTATTATTTGGTCTATCTGGTAATCCTTCAGCTTGTTATGTCGGATGTGAATTATATGTTCGGCCAGTCATTGGAACATATTTGCATAGAAAAGATCCGCATGTATATCGTGCAGAAGCGATTTTACAGAAAGATTTTCCGAAAGCAAACCCATTTACTCGTTTTGTAAGAGGGAGAGTAGAAATTGTAGATGGCCAATTGCAAGCTACACCAGTTGGTTTAGATAAATCTAGTGCAATTTCTTCACTTGCAGAGGCGAATGCATTTATCGTCCTGCCGGGAGGAACGAGAGGATTTGAAGCAGGAATAATTGTTTCGGTATTATTATTGGAATCGAACATAGGAAGTGAGTGGCCGTGGAAAGAACCACTTCGATCATACAAGTAATAGAAAAATAGATTGCTAACTTATACAAAGGTAAGAGGTGCAAAATGACACATACGTATTATGAAGTAATTGATACACCTATTTCAATTGAAGAAGTTACAAACAAAGTAATTCGGTGTGAGTGTGGTGCGGTTACTACTTTCATTGGTACCGTCAGAGAATTTACGAAAGGACGTCGTACGCTATATTTAGAGTATGTAGCATATAAAACAATGGCGGAAAAACAGCTTGAGAAAATTGGTAATGAAGTAGAAGAGAAGTGGCCTGGGACATATGTAGCAATTACACATCGCATTGGTACATTGCAAATTTCTGATTTTGCTGTTGTTGTCGCCGTTTCAACACCACACCGGAAAGCAGCCTATGAGGCGAACGAATATATTATGGAGCGTATAAAACAAATTGTTCCGATTTGGAAGAAAGAGTTTTGGGAAGATGGTGAGTCATGGATAGGTGATCAGTTAGAGAAAATAGCATATGCAAATGGTGAGCCTGAAAGGGAGATGAGAACATGATTGAAGTACTATTATTTGCACATTTGCAAGAAGAAGCAAGTAAGCCGGCCTTGTACATAGATTGTGAAAATATTACGGTTGCTGAACTAAAGGAAGTTCTCATTAAGAAATACAGCGTAGCGATTTCAAACGAGATAATGGTCGCCGTAAATGAAGAGTATGCAAATGAGGATGACATTATTCAAACTGGCGATGTAGTAGCAATGATTCCGCCAGTAAGTGGTGGTTGATTCTTTTCAGCCTAATCATGTTAGGACGTGATTAGGCTGGAGAGAATGAATATAACTATGCATACATAGGAGGGAACAGGATGAAAAGTCCTAATTTTCAATTAAGTTTACAAACTTCTAATCTAGTTATCGGTTTTATGGTATGGGTTATCTTATCATCATTAATGCCATATATTAAAGCGGATATTCCATTAACTGCGGGACAAATTTCTATGGTCACAGCAGTACCGGTTATTTTAGGTTCTATTCTTCGCATTCCAATTGGTTATTGGACAAATCGTTACGGAGCAAGAAAATTGTTCTTTATTAGTTTTATACTTTTATTATTCCCTGTCTTTTACATTAGTGTTGCCAATTCTATGATGGATTTAATTATTGGTGGATTATTTGTAGGGATTGGTGGTGCTGTATTCTCTGTAGGAGTAACTTCTCTACCGAAATACTTCCCGAAAGAGAGTCACGGTTTTGTAAATGGTATTTACGGTGTGGGTAACGCTGGAACAGCAATTACTTCATTTTTAGCACCTGTAATTGCGACATCAGTTGGCTGGAGAACAACAGTACAGTGTTATTTAGTTTTACTTGCAGCATTTGCACTTATGAACTTTTTATTAGGCGATCGTAAGGAAAAAAAGGTGAATACACCATTAATGGAACAAATAAAAGGTGTATATAAAAATGAAAAACTTTGGTTTCTATGTATCTTTTACTTTTTAACATTTGGATCATTTGTTGCATTTACAGTATATTTACCAAACTTTTTAGTATCTCACTTCGGATTAGAGAAAGTAGATGCAGGCATGCGGACAGCTGGATTCATCGTATTAGCAACAATGATGCGCCCGATTGGTGGTTGGCTCGGTGATAAATTTAATCCATTTAAAATATTAATCTTCGTATTTATCGGCTTAACACTATCTGGTATTGTTTTATCATTCATGCCTAGTATGAACGTGTATACATTTGGTTGCTTACTAGTTGCATTCTGTGCAGGTATTGGAAATGGAACAATCTTTAAGCTTGTTCCAATGTACTTCTCTGAGCAAGCAGGGATTGTAAATGGGGTTGTGTCAGCTTTAGGTGGATTAGGAGGGTTCTTCCCACCATTAATTTTAACGTTACTATTCCAACTAACAGGTCATTATGCAATTGGATTTATGGCGTTATCAGAAGTCGCTCTTGCTTGTTTAATCATTACAGTATGGATGTATAGCCAAGAGAAGCTGTTAGTGATGTTAAAGAATCATTAATAAAGAAAAAGAACCCTCCTAAAGTGAACTGTACCCTATAAAATGGACAGTTTAATAAAAAAGCCCTGAAAAATCAAGC